>JBAXQV010000033.1:0-20058 GCA_037131575.1 Actinomycetota bacterium
CTTTCGATACCACCGTGGGCACGCACGATCTCGAGCGCCTTCTCGCGCTCGGCCGAACCGAGTGGGCGGCCAAGCAGGTCGAGCAACGACGCCGCAGCGATACCGCCGCTCTGCAGGGTGCGCAGCACCGGCAGGGTGTACACACCTTCCACCATGTCGTGGCCGGCAGGTTTGCCCAACTGATCGTCGGTGGCGGTGACGTCGAGCAGATCGTCGACGATCTGGAACACCATGCCGAAGGCCTCGCCGTATTCGGTGAGCGTGTCGATGAGCGTCCGGTCGAGACCGGCCACGATGCCGCCGATGCGCGCCGAGGTGGCGTACAGCGAGGCGGTCTTGCCGGCAATGGACGCCACGTACGACGGCTCGGGGCGGGCCACGTTGTAGGTGTGGCGCAACTCTTCGATCTGGCCTTCGCACAGACGGCCGATGGTGCGGGCGAGCAGCGCCGCAACCTCGGTGCCCAACGATGCTGCGATCTCGGAGGCCCGCGAGAGCAGGAAGTCGCCGGCGAGGATGGCCTGCAGGTTGCCCCACTTGGCGTTCACCGTCTCGACACCGCGCCGGGTGGGGGCTTCGTCCATGACATCGTCGTGATACAGCGAACCGGTCTGCACCAATTCGCAGGCGATACCGCCCTGCACGGCGTCGTCGCTGCTGGGCCCACCGGCAACCTGCGCGGCCACCAGCGCGAGCACCGGCCGCAAACGCTTGCCACCGGCCACGATGAGGTGCGAGGCGATGTCGTTGAGATAGGCGTCGCCGGTGCGCACTGACGCCACCAATGCGGCCTCGATGCGCTCGACATCGCCGGGCATTCCGGCAAGTGAGAAGAACGGCAACGTGGTCACGGCCGTCAGGCTAGGACAGCCTGGGGGTCCACCACGAACCACCAGGGCTGTTTCTGGCGATTCGGACCGTCACATCTGTCACGTTCGGCCGCCACGACTGATGTACCGCCGACACGTTGCATGCCGAGTGGGCCGATACACTTCCCCCATGTTTGAACGCTTCACCGATCGGGCTCGGCGGGTGGTGGTGCTGGCGCAAGAGGAAGCACGTCTCCTCAACCACAGCTACATCGGCACTGAGCACATTTTGCTCGGCCTGATCCACGAGGGCGAAGGGGTTGCCGCCAAGGCACTCGAATCGCTCGGTATCTCTCTCGAGGCAGTTCGCAGCCAGGTCGAAGAAATCATTGGCCAAGGCGGCTCATCACCTTCGGGTCATATTCCCTTCACGCCCCGCGCGAAGAAGGTGCTCGAGTTGTCGCTTCGCGAGGCACTGCAACTCGGCCACAACTACATCGGCACCGAGCACATCCTCCTCGGCCTCATTCGCGAAGGCGAAGGCGTGGCCGCACAGGTACTCGTGAAACTGGGCGCCGACCTCAGCCGCGTGCGCCAGCAGGTCATCCAGCTGCTGTCGGGTTATCAGGGCAGCGGCGGCAAGCCCGGCGAGAGCACCTCCGGTGGCGCAGCCCAAGCCGGCAGCACCCCGAAAGAAGAGCAGGGCGACAAGGGTGGCAGCCAGGTGCTCGACCAGTTCGGTCGCAACCTCACGCAGCTCGCCCGCGAAAAGAAGCTCGACCCCATGATCGGACGCGAACGCGAACTCGAGCGCGTCATGCAGATCCTCAGCCGACGCACCAAGAACAATCCGGTGCTCATCGGCGAACCGGGTGTGGGCAAGACCGCCATCGTCGAGGGCCTCGCCCAGCGCATCGTGTCGAACGACGTGCCCGACACGCTGCGCAACAAGCAGCTGTACACACTCGACCTCGGCGCACTCGTCGCCGGTAGCCGCTACCGCGGCGATTTCGAAGAGCGTCTGAAGAAGGTGCTCAAGGAAATCAAGACCCGCGGCGACATCGTGCTGTTCATCGACGAGATCCACACCCTCGTGGGTGCCGGCGCCGCCGAAGGTGCCATCGATGCGGCCTCCATCTTGAAGCCGATGTTGGCCCGTGGCGAACTGCAAACCATCGGCGCCACCACCACCGACGAGTACCGCAAGCATCTCGAGAAAGATGCGGCGCTCGAGCGGCGCTTCCAGCCGGTGAAGGTGGAAGAGCCGACTGTGGCGCACACCATCGAGATCCTGAAGGGCGTGCGCGACAAGTACGAAGCGCACCACCGGGTCACCATCACCGATCAGGCCATCGTGGCCGCCGCCAACCTGGCCGACCGCTACATCAGCGATCGCCAGCTGCCCGATAAGGCGATCGACCTCATCGACGAGGCAGGCAGCCGCTTGCGCATCAAGCGTATGGGCACCCCTCCCGATCTGAAAGAGCTCGAGAGCAAGCTCAACGATGTGCAAGAAGCCAAGAAGCGCGCCGTTGAAGAGCAGCGCTTCGAAGAGGCTGGTCGCCTGCGCGATCAAGAGAAGGCCCTGCTCGAAGAGAAGGCCACCAAAGAGGCCGAAGTGAAGGCCAGCGGTGTCGACCTGTTCGACGAGGTCGATGAAGAGGCCGTCGCCGAAGTGCTGAGCATCTGGACCGGTATTCCGGTGTACAAGCTCACCGAAGAAGAGACCGCCAAGCTGCTCAACATGGAAGGTGAGCTGCACCACCGCATCATCGGCCAGGAAGACGCCATTCGCGCCGTCAGCCAGAGCGTGCGCCGCACCCGCGCAGGCCTCAAAGACCCCAAGCGCCCCAGCGGCTCGTTCATCTTCCTCGGCCCCACGGGTGTGGGCAAGACCGAACTCGCCAAGACACTGGCCGAGTTCCTCTTCGGCGACGAAGCGTCGCTCATCTCGCTCGACATGAGCGAGTACATGGAAAAGCACACCGTGAGCCGCCTCGTGGGTTCGCCCCCCGGCTATGTGGGCTACGAAGAGGGTGGCCAGCTCACCGAAGCTGTGCGACGCAAGCCCTTCAGCGTGGTGTTGTTCGACGAGATCGAAAAAGCTCACCCCGACGTGTTCAACACGCTGTTGCAGATCCTCGAAGAAGGTCGCCTCACCGACAGCCAGGGCCGCACCGTCGACTTCCGCAATACCGTGCTCATCATGACCTCGAACCTCGGCTCGAGCGATCTGCGCAAGGCCAACGTCGGTTTCACCAAGGGTGATTCGGCGATGAGCTACGAGCGGATGAAAGACAAGGTGATGGATGCGCTGAAGGGCCACTTCCGTCCCGAGTTCCTCAACCGTGTCGATGAAGTGATCGTGTTCCACGAACTCGCTCGCGACGAAGTGATGCAAATGGTCGACCTCATGACCAAGCGCCTCACCGGCCAGCTCGAGAGCCAAGGTCTGGGTATCGAACTCACCGAGAGCGCCAAGGTGCTGTTGGCCGAGAAGGGCTACGACCCGCAGTTGGGTGCTCGCCCGTTGCGTCGTGCCATCCAGCGCCTGGTCGAAGATGTGCTCAGCGAGAAGATCCTGTTCAAGGAGTTCCACGCGGGCCAGATCGTGGTGGTCGATACCGAAGACGACCCCGATCGCCCTGGCGACCGGCGTCTCACGTTCCACGGTGTCGAAGGGTTCCAACCGCCTGCCGCGGTGGAACTGGCCGCTACCGCTGCGAGCGAAATCGAGCCTCCGCCCGCCGAATAGGCACGGTCGCGGCGCGTGGTTGACTGACGCTTCTCGAGGTGTCGGGTCGCGCCGCCTGATACTGCTACTTTCGCCGTCGGGGAACCGACTACAAGGAGCAGCCATGGCCGCCGTCACACTCGAAATCGACAATCTCGCGCCACGCAGCCGAGTCACCACCTTCTTCCGCAGCCTCCTCGTGATCCCGCAGATGATCGTGGTGTACGTCTTGCAGATGGTGGCTCAGTTGCTGACGGTGGGACAGTGGTTCATCATCCTGTTCACCGGGAAGCGCAATGAAGGCATCTGGAACTTCGTGGCCGGCGTGCTCAATTGGCAAACCCGAGTGATCACCTACGCCTACCTGATGTACGACAAGTACCCAGCATTCGCCTTCGAGGGCGCTGGCGAACCGGTTCGACTCGGCATGCAGTACGAGGAGTCAGCCAACCGGCTCACCAACGCGCTGCGCATCTTCTGGATCATTCCGGCCGCAATTCTGGGGATGTTCATCGCTCTTGCGCTTGCCGTGTACACCCTCATCAGCTGGTTCATCATCGTGATCACCGCCAAGCACCCCAGCGGCATCTTCGATTTCTCGTTGAAGGCGCACCAGTACATGGCCCGCCTCAACGCCTACGCTCTGCTGCTCACCGACACCTACCCTTCGCTGTCGTGAGCTGACGCCCGCGAAACCTTGCCGCGGGCGTGCCAGAATCGAGGGGTCATGCGTACCCGGCTACTCGTCATCGTCTGCGCGCTCGTGTTGAGTGCGTGTCGTGTCGATGCCACCATCGATGTGACCATGGCCGAAAACGGCAGCGGCACGGTCACGCTCACCGCCGCCGCTGATGCCGAGTTGGTGAACAAGGCCCCGGGCCTCGCCACCGATCTGCGGCTCGACGATCTTCGCTCCGCTGGCTGGATGGTCGATGGCCCGTCGCCCACCCCGAGTGGAGGGTTGGTGGTGGTGGTGCGCCACGCCTTCGCGTCGCCCGAGCAAGCCACGGCCCTGTTGGCCGCCATCAACGGTACCGAGGGCCCGCTCAAGGCCGTGGCGCTGAGCCGAACGGCCACCAACGAAGAGGTCGCCACGGCGCTCACCGGTACCGCTCGGGTGGAACACGGCTTGGCCTCGTTCACCGACCCCGACCTCCTGGCCGCTGTGGGAGCCACGCCATATGCCGATGCCATCGCCGCCCAGGACATGACCGAGCAGCAAGCATTGGCATTGAATCTGCAGGTGCGCCTGCCCGGCAAGGTGACCTCGAACACCGGAACCGTCGATACCGACGGGTTGATCCATTGGAACGTTCCCCTCGACGGTTCGACCATCGACCTGACGAGTGCCGGTCGGGTGTCGTTGTCGCGTAGTGGCCCCTGGCACCTGCTGAGCACGCTGTTCAGATGGCTACTCATCGCGTGGGTGGTCGCTGCGGCCGTGTTCATCGGGCTGGCTGCCCGGGCCCGGCGGCGGGCCCACCGCTGACCAGCTCCGCAGGAGTTTGCCCGCTCGGCACTTCTCTGTGACACCCCCGGGGTACGGTCGTCGACGTGGCCAAAATCCGTCTCGTCTACCGTTGCACCGAATGCGGTGCCACCCTGCCCAAATGGGCGGGGCAATGTGCCTCGTGCAGTGCCTGGAACACTCTGGTGGAAGACGTCGAGGGGCCCGACCCTGCGGTCACCGCTGCCGGCCTCGCTGGGAGGGTGGCGGCCGTGGCACGCCCCATCGCCGATATCGACATCGCAGCCGGTGGGCCACGGTCCACCAACATCGGTGAACTCGACCGGGTGTTGGGCGACGGCCTGGTACCTGGCTCGGTCACCTTGCTCGGCGGCGAACCAGGCATCGGCAAGTCCACCCTGTTGCTGCAACTTCTCGCAGCATGGGGTGGGCGAACGCTCTATGTGAGCGCCGAAGAGAGTGGCCCGCAGGTGCGGTTGCGAGCCGAACGGTTGGGCGCCCTCGGGCCCGACCTGTGGTTGCTCAGCGAAACGCTGCTCCCCCACGTGGTGGCCGCGCTCGACACGGTGCAACCATCATTGGTGGTGATCGACAGCATCCAAACCGTGGCCGACCCCGAGCTCGGTTCAGCCCCCGGCAGTGTGGTGCAGGTGCGTGGGTGCGCCTCGCGGCTGGTGTACGAGGCGAAGACCCGAGGCATCCCCATCGTGCTCGTGGGGCACGTCACCAAGGAGGGCGGGTTGGCCGGGCCACGAACACTCGAGCACGTGGTCGACGTCGTGCTGTCGTTCGAAGGCGAGCGGCACCATTCGCTGCGCCTGTTACGTGCTGCCAAGAACCGCTTCGGCCCTACCGACGAACTGGGGCTGTTCGAGATGACCGAACTAGGCCTCGTCGGGGTGCCCGACGCCAGCAGCCTGTTCCTCACCGACCGGCGAACGGGTGTGCCGGGGTCGGCCGTACTCCCCACGCTCGAGGGCCAGCGGCCACTGCTGGTGGAAGTACAGGCCCTCACCAACTCCACCTCCAGCGGCGCCCCACCGCGACGCAGCGCACAGGGGCTCGACCCGGGCCGGCTCGCACTGCTGTTGGCCGTGCTCGAACGGCGAGCCCGGGTCATGACCGGCAACACCGAGATCTATGCATCGGCCGTGGGCGGTGTGCGCCTCGTGGAGCCAGGTGCCGACCTTGCGCTGTGCCTGGCCTTGGTGAGTGCCATTGTGAGCCGCCCGCTGGCACCCGATCTCGTGGTGTTCGGCGAAGTGGGGCTTGCCGGCGAGGTGCGCCAGGTGGCGCACGCCAAACGGCGGCTCACCGAAGCCGCTCGCCTCGGCTTCCGCCGGGCCATCGTGCCGGCGCACACACCCAACGGCGTCGATGGCATCACCCAGGTGCGTGTGGCCACCTTGGCCGAAGCGCTCTCGGCCGCAGGGCTCACCGGCACCTGAGACGGGCTGGTGCCTCGGCTCCAGCAACGCCGCGATTTCCCTAGACTGGCTTCATGAGCGATCTGGTGTCCACCGGCGACGAATTCCATGCCGCGCTCGCGGCCGTGGCACCTGGTACGCCGCTACGCGACGGACTCGACCGCATCGTGCGGGCGAAGATGGGGGCCCTCGTCGTGCTCGACGACAGCCCCGACACACTGGCCATCTGCAGCGGGGGCTTCCTGCTCGACGCACCGTTCAGCCCGCAGCGGCTCAGCGAACTCGCCAAGATGGACGGCGCCATCATCCTCAGCGCCGATCGCACGCGAATCGCCCGGGCCAATGTGCACCTCGTGCCCGACCCCACGGTGCCCACCAGTGAAACCGGCACCCGGCACCGCACCTCCGAACGTGTGGCGCGCTCGCTGCAGATTCCGGTGGTGAGCGTGAGCGAAGAGATGAGCGTGATCAACATCTACGCCGGTGGGGCCAAGCACCAGGTGCAGGAAATCGGGCGCCTGCTCGATCGAGCGAACCAAGCCATCCAAACGCTCGAGCGGTACAAGGCCCGGCTCGACGATTCGCTGAGCAACCTCACCGCCCTCGAAATCGGCGACCTCGTAACTGCCCGCGATGTCACCGCCGTCGTGCAACGTGGCGACATGGTGCATCGCATCGCCACTGAACTCGAGACGATGATCATCGAACTCGGTGTCGATGCTCGCCTGCTGCGGCTCCAACTCGACGAGTTGTACGGCGAGATCGACCAGGAATGCGCGCTGGTGGCAGCCGACTATCCGGCCATGACCAACAGTCACCACGCGGGCACGGTCGACCCCGATGCACCAGTGGCGCCGCGCGGGCTGCGTCTGCTCGCCCGCGTACCCGGCATCACGGCTGAATTGGCCGCCGCCGTGGTGAGCCGGTTCGGCGAGCTGGCCGCAGTGCAACGTGCCTCTGCCGCCGACCTCACCGAGATTCCGGGTATCAACATCGAGCGCGCCTTCGCCATCAAGGACACCCTCGACCGGCTCACCGAATCGGTGATCCTCGACCAATACAGCTGAACCGACGCGGCCTGGAGGAGGCGCTGCTCACACGGGGCGATAGACAGCCTTCAACGTGGGCCGTGCTGTGTCGTCCACCGCCACCAGCCCATCGTCGACGAGTTTCACGAGGTGGGCGAGCACGCTGCGGCCAGCGGGCTTGTGCAACTCCTCGCGCACGTTGGCGTAGAGCACCTTCACCATCGCCGGAATCGACGTTTCCCCGCCACGCACGGCACCGAGCACCTGCGCCTCGCGGTCGAGACGGTGGGCCAAGAACGCGTCGAGAAAGGGCCCCGGTTCGGTGATGGGTGCCCCATGGGTGGGCAGGAGCACGCCGTCGCGGCGACCGATCACCTTGTGGAGCGATGCAAAGTACGCCCGCATATCGCCATCGGGTGGAGCGATGACGGTGGTGCTCCACCCCATGATGTGGTCGCCGGTGAACAGGGCGTCTTCTTCGGCGAGGGCGTAGCACATGTGGTTGGAGGTATGCCCTGGTGTGTAGACAGCGCGCAAGGTCCACCCCGGGCCGCTCGCGGCAATATCGCCATCGGCCACCCGGTGCACCGGTTCGAAGGCGTAGTCGGTGCTCTCCTCCACCGTGGCCGCATCACGTTCAGGCTCGGCCGTGACCGGATCGTCGGCATCGGGGTCGTCGAGCAACGGGTGCGGGCCGAACGCCACCGTGGGGGCACCTGTCTCGGCCGCCAACCATGCCGCCAACGGGGAATGATCGGCGTGACAGTGGGTGACGACGATGGCGGTGACCCGACGCCCCACCAATGCTGCGGCCAACGCATCACGATGAGCATCGTTCAGTGGGCCGGGGTCGATGACCGCCACCTCGGTGCCGGCGCCCACCACATACGTGCCGGTGCCGTGGTAGGTGAACTTCGATGCGTTCGGCGCAATGATGCGCGCCACCAGTGGCGAGACGCGCACCATCTCGCCGTACCTGGGCTCGGCCAGGGTGACGAAGGGAATCGGGTTCACAGCGTGAGGGCGCGCACGTTGCCCACCACGTGCCCGTGCCCGTAGAGGTGCTCTTCCACCAACGGTGCCACGGCTGCCACGTCGATGCCGAGCCGCGCCAACGCGGCCACCATCACCGGTGGGCGGGCCCGGTTGGCACCATCGGCGATCTTCAACGCCACGGCACGCCCATCGGGCAGAGCAGCGGCGAACACCCCGTCGGCACCGTCTTTCGCCATGAGCCCAGGAATGTGGCGCATGAACGCGGTGACATCGCGGCGTTCACCACCCACCATCTGCGGGTACTCAGTCATGGCCCGATACACCTGCCCGGCGGCATCGCCGCCGGCGCCCGACGCCCCCATGGCGATGGTGCGGAAACAGCGCGCCAACCCCACCATCGACAGCACATGCGCCGGGGCGCCACAGCCGTCGACGCCGATGTGTGGCAGCGGTTCCTCGGCGAGTTCGGCGATGGTGGCAGTGATGCCCTCCTGCAGCGGATGCTGCGGGTGGAGGTACGACGCATCGTGCGCCCACCCGTTGTGCACGCAGGTGGCCAACATGCCGCTGTGCTTGCCACTGCAGTTCATGGCCAACGACGTACGCGTACCGCCGGCACGGAGCACCGCCTCGGAGGCGTCGGTGTCGAGAGGGAAGTCGGCGGTGTTGGCCAGCGCAGCGTCGTCGAGCCCAGCAGACGCCAGGATGCGGCGAGCCGCGTCGAGATGCATCGGCGTACCGTCGTGGCTGGCGCACACGAGCGCCAACAGTTCGGGCGGGAGCGACAGCCCGGCGCGCACCATGGCCATGGCCTGCATCGGCTTGTTCGACGAACGCGGGAAGATCGGCACCGTGGGGTCGCCCACACTGAACGCCACCGAACCGTCGGTATCGAGCGCCACCAACGCACCGAAGTGCACCGATTCGTCGCAACCGCTGCGCGAGGTGATGGCCACGGGTACATACGCCTCGGCGATGCTGTCGTGCTCGGTGAACCAGGAGGTGGTCATGCGGTGGGCTCCGTCGGTTCGCTCGGCGTGGGTGGCTCGTCCGTAGCCATCTGGGGAGTGACGATGGTGGGCGAATGGGGGCGGCGCGACGGGTGACGACGCGACTTCACGGCTTTCGAATGAGGCACCGTGGTGAGGTGTGTGTCGACCACGTCGAAGCGCTTGCCACTGGCGCCGATGATCGCCTGCGCCATGGCAGCCGCGGGCAACGCCAGTATCGCCCCCACCACACCCAGCAGCGCCACACCGGCGAGCGCCGACCCGAAGGCGATGGCCGGATGCAGTTCCATCGTGCGCGCCGTGATGCGCGGCGCGAGTACGTAGTCCTCGAACTGCTTCCACAGGGTGATGGCGATGAGCAGCACGAGCGCCTTCACCGGCGAATCGATCACCGTCACGAGCAACGGCAGGGCGGCAGCGATGTATGTGCCGATGACCGGCAGGAACTGGCTCACCAACCCCACCCATAACGCCAGAGCCACCGGCGCTGCAGTGCCCACCGACTGGAACAAGATCCAGTAGTAGACACCGGAGATACCGGCGAGCAGTGCCCGGGAATACAGGAAACCACCGGTCTTGTCGATCGCCAGGTTCCAGGTGTTCAGCACCGTGTGCTGCCGGTGCGGTTCGAGGCGGCTGCACAATGCGCGGCGCAATTTCGGCCCGTCGGCGACGAGATAGAAGGTGAAGAAAAGCACCGACAGGGTCTCGACGAGAAACCCCACCACGGCGATCGAGATCTCGAGTGCCTTACTGCCCTGGTTCTTGATGTAGCGCTGCACCGGCCCGTTCGGGTCGTTGATCTTCTCGAGCACTTTGGTGGGGTTCAGATTGGTGCCGAAGGTGTCGTTGATGAACTTCACCGTGCGGGTGACATAGCGATCGAGGTTGCCCAACAGGTCGGCAATCTGCCCGCCGACGAGGGTGCCCTCGGCCGACAGGAAGACGATGACCAGCACCAGCAGCGAAAGAAGGATGAGGGCCGTCGCCGTGCCACGCCGCCACCCGCGACCGGCCAATCGATTCACCGCCGGCTCGATGGCGAACGACAAGAACAGCGCCATCACCAACAGCAACAGCAGTGTGCTGAGGCTGCTGAGCACACTGCCCACCGCCAGCATGATGAGGTAGCCGAGCCAGAACACGGCCACGGCCCACACCACCCAGCGCGGCAAACGGCTACCAGCCTCGGTGGGTGGCACCTCGAGTGGTTGGTGCTGATCGGTCATTGGTGTCGAGCGTAGTGACCCACGGCCCGTCGCAGAGGTGAGGCCAGGTCGCCACGGCTGCCCACCTCGATTCCGGTGAGGTCGAGCCATTGCGCCATGGTGGCCAATTCGGCGGCGAGCGCATTGGCCACCTCGGTGGTGGGAACACCCAATTCGGCGAAGGCACCGGGCACCATGAGCACCCCGCGCTGACGGTCGGCTTTGAGATCGACCCTGGCCACCAGTTCATCACCGAGCAGGAATGGCAGCACGTAATAGCCGTACTGGCGCTTCGGCGCGGGCGTGTAGATCTCGATGCGGTAGTGGAACCCGAAGAGCCGCTCAGTGCGATCGCGGAACCACACCACCGGATCGAACGGGCTGAGCAAGGCGCGGGCATCGACGCGACGCGGGATGGCCACATCGGGGTGACGGTAGGCGGGTTTGGCCCATCCCTCCACGGTGACAGCCTCGAGTCGCCCGGCCTCCACCAATTCGGCGACCAACGGCTTGCACACCGACGCACCTTGGCGGTGGTAGTCGGCGAGATCGGCGAGTGTGCCCACCCCATGGTGCCGCGCGGCCAGCACCAGCAGTTCCTTGCGCGCCTCAGCTTCGGGTGGCGTGGGTCGTGCCAGCACCTCGGCGGGCAGCACTCGCTCGGTGAGGTCGTACATGCGCGCGAAGTCGGTGGGGCGACGCCACGCGGTGAGCCGACCCGACCAGAAGAGATGCTCGAGCGCGGCCTTCCCGTCGTCCCAATCCCACCACGTGCCCTTCTTGCCCACTCGGGCGGCCAGGTCGCCAGCAGTGAGTGGGCCATCGTGCACCACACGTTGTTCGACGGCGTCGATGTAGGCGGCCTGGCGCTGCCCGAAATCGCGCAACCACCGATGTGGCTGCGCCATCTTCCACCGGTGGAGGTGATGATGTTCGGTGGGCACGTGCGAGGCCTCGTGCACCCAGTACTCGAACAATTCGCCCGCCGCAGTGGCATCGGCGATGAGCGACCGTGGATGCGGCCCGAGGCGCGCGAACAACGGCAGTTCCTGACTGCGCACGAGCACATTCACCGAGTCGATCTGGATGAGCCCCATGTTGTCGAGTTGCCGCCGGAGGTGGCGGCGATCGATACGGCCGGTGGGCCGGGGCGCGGCAAACCCCTGAGCCGCCAACGCAAGCCGGCGCGCCTGGGCGATGCTGAGCGACTGGGTCAATCGGCGACGGTGATGGTGACCGAGTTGATGACCACGTCTTCGTGCGGCCGGTCGCTGCGATCGGTGGCCACCTGCTGCATCTGATCGAGCACTTCGAGGCCCTTCACGATCTGCCCGAAGTGGTTGTACTGCGGGGGCAACTGCACACCCGAGCGACCGCTGATGAGGAAGAACTGGCTGCCGTTGGTGTTGGGCCCGGCATTGGCCATGGCCACCGAACCGATTTGATAACGCTGGGTCACCGGCTCATCGGCGAAGCGGTAGCCGGGGCCGCCGCGCCCGGTGCCGGTGGGGTCGCCACCCTGGCACATGAAACCGTTGATGATGCGGTGGAAGATGACGCCGTCGTAGTAGTGGTGCGCCGCGAGGAACACGAAGTTGTTCACCGTGAGCGGAGCATTCACCGCGTCGAGAGCGATGACGATGGTGCCGAGCGATGTGTCCATCGTGGCCGTGTACCGCTTCGCGGTGTCGATGCCCATCTCAGGTGCGGCAGCGAACTGCTGCTGTACGGGCGCGGAACCATCGAGCGGAGGGAAAGAAGATGCCATGCCTGCGAGGCTACCCGCGCTGGCATTGCTGCACGATGGTTCGCGCGCTCGTCAGTTCTTGTGGGTCGCGGCGTAATCGGCCAGCAGTTGATCGGCCTTCGTGGCCGCGTCGGCCAACGACGCCTTCGGGTCGCCACCCTTCAAGATGGTGGCCAGTGCCCGTGCGGTGAGCACGCGCACTTCACGCTGGGGGCCGAGCAACGGACCCACGGCGGTGGGTTCATTCGGCGTAGCGAGCAACGAGTCGTACGCAACCTTGAACCGCTGGTCGGCCGAGTAGGTGGCCTTCAGCGGATCGGTGGTCACTGCATCGCTGCGCACCGGCACGTACCCGGTGGCTGCAGCCCAGGTCGACTGGCTCTGTGCGCTCACGAGGAACTTGATGTAGTCCCAGGCAGCCGCTGCCTTGTCATCGCCCTTGTCCTTCGGGATCCACAGCGAGGCACCGCCCACCAGCACGGTGGGTGAACCCTTCGGGCCAGGCATCTGGCTCACGGCGAGATCGTCGACAGCGATGTTGGGGGCGATACCACCCTTGATGGCTCCGAGTACCGTGCCCAGTGCGGCCGAGGTGGCGATGGTCATGGCACCGGGTTCTTTCACATCGGCCAGCTTCAAGAAGGCATCCTGGCCGCTCGTGTTGTCGCCCACGTTGAACGCCCAACCATTGGCAACCTGCTTTTGTAGGAACGTCATGAGGTCGACGCCGGTTGCGTTGTCGAAGAGCACCTTCGTGGCCGGGGCCGAACGGCCGTTGGCGTTGTCGGAGTAGAACTCGCCGGCCTTACCGAACCACTGCTCGATGTACCAGCCGCCACCACCGTCGAAACTGGTGTCGACCACCAGGCCGTACTTCGCTGCGCCCGACGAGACGATCTGCTTCGAGGCCGCTTCGATGTCGTCGAGCGTGAGCGGGGGCTTGTCGGGGTCGAGCCCGGCAGCCTTGAAGATCTTGCGGTTGTAATAGAGCACCGGGTTCGACACGTTGAACGGCATCGCCCACTGCACGCCGCCGGTGGAATACGCGTTCACCGTCGATGGCAAGAGCGCCGATGTGTCGTACCCATCGGCCTTGGCGCACGCTGCCACCGGGATGAACGAGTTGGTGTCGCGGAAGGTCTGCACCGCATACTCGGGCGACTGCACCAAGTCGGGGCGGCTGTCTTGGCCGGACTGCAGGTACTTGTCGATGGTTTGCTCGTAGCCGCCCTGGTTCTGCAGGGTCACCTTCACCTTGGTCTGGCTGGCGTTGTATTCGTCGGTGAGCGCCGTGAGTGCCTTCTCGAGGTCGGCGGTCATGCCGTGCCAGAAGGTGATGTTCACCGGGGCGGTGGCAGCGGCCAGTGCCGGGGTGGGGCAGGCCGGCAACGAGTCGAGCGGGGTGGCCACGGTGGTGGAGGTGGCCGGCGCCGTGGTGGGTGCCGTGGTGGCGCCAACCTCGGTGCTCGGTGCATTGGTGGCCACTACGGTGGTGTTACCGGCATTCTGCAACGACCCGCCACTACACGCGCTGAGCATGGCGACGACGACGCCCGCGGCGATGAATCCGTTCCGGCGACGCATCAGCCCTTCACCGCCCCAGCGGTGAGCCCGCGTACGAGTTGGCGCTGGAAGATGACGAGCACCAGCGCGATGGGAAGCGCAGCGATGATGGTGCCGGCGATCGGCACGTTGAAGCGCTGGATGTCGGGAACGCTCGAGTTGAGCAGACGGAGACCATTTTGCACGGTGTTCATGTCCTCACGGGTGGTGATGAGATTGGGCCACAGGTACTGGTTCCAGCTACTGAGGAACGAGAACAGCGCCAATGCCCCGAGCGTAGGCCGCACAAGCGGAACTGCCACCTCGCGTAGAAAACCCAAGTGACCGAGACCATCCATGGTGGCGGCTTCGCGCAATTCTGACGGGATCTGGAGGAACACCTGACGCAACAGGAAGGTTCCAAAGGCCGTAGCGAGGAAGGGAACGGCGAGTCCGCGATAGGTGTTCAACCAGCCGAGCGAATCGATGGTGCGGCGATTCACCACCAGCGTGGTCTCGGCCGGCACCAGCAAGGTTGCCAGGAACACACCGAACCAGAATGCCTTCAACGGGAACCGCAGGAACGCAAATGCATACGCGGCCAACACCGACGTGACGAGTTGTGCCACCGTCACCACGACGGCCACCACGGTTGAGTTCCACAGGTACCGGCCCATGCGGCCTTCGGTCCAGGCATCGCGGAGTACTTGCAGCGTGAAGTTGCCCGGCACCAGGGGCCGGTCGAGCACCTTGCTGCCTGGCTTCAACGCCGCGATCACCGTGGTGTAAATCGGGAACAGGACGAGAAATGCCACCACCGCCAACACCACGTAGCGAGCCACGCTGCGCCATCCGGGCCGCACATGATCGATGCCGATGGCTTGGTCAGTTGCCATAGTGCACTCGCTTTCCGAGGCCCCGCAGTTGCACTGCCGACAACACCAACAACACCACGAACAACAGCACCGCCACCGTCGACTGCAGGCCTGCATCGTTGCGTGCGATCGATGTGGTGCCGTACACCAGATAGGTGAGCGTGGTGGTGCTGTCTTGGGGGCTGGGGCCACCGTGCGTGAGCAGATCGATTTCGCCGTAGGCCTGGAATGCCCGACTGGTGAGCACCACACCGACGAAGACCAACGTGGGCGACAACATCGGGATGGTGATGTTGGTGAATCGTCGCCACGCACTGGCACCGTCGACGTAGGCGCTCTCGTGCAGCTCGCGCGGGATGCTCTGCAAACCGGCAGTGACCACGATGAATGTGAAACCGAGATTGGCCCACATACTCGAGATCGCCACGCTGGTGAGCGCAGTGCCTGCGTCGTTCAGCAAACCGGGGCTCTTGATGACGGGGAAGAGCGAGTTCAACCAACCAATGTTGGAGAACACGCCTCGCGACGGCTGCAGGAGGAACAGCCACATCAACGAGGCGACCGCCACCGAGGTGGCCACGGTGCTCGAAAACACCGTGCGGAAGAAGCCGATACCGCGCAGGTGTTTATCGGCGAGGACGGCGAGCCCGAGCCCGAGCGCCACACCCAACGGCACGGTGAGAAGGGCGAACTTCACCGTGACCCAGATGGCGTGGCGGAACTCGACGCTCTGTGCCACGTCGATGTACTGGTGCCAACCGTTGGTGCGGCAGTTCTGTGCCTGGGCGTCGCACCGCTGCCGCCCGAGCCAGATGGAACGAACCAGCGGGTACAGCACGAAGGTGACCAAGATGACGAGCGACGGCAGCAACATCGCCAGGGCGAGCAACGCCTCACGCCCACGCCGTCGACCGGGGACGCTCACGGGTCGATCCGCCGTTGAGTGGCGGGGTCGAAGCGGTGCCAATGCTCCACCGGCAACCGCAGCCCCACCTCGCCGCTCGGCGGCGCGCTGCCATCGGCGGCCTGGCGAACCACCACATTGGTGTGTTCCGAGTCGTCGACACGGCAGTGCACCAGCACCTCGTGCCCGAGTTGCTCGACCAGAGTGACCTCGGCACGCACGGGTGAGGCGTCGTCGATGATCACGTGCTCGGGGCGAATACCCACCAACACGTCGCTCGAGTCGGCGACTCCGGCGGGCAGCACATTCATGGGCGGTGTACCGATGAACTGCGCCACGAACACCGACGCCGGCTTGGCGTACACCTCCTGCGGGGTGCCCACCTGTTCGAGCCGGCCACGGCTCATCACCGCAACCCGCGACCCCATGGTCATCGCCTCGACCTGGTCGTGGGTGACGTACACGAACGTCGACGAGAGCCTGTCGTGCAGCGCCACCAGTTCGGCACGGGTTTCGCTACGCAGCTTCGCGTCGAGGTTGCTGAGCGGTTCGTCCATGCAGAACACGGCAGGTTGGCGAACGATGGCCCGCGCCAGGGCCACACGTTGGCGCTGCCCACCGCTGAGTTGGCCGGGCTTGCGGTCGAGGTATTCGGTGAGTCCCAAGATGTCGGCTGCGTGTTCGGCCTGCGCTGCGCGCTCGGCCTTGGCCACCTTGCGTACCTTCAGCGGGAACTCGATGTTCGCGCGCACGCTCTTGTGCGGGTACAGGGCATAGCTCTGGAACACCATTGCCACATCGCGCTGTTTGGGTTCGACGCTGTTCACCAGCGTGTCGGCGATGTACACATCGCCACTGGTGGGGCTTTCGAGGCCAGCGATGATGCGCAGCAACGTGCTCTTGCCGCACCCCGATGGGCCGAGCAGCACCATGAACTCGCGGTCGGCGATTTCGAGGGAAACATCGTCGACGGCAGTGACTCCGTCGAAGACCTTGGTGATCGAATCGAGACGCACGGTTGCCACGCCCGCACAGTAGGCGATGGACTGGGCACATACCGGATGGGTAGCCTCGGTGCCGTGACGTTTCCCGCCGATGCTTCCGAGGCCGCTGCACCCGTAGCCGACGCTGCGGCGACGCTCGACCTCGATGGCATCGAGCGCGACCTCGCCGATGTGGAGCAAGCCCTCGCTCGCCTCGACAGCGGCGAGTACTGGCGCGATGAGGTGACGGGCGCTGCGCTCGACGACGATCACCTCGCTCAGTTCCCCACGGCACGGCGCGTCCCCGCTCCTTGACGATCCGGCGGGCCGTGAACCGTCACCGTGACACAACCAATGCCGACGATGTAGTTTCTGGGTGACAACAGGTTGCACTCAGCAACCGATGTTGGGCATCACGGCACAGATCCAGGGGGACATTCGTGGCTGATCCGCACAAACCGAGGGCTCCGTTTGCACCGTGGGATCGCCGTGAACTGCCCGGCCAGTTCGACGTCGAGGAGTCGGCGCGCCGCGTGGGCAACTACAAGTGGGCGGAGATGAAGTTGTTCGAGGCGCTCGGCGGCTGGGTGGCCACCGTGCCTGAACTCGACGTGAAGATGCGCCTCGGTACCCACTGTTACAAGCACGCCTGGCATGCCGAGTTGTGGCACAAGCGGTTGCCCGAGTTGCGCGAAATGAACCCCGACCGACTCACGGTGCCCGCCAACGACGCCATGGTTCGCTTCGTCGAGGCGCTCACCGAACCCGAGGCGCCCGACCAGACCATCGAGAAACTCGTGGGCGTGTATCGCGTGTTCATCCCCCACTTCATCTCGGCGTACACGTTCCATCGCAACAACACCAGCCAGATCACCGATGCTCCCACCATCCGTTCGATCAACTTCATCCTTCAAGATGAATTCGACGACTGGCGCGACGGCGAGATGCTGCTGCAATCGCTCATCGAGACCCCCGAGGAAGTCGACCGGGCCGCAGCCCATCAGGCCAAACTCAGCAAGATCATGTTGGAAGCAGGCGGTATCGCCGGCCCCGATTCCATCGGTATGAAGCCCGCAGGAGGCGCATCATGAGGAAGTATTTCCCCGTTGAAGACCTGGCCCGCGACAGCCGCTTCCAACAGGTGAACATGGCCGAGCGCATGGCCGATCCGCGCAGTGCGTTCGCCGCTGGCGAGGCTCCCAAGCAGCGTTCGAATCGCTTGGTGCCCAGCCGCGCCGACGCGTCGAGTGCCGCACGGGCACTGATGCACGGCATCTTCGTGGGCGAAATCCAGGCACTCGAAGGGGCCGGCCGCACCTGCCACGACTTCCGTACCCAGGGCGACCAGGCTCACCGTGCCCAAGATGCTGCTGCCGGCACCTCGGGCGAGGCCAGCGACGCCGCCGACGCCGTGCCGTTCGCACTGAAACTCGACATGGCGCGCCAGGCGTGGGACGAAGCCCGCCACGTGGAGATCAGCGTGAAGCTGAGCGACTGGATGGGCGGCGAGATCGGCGAGTACGCCGAGAACACCGTGCTGTTCCAGGCGGCGTGCTCCACCGACCCCATCTTGCGGTTGGCCGGCGTGAACCGCGCCCTCGAGGGTTTGGCCATCGACGTGTTCACCACCATGAAGGAATTCGGTGAACTCGCCGGCGACCCGTACCTCGAATTCTGCGAGGACTGGATGCTCGCCGATGAAGTGACCCACGTGAAGATGGGCAGCGATTGGTTGCGCAAGGTCACCGAGAACGACCCCGAGCGGCGCAAGAAGGCGCTCGAGTTCCAGGGTGTGGTCGACAAATTGTTCAGCTACGGCGGTACGCGTAGCGACAGCCAAGAGTCGCCCATCGGGCTCGCTCGGCGTTTCCGTGAGCTCGCCGGCTTCACCGACACCGAGGTGGAAGACATCGCCGAGGTGAGCCTCGCCGCGCTGAACGAGCGCAAGGCGGCGGTGGCCAAGATGCAACAAGCCGCCGAACACTTCGCCAGCGCATGAGCGTGTCGGTCAGCCCACAGGAGTTCAAGTTCGTGTCGTTCGACGCGGAACTGATCGAACGCATCGCCGACAGCCTGGTGGCAGCGTTCGGCCTGGGCGACCACCCGGTGGTCATCGAGGTCGACGAGACCACGCCGCTGGCACGCACCTCCATCGACCTGGGCGATGCGTCGGCCACCAGCACCATCACGGTGCGCGCCGAAAGCGGGGCGTTCGAAGACACCCGCCGCCCTCGCCAACAAAGCGAGCGGGCCACCGCCACCTCCATCGGGCGAGTGCTTTTGCGTGCCCGTGACCGGTTGATCGGTGGCTTCGGCGAAGCCCCGGCCGACGACGACTTGTCGCTTGCCCAGACGGCCGCATGGGAGACCTACTGCCTCGGCCGCATCGAACGCCTCGGCATCGAGGTCAACCAACAGCGGTGGCGTTACAACTTTCGTAACCGCCACGGGTTCACCGACGCGGCCGACGGTGCCTTCGACCGACTGTGGGCCAGCGACGGCCTCACCTGGGGCGAACTCGACGAGATCAGCCGCACCGCGGCTGCCGCCGCCACGGTCGCCTGACCAACTGACGCCTCACGGGGAACTGCAGACCTCGCTCCGTGATAGTTCGCGCGCGAAGCGTACTATCGTCCGCAAAGAACCTGAGCAGAGGATCCGATATGGACGAAGCACTCCGCATCCGCAATCTCGAGAACGAGGTGGCGCAACTTCGTGCGATGGTCGAAACACTGACCGCACGACTGCCGACAGTGTCGCCATCGGATGATTCGGCCGACGTCGTCGATGAGCGCAACGAACCACAGGGCGAATCGACCTCATCCCGGCGCGGAATGCTGAAACTCATCGGGGCCGCAGCAGCCGGGGCGGTCGGAGCCACTGCCCTCGCCGCCGGAGATGCCGCTGCAGCGGCCACCAACATCCAGACCGAGGTCGCGAACACGCCTTCCGTCGTGGGCACCAGGGTCAACTACACCGGAGCGAACGCCAACGGCATCGTGTTCCTCGTTCAGTCAGGTAGTACGTTCGACGGCGGCACCGCCACTTACCCCGCTGCTCTGGGCGGTTGGACGACGCGAACGAATCAACCCACTGGCGTGTACGGCTACACAAATCAGTCCGACGGCGACGGCGTCGTAGGCGTGAATGCGTCGGTGACAGGAGTCGGTGTCGGTGTGCATGGCGTGTCGTCGAGTTGGGCCGGTGTGCATGGCGAAGGCCCCAGCTATGGCGTGCGCGGCGAGTCGCTGAGTGGTATCGGCGTGTACGGCGAAGGGGTCGAGACCGGAGTGTCCGGTCAGTCCACCGGTGCGGGCAAGCCCGCCA
>JBAXQV010000034.1:0-19896 GCA_037131575.1 Actinomycetota bacterium
CCCTTGTGTGTGAGGAAGCGTCGGTACGCCTGCTTGGCCGGCGAAACGGACACAACGGTGAGGCCCACCAGTGCATCGGCGGCAGAAACCTCGGCGTCGGGCGCCGAAGGCGTGTCGAGGTCAGTTGTCAAGGCGGATCCTCGGGTCGAGCACCGCGTAGAGCACATCCGCGATGAGGTTGAACAGAATGACCGACGTCATGATGATGACCATCCACGGCATCAGCTTCGGAAAGTCGCCAACGTCGTAGGCGTTGAGGAAGAACACGCCCATACCAGGGTACGAGAACACCACTTCGGTGATGATGAGCCCGCCCACCACCGCGCCCACATCGAGCAGAGCAAGTGTGGTAACCGGGATGAGCGCGTTACGCAGTGCGTGGCGAACCAGCACACGCCGTTCGCTCACGCCCTTCGACCGCGCAGTTCGCAGATAGTCGGCGTTGGTGACATCGAGTAGCGACGACCTCATGAAACGCGTGTAGGAACTGATCGATTGGATGGCCACCACGAACACGGGCAGCACCATGTACTTCACACGAAGACCAAGATCGAAACCGGTATGACCGGGCGGGTAGATACCCGACGTGGGAAACAGGCTGTAGCCGAACCACTTCTGCCAGTAGATGGCGAAGATCAATTGGCACAGGAAGCCCGTCACGAACGGCGGTACTGCCAAGCCGACGAGGGCGAGGCTGTTCACCGAGTTGTCGCGCAGGCCACCGGGCTTGCGGGCGGCGAAGATTCCGAGCGTGTTGCCCACCACGATGCCGATGATGGTGGCCGTCATTCCGAGCACGATGGAGTTCGCCAACGAGCGCTTCAGCAACGGCCACACGGGCAAGCCACCCTTGATGCTCTTCGACCAGTTGCCCGTGAGAAACCCCTTCAACCAGATGAAGTAACCGCGGATGTAGCCCCAGAAGCCGTCGTAGAGACCGTTCAACTCCTTATAGGCCTCCACCTGCTTGGCAGTAGCGCGAGGGTTCGACTTCTTGAACGCTGCGGCAGGGTCGGTGCCGATGCGGATGGCAACGTAGATGAGAAACGTCACGAAGAGCAGGGTGGGAATGGCCCACAGCAGTCTTCGGATGACGAAACGGAACACGATCGAGCAAACCCCCGCGGAATATGCGTGTGGGGCCAACCGTAGTCGGCCCCACACACACTGATGTACTGATGAATTGAAGAAGGCAGCGATCAGCCGCCGATGACGACCTTCGGCTCACCGGTCACGAGATCGGTGACCTTGTACTTCTGGTCGTTGGTGGTGGCGTACACGCCAGGCTGCACCGGGAACCCGGCGAGCCAGACTTCCCACGACGAGTTGGCGCACTCGGTGATCGGGTTCAAGCAGTCGGGCCACTGCTCGGCACCGATGACGATCTGGCCATCGTTGTTGAGGTCTTTCCACTCGTAGGTGTTGATGAATGCAGCCTGGTTGTTGAGGTTGGCCTCGACAGCGGCAGCATCGCCCACGAGGTCGGTGCGGTAGGCGCCCGACTTCGGGAACTGGAACAGCGGGACCATGATGTAGTCCTTGTCCATCTCCTTGATGGCCGTCTGGAGCAGGGCGGCACGCTTGGTGACGTCGAGTTCCTTGTCGGAATCGTGGAGAGCCTTGGTGGCTGCTTCGTTGTTCCATGCCTGGAAGTTCTGGCCGGTCTGGCCATTGGCTTCGGTGGGAATCTGGTCGCCAGCGAAGCTGGGCACCAGGTAGGCCGGGTCCGGCGGGGCGGTGCTGATGTACATCGCCAGGTCGTAGTCGCCGGCGGGCAAACGCTTCTGGAAGTAGCACGCAGCGTCGCAGTTGTCGGCAGTGACCTTGAAACCGGCCTTGGCCAGCAGCGGGATGAGGTAGGCCTGGGTGGACTCGCGACGCGTGTTACCAGCATTCACGACCCACTTGATCTCCGGCACCTTGCCATCCTTGGCCCACATACCATCGGAACCCTTGGCGTAGCCGGCGTCGGTGAGGATCTTGTCGGCAGCAGCCTGGTCGACCTTGTTGCCGAAGATGCCCGACGGGCAGTAGTCGCCCGGCACGATGGGTCCGCAGGTGAGCAGCTTGCCCTCGGGCGCGATCGGGATGTAGATCTGCTTGAACAGCGAATCGACATCGATCGACTTGTAGAAGGCCTCACGGAACTTGGGGTCCTCGAACGGGCGACCCTTGGCGAGGTTCATGTACAGGGCCTCGTAGTCGCCGCCGTAGCTGATGACCGTCTTCACCTTGGGGTCGGCGAGTTCATCTTGGATACCGGCATGGAACTGCGGGTAGATGAAGTCGACTTCGCCAGCCTTCAGGGCCTCGATCTCGTTGTCGGGCCGGGGCACTGCGACGAGCTTCTTGGCCACAGCCTGCGTGCCCCAGTACTTGTCGTTCGGCACCATGACCAACTGGTCGGGGCTGAACGATTCGATCTTCCACGGGGTGCCCGAGAACGGCAGTTCGGTTTGGAAATCGCCCGAGATGTCCTCGCAGTTCTTCACTGCGGCCTTCTTGATGAGGCCACTGAACAGACCGCGGTAGGGGGCGTAGGTCTCCTTGAGGCTGACCACGACTTCCTTGTCGCTGCTGCCCTTGTCGACCGAAGTGATCTTGTCGTAGCCGCTGGTGCCGATGGAGCCCGGCGTGTTGAGCGCGGCCTTCCAGGTGCACTCGAAGTCGGCGTACGTGATGGGCGAACCGTCTTCCCAAACAGCCTTGGGGTTGATGTCGTAAGTGATGGTCATGCCTGCGCCGCCGCCGGCCATGGTGGTGGCGGTGGCGTCGGTGGTGGCGGGGGCCGTGGTGTCGGGTGCCGACGTCGCTTCTGCCGTGGTGGCTGCAGCGGTCGTGGCCGACGTGTCCTTGTCGCTACCGCATGCTGCGGCGACGAGCGAGACGCCCACAGCAAGTGCGGCAATCTGCATGCCGCGCTTTCTGGTGCTCACGTGGTGGTCCTCCTGATGTGTGTCGGAGGGAGGTTCGTTCTGATCGACCAGACCGGCCTAGCTCACTCCGGTCGACCAAACATTCACGCTGCCCTCCCCGGTCAACGTGAACGGGAGGAGGCTAGCAGCCGAATTTCTCGTTGTCGGCGACACCGGGCCCGTGCGGGCAGCCGTCAGCGACTGAAACCGACGATTCGCCCGAATTCGTCGGGGTCGAGGCTGGCGCCGCCCACGAGTGCACCGTCGACATCGGGGCACGCCATCAGCTCGGCAATGGTGCCTGCCTTCACCGACCCGCCGTACTGGATGCGCACGGTGGCCGCCGCAGCAGCACCCGCAAGTTCGGCGACCACGGCACGAATGGCCGCACACACGGCCTGAGCATCGTCGGGGGTGGCGGTACGCCCGGTGCCGATGGCCCAGATCGGTTCGTAGGCGATGACCAGGCCACCCACCTGCGCAGCGGTGCGCCCAGCCAAGGCGGCTCGTACCTGACCCACCACCTTGGTTTCAGTGGCACCGGCATCGCGCTCGGCCAGGGTCTCCCCCACGCACACGATGGGCGTCATACCGTGCTTCAGGATGGCCGCAACCTTGTTGGCCACCATCTCATCGGTTTCTCCGAACAGTTCGCGCCGCTCGCTGTGCCCGCAGATGACGTACTGCACACCGAGCTTGGCCAGGAACACGGGCGACACCTCACCGGTGAAGGCCCCCTTGTCTTCCCAGTGGCAGTGCTGAGCCCCCAGCGCGAACTGCAACTTGTCGGTATCGATGAGGGTCTGCACCGTACGGATGTCGGTGAAAGGCGGGTGAATGCTCACATCGACCTTCGCGAAGTCGTCCTTGCCCACCAGGTACGACAGCTTCTGCACGCACTGCATCGCCTCGAAGTGGTTGTGGTTCATCTTCCAGTTGCCGCTGATGAGCGGCCGCCGTTGGTGGGTGGACGGGTCAGTCATGAGCGTTCGGAGCCTTTCGCAGGGCTGCGAGACCGGGCAGGTCGCCGAGCTCGAGCAATTCCAATGAGGCGCCGCCGCCGGTGGACACGTGGTCGACTTCGTCGTCGAGCCGGAACTGGGCCAGGGCCGCCGCCGAGTCGCCGCCGCCCACCACGGTGAACGCCTTGGTATCGGCCATCGCCTGGGCCACGGTGCGGGTGCCGTTGGCGAAGCGATCGTCTTCGAACATGCCCATCGGACCGTTCCAGAACACGGTGCGGGCATCCATGATGATGTCGGTGAACGCCGCCGCCGTGCCCGGGCCGATGTCGAAGCCCTTGGCACCCTCGGGCAGGCGCACGCCATAGGTGGCGAAGTTGCCGTCGGCATCGAGGCCCACGATGTCGTCGGGGAGATGGATGGCCTTGCCCCGCTCGGCCGAGGTGGCCAGCAGCCGCTTGCACGTGTCGACCTGATCGGGCTCCCACAGCGAGGCGCCGATGGGGTACCCCTTGGCGGCGAGAAACGTGAAGCACATCGCCCCACCGATGGCGAGCGCATCGACCACGTCGAGCAGTGCCTCGACCACGCCCAGCTTGTCGGAGATCTTCGACCCACCCAGCACGGCCACGAACGGGCGCTTCGGGTGCTCGCGCAGGCCCAGCAGCACCTCCACTTCCTTCTCCAGCAACAGGCCCATGGCCGACGGCAGCGTTTGCGGCGGCCCCACGATGGAAGCGTGCGCACGGTGGGCGGCACCGAATGCATCGTCGACATAGGCGTCGATGCCCTGCACCAAGCTGGCCACGAATGCCGGGTCGTTGCCTTCTTCACCTGCGTTGAAGCGCAGGTTCTCGAGCAACTCGACCCCTGGTGCCAATTCGGCGAGACGGACACGAACGGCGTCCATCGAGTACTTGGGGTCGGGTGCACCCTTCGGCCGGCCGAGGTGGCTGGCACACACCACCTGCGCACCGCGTTCGGTGAGCCAGTTGATGGTGGGCAGGGCGGCGCGGATACGGAAGTCGTCGGTGATGACGCCGCCGTCCATGGGCACGTTGAAATCGGTGCGCACGAGGACGCGTTTTCCGGCGACGTCGCCGAGGTCGGCCAGGGTGGGGATACGGGGGGCCATGGCGGGCCTACTTCTTGCGCTTGGCGACCTTGGCCCCGGCGTACAGGGTGGTGTCGACGAGTCGGTTCGAGTAGCCCCACTCGTTGTCGTACCAGGCCAGCACCTTGACCATCTTGCCGAGACTGGCGGTGAGACCGGCATCGAAGACGCTGCTGTGCGGGTCGCCCTGGATATCGCTCGACACGATCGGGTCTTCGGTGTAGCGCAGGATGCCGCGCAGCGAACCGGCAGCGGCCTTCTTGAACGCAGCGTTGATCTGCGCGACGGTGACCTCGGTGCGCAGGTTGGCGGTGAAGTCGACGATCGAACCGGTGGGCACCGGCACGCGCAGCGACGTGCCGTCGAGCTTGCCCTTCATCGATGGCATCACCAGGCTGGTGGCGCGGGCGGCTCCGGTGCCGGTAGGCACGATGTTGATCGCCGCCCCACGGGCACGGCGCAGGTCGCTGTGCGGGCCGTCGACCAACTGCTGGTCGCCGGTGTAGGCATGCACTGTCTGCATCAGGCCCTGCTCAACTCCGAACGCATCGTCGAGCACCTTCACGATCGGCACGAAACAGTTGGTGGTGCAGCTGGCGTTGGAGATGACCTTCTGAGTCTTGAAGTCGAAGTCCTTGTGGTTGACGCCGTACACGAACGTGGCGTCTGCACCATCGCATGGCGCCGAGACGATCACCAGCGGCGCTCCGCCCGCCAGGTGCTGGGCAGCGGCATCGCGCTTGGTGAAAAAGCCGGTCGACTCGATGACCACATCGACACCGAGGTCTCCCCACGGCAGGTTCTTCGGATCGCGCTCGGACAGCACCAACAGCTCATCGCCATCGACCGTGATGCCCTTCTTCGAGACCTTCACTGCAGACCCGAGCGTGCCCATGACCGAGTCGTACTTCAAGAGGTGCGCCATGGTGTCGAGCGACCCCAGGTCGTTCACGGCGACGATGTCGATATCGACGCCGCGCTGCTTGGCAGCGCGAAAGAAGTTGCGACCGATACGGCCGAAGCCGTTGATGCCCACACGAACCGTCATGGCGGGGGTCCTTTCAGAAGTTGAGGAGAACAGCGGCGAGACTACCGAACGCGACGTTCAGTGATGGATATCGCGGTGTGTCACCCGCGGCCGGTAGCCCTGCACACGCAGCCACGATGCCAGCTCTTCGGCCAGGGCCACCGAACGATGATGCCCGCCGGTGCACCCGATGGCAATCGACAGATAGCTCTTTCCTTCAGCCACATAGGCCGGCATCAACAGCTCGAGCAGCGATTCGTAGCGGGCCAGGAACTCTTTGGTGACGGGCTGGCCGAGCACGTAGTCGCGCACATCGGCATCGAGCCCGGTTTGCGGCCGCAGATGTTCGATCCAGTGTGGGTTGGGCAGGAACCGCACGTCCATCACCAGGTCGACATCGAGCGGAATACCGTGCCGGAAACCGAACGAGGTGACCGCCACCTTCATGGCCTCGTCTTCCGAATCGGCGCTGAACGTGTCGACCATGAGCGCCTTGAGCTGATGCACGTTCATACCGGTGGTGTCGACCACCATGTCGGCGACGGCCTTCACCGGCTCGAGCAGTGTGCGCTCGCGATCGATCGTGTCGGCCATTCCGCTGTGGCCATCGTCGAGTGGGTGCTTGCGACGGCTGCTGGCGTACCGCTTCACCAGTTCGGTGGTGGCGGCATCGAGGTAGAGCACACGCACGCGATGGTCGGCACGCAGCCGGGTGATGGCGTCGAGCAATGCGCTCGGGTTGGTGGTGGGCCCGGCCACCAAGCCCAACCGATCGAACGAGCGGGTGTTGGCGCCCAGCTCCACGATCTTGTCGAGCAACTCGACCGGCAGGTTGTCGACCACGAACCAGCCGAGGTCTTCGAGATGGTCGGCAGCCTGCGAGCGGCCGGCCCCCGAGAGCCCGGTGATGACGAGGATGTCGGTCACGACGGTGATGGTACGCGTTCCACCTTGCGCGTGCGCAGATAGAGCAGACGCGGGATGGTGGCGGCTTCGGCGTACTCGCCGGCGCGTTCGAGGAACCCTGCGGGCGGTGCCGGTTCGAGCATGCGCTCGAGCAGCAACCCGTTGTCGGCGAGCGCGTTCACATACCGACTGAGCGGGCGGTGGATGAACGGGATGAACACATCCTTCTCCACCTCTTCGATGGTTTCGTCCTCCACCAGATACGGCCCGATACGCCAGTACTGCTCGGGCGGGTCGAGTACCTGATCGTCGATCCAGCCGCTGTTCGGCGTTTGCAGCAGCGGGTGGTTGAGGAAGAAGCAGAACCTGCCCCCCACCGCCAGCACCCTCGCCACTTCGGCGATGGCATCGTCGACATCGCGGATGTGCTCGAACACCAGGCATGCCACGACCGCATCGAACGACTCGTCGGCGAACGGCAGCGCTGCAGCACCCGCTTTGGCGAACGTTGCGCCGCCACCACGTTCGGCGGCCACCCGCACCTGGTTCCACGTGGGGTCGACACCGACCACGGTGGTGGCGCCGAGGCTGGCCGCAAGGCGGCTCACTTGACCGTCGCCGCAGCCCACATCGAGCACTCGCGCCGCACCCGCCAACTCAGCCGCAGCGAGGGGCAGGATCTGCTCTTCGTACTCGGGGTCGGCGCCCGCCGTAAACCCTTCGATCCACCAATCGGCGTGGGTCTCCCACAGGTCGTCACGTTCCACGTGACCACCCTACGGGCCAGCCGTCGACGCCACGAAGACGCCCAGGTCGAGGCGGCCGGTGGGTGGGGTCAGATGAAGGCGCTCAGCACCTCGGCGTGCAGACGTTCGAGCACGTCGCGCCGGGCCTCGGGCGTACCGCCCAAGGTGGCGTCGAGCAGTGCGAACTCGTCGACCCCTGCCTCCACATACGTGGCCAACATGTCGACCAGTTCGTTCGGGCCACCCACCAGAGAGCGGCCAGCCGGCGCCTTGGCGCGCAACTTGTCGCGCGTGGCGTCGTTGTCGGTGAGGAAGATCATGGCCTGCGCGCTGCGCTTCACCGTGGCCGGATCTCGGCCTTCGGCTGCGCAGGCTGCGAGCCACATCTCATTGCGCTCGCGCAACTGTGTGGGGTCGCCCCAGGTGTTCCACACATCGGCGAACCTGGCAGTGATGCGCATCATGCGTGGGCTACCGGTGCCCACCAAGATGGGTAGGTGCGCGGGCTTCGGGGCGAACGGGGCGTCGACGAGTTGATACCAGCGGCCCGCCACCGAGCCACGCGGCTCGTGCAGCAGTTGGTGGATCACCTCGATGCCTTCGGCGAATCGCGACACACGCTCACCGGGCGCGGGCAATTCGAAGCCATACGCCGTGTGCTCATTCACCTGCCATCCGGCACCGATGCCGAGTACCGCTCGCCCCGGGGCGATCTGGTCGAGTGTGGCAACACGCTTGGCCAGCACCACGGGGTGATGAATGGTGAGTGGCGACACCATCGAGGTGAGCCGCAGCCGCGGCACCAGCGCAGCAATCGCAGTGAGTGCTGTCCAGCATTCGAGCGTCGGTGCGTCGGACGCCGAATCGTCGGGGGTTTGCGACATGTAGTGATCGGCAAACCACAGCCCGGCCAACCCGTGCTCCTCGGCCCAGCGGGCGGTCGACAGCACTTCGTCCCACGAACGATCGAACGATGGCCATACCGAAAAATCCATGCGCCGACCCTATCCGTCGGGTCTACTCGGCCGGTGATGCGGGGTCGGGATGGAACTTCGTGTGGATGGCCTCGGCCACGGCATCGGGCAGGAAACTGAGCGAGCGCAGGTCGTCGAGCGACGCCGCCTTCACCGCGTTCACACCACCCATCGCCTTCACCAGTTTCTGCTTGCGGGCCTCACCGAGGCCGGCGATGCCGTCGAGCGAACTGGCCGTCATGCGCTTGCCGCGCAACTCGCGATGGAAGGTGTTCGCGAATCGGTGGGCTTCATCGCGGATGCGTTGCAGCATGAACAGCGCATCGCTCCCCCGCGGCACTTCCACCGGTTCGCTCTGCCCAGGTAGGTACACCTCTTCGAAACGCTTGGCCAACGAGGCGATGGGAATCTCATCGGTGAGACCCAGCGATGCCACCACGCGTTCGGCCACGGCCAATTGTCCCTTGCCACCGTCGACCAACAGCAGTTGCGGCGGGTACTGGAACCGCTTCGGGCGGGCACGCACACCGGCGTCGAGTTCGTCGAGCGGCTCGTCACGTTCAGCGAGGTATGCGCTGAGGCGGCGGGTGAGCACCTCTTCCATGGCCGCGTAGTCGTCGTTACCGGGCACTTCTTTCACCTTGAAGCGGCGGTACTCGCGCTTGTTGGGCAACCCGTCTTCGAGTACCACCATCGAGCCCACGTAATCGGTGCCCTGCAGGTGCGCCATGTCGTAGCACTCGATGCGCAATGGCGCTTCGGGAAGCCCGAGCAGGTCTTGGAGTTCGGTGAGCGCTCGGCTGCGTGCGTTGTGGTCGCTCGCACGCCGCAAACGATGGCGCAGGAACTCTTCGCGAGCGTTGTTGGTGACGGTCTCGTGCAGGTCTCGCTTGTCGCCACGCTGCGGCACTCTGATCTGCACCTTCGAACCACGCAGATGCTCGAGCCACTCTTCGTATGTGCCTACGTCTTCGGGCAGGCACGGTACGAGCACCTGCTTGGGGATACCAGTGGGAGGCTCGTCGCCATACAGCGATTCGAGAATGCGATCGACCAACCCACCGGGCGACAGGTCTTCCACCTTGTCGAGGATGAAACCCTTGCGGCCCACCACCCTGCCCTTGCGTACGAAGAACACCTGCACGGCCGCCTCGAGATCGTCGTCGGCGATGCCCACCACGTCGAGGTCTTCACTGCGCTCGGCAACCATCTGTTGTTTGGCCACGGCGCGCTGCACCGATGCCAACCGGTCGCGCAAACGCGCCGCCTTCTCGAACTCGAGTTCCTTGGCCGCGGCGCGCATCTCGACATCGAGCCGGTTCACGATGTCGTCGGTGTCGCCGTCGAGGAACTCACACAGTTCGGTCACCAGCTGGCGATACGGCATGTCGTCGATCTCGCCGACACACGGCCCGCTGCACTTCTCGATGTGGAACAGCAAACAGGGCCGGCCGAGGCGCTGATGCTCGTTGAACTTGCCGGGGCTGCACGTGCGCACCGGGAAGCTCCGCAACAACAGGTCGAGCGTTTCGCGAATGGCGTAGGCGTGTGCATACGGACCGAAGTACCGGGTGCCCTTGCGTTTGCGGCCACGCATCACCAGGGCCCGTGGGAATGCTTCGTCGAGCGTCACCGCCAGGAACGGGTAGCTCTTGTCGTCACGCAAGCGAATGTTGAACCGCGGCCGGAACTGCTTGATGAGGCTGTACTCGAGCATGAGCGCCTCGACCTCGTTGCGCACCTCGATCCACTCCACCGTCTCGGCCGTTGCCACCATCTGCGCGGTTCGGGGGTGCAGTTGCCGCGGGTCCTGGAAGTAGTTCGAGAGGCGTTGACGCAGGCTCGAGGCCTTGCCCACGTAGATGACGCGACCCTGCGCGTCCTTGAATTGATAGGACCCTGGCGTGTCGGGGATCGTGCCTGTCGGCGGACGCATCACCATGTTCGGGCTCCCACGACAACGAGGCTACGCCGGTGAACGTGGCGCGAGCGGTAGCGTTCGGGCCGTGACCGGTCGTTTCCAGCTTTCGATGCCCGAACCGCGCCGACGTGATGGCTGGTTCCGGCTCGGCAATGTCGACATCACCACCACCGCCCTGCTGTGCCTGCTGGGTGTGGCCTCGATGCTGCTCTACGCCATCAGCCCAGACGCGTTCTACCGATTGGCGTTCTTCCCCGAACAGGTGCGGGACGGCGAACTGTGGCGTCTGGCCACCTGGCCAATCGCCAACCCGCCCGACGTGTTCGTATTCATCGGCATCGTGTTCTTCTGGATGTTCGGCCACGCCAGCGAAGACCTCATCGGCCGTAAGCGCTACACCGGGCTGGTGGCGCTCATCACCATCGTGCCGGCCGCCATCGTGAGCCTCATCGGCGATTTCCACACCACCACCAGAGGTGTCGCCGGCGTCGGCCTCATCGGCACCGTGATGCTGGTGCTGTTCGCCGCCGAACGCCCCAATGCCCCGTTCTTCTTCGGTATCCCCGCCTGGGTGGTGGCTGCCGTGTTCGTGGGCATCGACATCTTGCAGTACTCGGGCAACCGCATGTGGGGCACCTTGGTGCAACTGCTCCTCATGCTGGTGTTCGCACTGGTGATGGTGCGCCAGTGGGGGTTCGTCGAGAGCATGAGTTTCATTCCCCGGTTTGGTGGTGGTTCCTCGTCGCGCAGCCGGCCCAGCACCACTCGCACCGCATCACCGAAGCGGCGCCAACAAGGTCGCGACTTCGACCGTGTGGTCACTGCCGGCCCATGGACCGGCCCGAGCCAGAGCGATCAGGACGAGATGGACCGGTTGCTCGACAAGATGAACTCGGTGGGCCTCAGCGACGCCGAACGGAAACGTCTCTCCGAACTCGGCAAGCGTCTCCGCGGCAGCTGAGCGTTGCGCGCAAGGCGCTGGGACTGCGCCCTTACAGGGCGTGGCGGGCCTGGGCAGAACGGCCCATCGTGAACACCACCAACGCCGCAGTGAGCAGCGCCGCACCGTAGGCCAACGTGGGGTACCCGAACGACTGCTTCACGAAGCCCGAGCAGAACGCTGCGGTGCCACCGAACAGGCTCATCACCAAGTCGCCGGCACCCTGCACCTCCACCCGCGTCTGTGCCGGAACCGATTCGGTGAGCAAGGTGCTGCCCGCCACCAACCCGAAACTCCAACCAACACCCAGCAGCAGCAAGCCCACGAACATCAGCACCGACGAGTAGCCGAACGCCACGGCGATGAGCGCACCGGCGCCCAGGGTGACCGCCCCGATGATGATCGAGCGCGGTCGGCCGATGCGTTCGACCACCCGCCCCACGAACGGTGAGAACCCGTACATGCCCACGATGTGCAGAGCGATCACGTAGGCGCTGAGGTCGGCGTGATGATGGTCTTTCATCTGCGGCGGGGTCATGGTCATCACGGCCACCATTGCGGTCTGCGATACCACCATGGCAGCCAGGCCGAGTTGTGCCATCGAGTTGGGCCGCACCACGGCAGCGGCTCGCCGCACCTGTGTCATCGGACGCACCCGCTGCGCGCCGGGGTCGACGTGGCCTGCCGCCACCAAGGGGTCGGGTCGCAGCCGCCATGCCACCACAACAGCGGCGATGGCGAAGAACAGTGACGCCGTGATGAACGGTCCCACCAGTGGCTTCAGCCCGACGTGCTCGGCAAACCGCTTCTCCCATGGCGTGAGTAACGGCCCGAAGGCGGCACCCAGCGTGCCCACCCACACCACCGAACCGATCGCCCGCGACCGCTCGTTCGGCTCGGCCAGGTCGGCAGCCACGAACCGCGCCTGCAAGGCCGCTGCCTGCCCCGAACCGAACGCCAACATGCCCACGACGAACAGCGGGAACGAACCCACCTGGCCGGCCACTGACGCCACGGCTGCGCCCACTGCACCCAGCCCATAGGCACGTACGAGGCCGGGCCGCCGGCCGGCGCGACGCATGAAACCCGACAGGGGAACCGCAACGAACGCCGAACCGAACGTGAATGCGGCATTGCCGGTGCCCGAGAGACGATCGCTGTTGAGCAACTGCGAGGCCAACAGCGCCACCACCGCGATCATGCCGGCCACCGCTGCTTGAGCAGGCACTTGCGCCATCCGCAACGTCGTGAGGGTGCGCCGTTGAACGCCGGGCCGTTCGGCAGTGTCGATACCCGCGATCGTCGTGCTCATCGATTCGGTCGAACTCATCGAGCCAGAAGCGGCTTCAAGAAACGTCCCGTGTGGCTTCCTTCGATGGTGGCAACGTGCTCGGGTGAGCCCTCGGCCACGATGAGGCCTCCCCCGCTGCCACCTTCAGGCCCGAGGTCGATGATCCAGTCGGCGGTCTTGATGACGTCGAGGTTGTGTTCGATCACCAGCACGGTGTTGCCCTGCTCGACCAAACGCGACAGCACGGTGAGCAACCGGCGCACATCTTCGAAGTGCAGGCCGGTAGTGGGTTCGTCGAGCAGATAGATGGTGTGGCCCGTGCTGCGCTTGGCCAACTCGGCGGCCAGCTTCACGCGCTGTGCCTCACCGCCCGACAGTGTGGGCGCCGACTGGCCGAGGCGCACATACCCGAGGCCCACGTCGACCAGTGTTTGCATATGTCGCGCGATGGATGGCTGATTGGCGAAGAACGACACAGCCTCGCTGATGGGCATGTCGAGCACCTCGGCGATGTTCTTCCCCTTGAACATGATGTCGAGCGTGTCGCGGTTGTAGCGATCGCCCTTGCACACCTCGCAGGGCACGTACACATCGGGCAGGAAGTGCATCTCGATCTTGATGGTGCCATCGCCCGAGCACGCCTCGCAGCGCCCACCCGCCACGTTGAAGCTGAACCGTCCGGGCAGGTAACCGCGCACCTTGGCTTCGGCCGTGGTGGCGAAGAGCTTGCGGATGTTGTCGAACACACCGGTGTAGGTGGCCGGGTTCGAGCGCGGGGTCCGCCCGATGGGCGACTGGTCCATGTCGATGACCTTGTCGAGCTTGTCGAGCCCGGTGATGGTCTTGTGCCGTCCGGCTGCGGTCTTGCTCTTGTAGATGTGCTGCATCAGCACGGGCAGCACGATGTCGCGCACCAGCGAACTCTTCCCGCTGCCGCTCACACCGGTGACGGCCACGAAACAGCCGAGGGGGATCTTCACGTCGATGTTGCGCAGGTTGTGTTCGCGAGCACCCTTCACGTGCAGGTATTCGCCGTTGGGCTTGCGTCGCGTACTGGGCACGGGCACCGAACGCTTCCCGGCGAGGTATTGCCCCGTCATCGATTCGCTCTTCTTCAAGATGCCCTTCACCGGCCCGCTGTACACCACCGCGCCACCGTGCTCGCCGGCCCCGGGGCCGATGTCGACGATCCAGTCGGCTTCGCGGATGGTGTCTTCGTCGTGCTCGACCACGATGACCGTGTTACCGAGATCGCGCAGGCGCACCAGGGTGTCGATGAGGCGACGGTTGTCGCGTTGGTGCAGACCGATGGAGGGCTCGTCGAGCACATACAGCGTGCCCACCAAGCCCGAACCGATCTGGCTGGCCAAACGAATGCGCTGCGCCTCTCCGCCGGCCAGGGTGGCCGCGGCGCGAGACAACGACAGATAGTCGAGCCCCACGTCGAGCAGGAAGCCGAGGCGCGCGTTGATCTCCTTCGTCACCCGTTCGGCGATGATGCGGTCGCGCTCGCTCAATTCGAGTCCGCCGAGGAAGGCGGCCGATTCGGCGATGCTCATCGCGCACACATCGGCGATGTGTTTGTCATTCACGGTGACAGCGAGGGTGGTGGGCTTGAGCCGCGCGCCCGAACATGTAGGGCACGGCACCTCGCGCATGTACCCCTCGTACTGCTCGCGGCTCCAGTCGCTCTCGGCACCTTCGTGGCGGCGCTTGATCCACGGAATCACACCTTCGTACTCCGTGGAGTATTGCCGTGTACGCCCGTAGCGGTTGCGGTACTTCACCGTGAGGTTGCCGTCGACACCGTGGAGGATGATCTTCTGCTGCTTCGCTGTGAGCGACTTGTAGGGCGTGTCGAGGTCGATCTCGTACACATCGGCTACGGCTTCGAGCATGCGGTTGAAGTACTGCGTGTGGGCACTGCGCCACGGGGCCACCGCTCCACCGTTGATGCTGAGGTCGGGGTCGGGGATGACGAGTTCGGGGTCGACCTCGAACGTGGTGCCGAGGCCGTCGCATGCCGGGCAGGCGCCATAGGGCGAGTTGAACGAGAAGTTACGCGGCGCCAGTTCTTCGTAGCTGGTGCCGCACTTCGGGCACACCATGTGTTGGCTGAACGTGAGGGTCTCGTCGTCGACGCCATCGCGATTCACCAACTCGATCTGGGCCACACCTTCGGCCAACTTCAGGGCGGTCTCGAGCGAATCGGTGAGGCGGCGCTCGATACCCTCGCGGCGCACGAGTCGGTCGATGATGATCTCGATGTGGTGCTGCTCGTAACGGGCAAGCCGGTCGTCGCGCTTCAAGAACTCGGCGATGTCGACCACTTCACCGTCGACACGGGCGCGCACGAACCCTTGCCCAGCGAGGTCCTGCAGCATGGTGTCGTATTCGCCTTTACGGCCACGCACCACCGGAGCCAACACCTGGAAACGGGTGCCCTCGGGCAGTTCGAGAATGCGATCGACGATCTGCTGGGGAGTTTGGCGCGCCAAGCGGGTGCCGTCGTTGGCGCAATGCTGTACACCGATGCGCGCGTAGAGCAGCCGTAGGTAGTCGTACACCTCGGTGATGGTGCCCACCGTGGAACGCGGGTTGCGGCTGGCCGACTTCTGGTCGATGGAGATGGCGGGCGACAACCCCTCGATCGAGTCGACATCGGGCTTGTCCATCTGCCCCAGGAATTGCCGGGCGTAGGCGCTCAGACTCTCGACATAGCGGCGCTGGCCTTCGGCGTAGATGGTGTCGAACGCCAGACTGCTCTTGCCCGAACCCGAAATGCCGGTGAAGACGATGAGCTTGTCGCGCGGTAGTTCGACGCTCACGTTCTTGAGGTTGTGCTCGCGCGCGCCGCGCACGATGAGTTTGCCGGTGTCGACCTGAGGGGGCATCGCCGCGAGGTTACCCAGGCGGTGCCACATCGTGCTCAGCCGCGCCCGCCGAGTTCTTGGACAATTGTTCAAGTTTGTGCGAAACCGAGCCGATAACTGAGCCGATGAACCCATCAGCGCATCCCATCGAAGCTGCCGGCCGGGCCGGTCGCTACCTGCTCCAGTACCTCAATGCGGTCACCGATGTGGTGTGGAGCATCGAGGCGCTGCCGATTGGTTCATCATTCCCCATCACCCGTGCTGACGGCACGCACCGCGCCTATCTGTGCACCGTGGTGCCCACCGACAGTGCCGAAACTCGCATGCTCGGCGCCACCGTGGCCGCATCGTTGGCGCTGCTGGCAACCGTGGAACCGCACCAACCGACACCATCGGCGCTCGTCCAGCGCAGCACCTCGACTGCCCTCGACGGAAAGCTCTTCGCCCACTTCCAGCCGATCATCGAACTGAGCAGCGGCCATGTGGTGGCGGTGGAGACCTTCGCCCGCCTCCAGAGCGGCAACGCCATCTTGTTGCCCGAAGCATTCATCGACGTATTCGACACCCCCGAAGCGATGCTCGGATTGTTCGAGCACATGCTCGATGCGGCACTGCAGTTGCTGGCCACCGAGCGCGTGCGCCTGCCGCACCTCAGCGCCACGGTGAAACTCGACGTGATGGCCATTCCCGACCACGGCCTGGTGCAACTGATCGAGCGCCGACTCGCCGACAGTGGTATCGCCCCCGAATGGCTCACCATCGAGCTCATCGAGCGCACCGCCTACATGCCACACCGTGCCATGATCGACGAACTCTGGCGCGTGAGCGACCTGGGTGTGCAGTTGGTGCTGGCCGACAGCGAGCGCTGTGAAGAGATGATGCGTCGTCTCCCGGGTATTCCCATCGCCGGCACCAAACTGTCGCGTCGCCAGGTGTGCAAGCTCACCGAAATCGACGCCGACGCCACCGCGGTGCGGGCACTCATCGAGCGGATGCACAACGCCGCCATCGAAGTGATCGCCGACGGTGTGGAAACCCGCGCGCAGACCGAACGCCTGCTGCAGTTGGGTTGCCGCTTCGGCCAGGGCTATCTGTTCGCAGTACCTCAGCCGGCAGAAACACTGGCCGATGTGCTCGACATGCCGCTACTCGCGATGAGCTGACCCTTCGGGACTGGCCAGACGAGTCAGCCTGCGTCGCGCAGTTCGCGACGCAACTCGTTCACTTCATCGCGCAACCGAGCCGCGTACTCGAACTTCAACTCGGCCGAGGCTTCGTGCATCTCCTCTTCGAGCGTCTGGATGAGCCGCGCCAACTCTTCCTGCGGCAACGTCTTCAACTCGTGCTTCACCTTGTCGCGCTCGCTCTGCCGGCGACGATCCTTGCCCGGCACTGGCGCAGAACTGTCGGTGAGGCCGAGCATCGACAAGATGTCGCCCACGGCCTTGCGAATGGTCTGCGGGTTGATGCCGTGCTCGGTGTTGTAGGCGATCTGCTTGGCCCGGCGCCGCTGCGTTTCGTCGATGGCGCGCTGCATCGATTGGGTGATGCGATCGGCGTACAACACCACTTGGCCGTCGACGTTACGAGCCGCACGACCCATGGTTTGGATGAGCGACGTCTCACTGCGCAGGAAGCCCTCTTTGTCGGCGTCGAGGATGCACACCAGCGACACCTCGGGCAGGTCGAGGCCCTCACGGAGCAGGTTGATGCCCACCAGCACGTCGAACTCACCGAGGCGCAGCCCGCGCAAGATCTGGATGCGCTGAATGGTGTCGATGTTGCTGTGCAGGTAGCGCACCCGGAGACCCTGTTCGAGCAGATAGTCGGTGAGGTCTTCGGCCATCTTCTTGGTGAGCGTGGTGACCAACACCCGGTCGCCTCGGGCCACCCGATCGTTCACCCGCTCGATGAGGTCGTCGATCTGGCCCTTGGTGGGGCAGATGATGGCCTCGGGGTCGACCAGGCCGGTGGGGCGCACGATCTGCTCGACCACCTGGCTCGACATCTTCAGTTCGTAGGCCGCCGGCGTGGCCGACAGGAACACCACCTGGTTGAGACGCTCCATGATCTCGTCGAAGCGCAGCGGCCGGTTGTCGGCGGCGCTGGGCAGGCGGAAGCCGTGGTCGATGAGCATGTTCTTCCGGCTCCGGTCGCCCTCGAACTGGCCGTGCAACTGGGGTACGGCCACGTGGCTTTCGTCGATGACCAGCAGATAGTCGTCGGGGAAATAGTCGAGCAGGGTGAACGGCGGGTCGCCCGGGCTGCGGCCGTCGATGTGCATCGAGTAGTTCTCGATGCCGTTGCAGTACCCCACCTCTTGGATCATCTCGAGGTCGTACTGGGTGCGCATGCGCAACCGCTGTGCCTCGAGCAGCTTCCCTTCGGTCTCGAACTGGGCCAGCCGTTGCTGCAACTCGGCCTCGATGCCCAGCACTGCCTTGCGCATGCGTTCGTCGCCGGCCACGTAGTGGGTGGCAGGGAAGATCATCACTTCGGTGAGCTCGCGCAACTGCTCGCCCGTGAGCGGGTCGACCACGGTGATGCGGTCGACCGTGTCGCCGAACATCTCGATGCGCAGCACCGTTTCGTCGTACGACGGATGCACCTCTATGGTGTCGCCGCGCACACGGAACTTGCCGCGGCCGAGCGTCATGTCGTTGCGGTCGAACTGCAGGTCGACCAGGCGGCGCAGGATGCTGCGCTGGTCGTAGTCGACACCCGCATGAAGTTCGAGCAACTGCCCCTTGTATTCGTCGGGGTTGCCCATGCCGTAGATACAGCTCACCGACGCCACCACGATGGTGTCGCGTCGGGTGAGCAATGCCGCCGTGGCCGAGTGCCGCAACCGATCGATCTCGTCGTTGATCGATGAGTCTTTCTCGATGTAGGTGTCGCTCGACGGGATGTACGCCTCGGGCTGGTAGTAGTCGTAGTAGCTCACGAAGTACTCGACCCGGTTGTTGGGGAAGAACTCGCGCATCTCCTGCGCCAACTGCGCCGCCAACGACTTGTTGGGGGCGAGGATGAGCGTGGGCCGCTGCACCTTCTCGATGGTCCACGCGATGGTGGCGCTCTTGCCCGAACCGGTGATACCGAGCAGTGTTTGGAACCGCTCGCCGCGCTCGATGCCCTCGGCCAACTTGGCGATGGCGGTGGGCTGGTCGCCCGCAGGCTGGAACTCCGACACCACCTGGAACGGTTCGTGAGCGACGGTGTTCACAGCCATCGCCACAGTCTACCCCGCCACACAACTCACCAGAACGCCTGTTCGGGTAGCGCCACCGTGCGCCAGCCACGCCGCCGAACGGGTCTACTCGCTCTTGCGATCCGACTGGTCGGCATCGCGTCGCTTGGGTTGAGGCATCTCGAAGTCGGCGGGAAGCTGCGGTAGCGCGGTGAGCGCTGCCCACAGTGCGTCCACCTGGGGCACGAGCGCGTCGAGGTCGCCACTGTTGTCGACCACCCACGTGGCGCCTTCGAGACGCTGCTCGCGGGTGGCCTGCTTACCGATGCGCGCCCTCGCGTCGGCTTCATCGAACCCGCGGTAGCGCACGAGCCGTTCCACCTGCGTGGCTTCGGAAACATCGACCACGATCTTGCCCTGTAGCCCTTCGCGCGGGTTCTCGGTGAGCAGAGGGATGTCGAGCACCACCACATGATCGGTGGCCACCTGCGCCATCACGCGGCTGTTGATCTCGTTGCCGATGGCCGGATGCACGATGGCGTTGAGCGCCTTCAGCGCATCGGCATCGGCGAACGCGATGGCGGCGAGGGCCGCCCGGTCGAGGTTGCCGTCGGCCTGAACGATGTGACTGCCGAATCGCTCGGCGAGGGCAGCGATGACAGGCGAACCCGGCTGCTGCACCTCACGCGCGATGGCATCGGCATCGACGACGACAGCGCCGCGCTGTGCCAGCGCGGCGCTCACCGTCGATTTACCAGAACCAATACCGCCGGTCAGGCCCACCAAGATCATGGGCGTGTACCGAGGCGATCAGGCCTCGGGGGCCTCGGCGGTCTCGCCTTCGCCTTCGGCCGGGGCGCCACCGTTTTCGCGGTAGTACTCGGCCCAGGCAGCTTCACGCTCGGCGTCGTCGGGGCCGGCAGTCCAGTTGCCCTGCTCGTCGACCGCGAAGTGCTGGCGGTACTCTTCGGCCAGTTCGCCACCTTCGGCGGCCTGCTTGATCGACAGGCTGATGCGGCGACGGGCGAGGTCGAGATCGA
>JBAXQV010000035.1:0-19825 GCA_037131575.1 Actinomycetota bacterium
ACTTCACCGCCGCCTGGGGCAGGATGGGAATGGCGATGCGCACGAAGCCGTAGGTACCGAGCTTCAGCAGAATCGCAGCCAAGATGACCGAACCCTGCGTGGGTGCCTGGGTGTGGGCATCGGGCAACCAGGTGTGGAACGGGAACATCGGCACCTTCACCGCGAACCCGATGAACATGCCGGCGAAGATCCAGATTGCGGTGGTCTTGGGAATCTCGATGCCGTGTTCGATGAGGAACGGGATGGAGAAGCTCGAAGCACCGGTCTTGTAGAACAGTGCCAGGAACGCCACCAGCATGAGCGCCGAACCGAACATGGTGTAGAGGAAGAACTTCAGCGAGGCGTACTGGCGGTTGTCGCCACCCCACACGCCGATCATGAAGTACATCGGCAGCAGCACCACTTCGAAGAACACGAAGAACAAGATGAGGTCCTGGGCCACGAACGTGCCGGCCATACCGGTTTGCAGCACCAGCATGAGAATGAGGAACGCCTTGGGGTTCCCCGGTGACGGGACGTGGTTCCACGAGTACACCATCACCAACACGGTGATGACCATCGACAGGAAGTACAGCGGCAAGCTGATGCCGTCGAGGCCGATGGTGTAGCCACTCTTGATGACACTGATCCAGTCGGTGCTGGCGAAGAACTGCAGGTGCTGCGACTGGTCGTAGTTGAACTGGGTGAGGGTGTACACACCCACGCCGAGTGTGGCCAACGCCGTCACGAGCGCCACCTGCTTGTGCAGGAGCTCTTCCTTCTTCGGAATGAAGAGCATCACCAGCACGCCGGCCAACGGCAGGAATGTGCCGAGGCTCAGCAGCCAGTTCTGATCGCGAAGTACTTCCATGTTCGTCGGCTCCCTCAGGTGTTGACGATGACGAGTACGAGCGCACCGACTGCTGCGGCACCGAACAGCAACGCTCCGTACAAATTGACCTTGCCTGATTGCAGCGGACGCAGTGCGCCACCCGTACCACGGGCGAGACTGCCGCTGCCGTTCACCGCGCCATCGACCAGGGTTTGGTCGACATTGCGATACATCCATTCGCCGGTCTTACGACCACCGATGCCCACGTTGTTGACGATGCCGTCGAGCACGTTTTGGTTCACCCAGTACGCAGCCTTCGAGATCGGGTAGGCCACCGCATGCACGATCGAGCCGTACAGGGCATCGAGGTAGTACTTGTTGGCGAGGAATGAGTAGCCCGCACGGGCAGGCTTCGAGCGTTGGGTGAGGCCCTTGAGCGCGAACTTCTCGCTCGAGTAGAGGCCACGGCAGATGAACAGGCTCACCACGAACCCCGCTGCCACCAGCAGAATCGACGGCATGGCGTTGATCCATTCGAAGGTGGCGTGGGCGAGCGCAGGGAAGTACTCGCTGGCGCGTGGTTCGACCCATTCGGTGAACTTCTCGATGTGGAACGGTGCTGCGTTGAGGTAGCCACTCACCACCGCGAGGAACGCCAGCACAACGATAGGGCCGAGGATGAGCCACGGCGATTCGTGCGGGCCGGCGTGGGCACCGTGATCGTCGTGGGCGGCATGCGCATCGTGAGAGTCGTGGGTGTCGTGCGCCGCATGGGCCACGGCGGCGTGCACCGGGGCATGGCCGTGATCGTCGGCATGTGCATGCGCATCGGCATGATCGTCGGCGTGCGCATGTGCATCGGCGTGCTCATCGTGATGCTCACCAGCAGCAGCACCACGGGCCTTGCCGAAGAAGGTGAGGTACGTGGCGCGGGTCATGTAGGCGGTGGTCATGAACGCACCGATAAGGCCGATGACGAAGAACACCGTGTAGCCATTGTTGTGGGCGTTGTCGATGATCTCGTCTTTCGAGAAGAAACCACTGAAGAACGGCACACCGCACAACGCCATGGTCGACAGGATCCATGCGCCAGCGGTGATGGGCATCTTCCTGGCCAGGCCGCCCATGTCTTTCTTCATGTCGAAGCTGTGATGTGAACCCGAGTGCGACACCGAACCGGCGCACAGGAACAGACAGCACTTGAAGAAGGCGTGGGTGAAGATGTGGAACACGGCGGGGGTCCAGGCGCCCACCCCGAGACCCATCATCATGTAGCCGAGCTGGCTGACGGTCGAGTAGGCCAGCACCTTCTTGATGTCGTTCTGCACGAACGCCAAGGCGGCGGCGATGAGGATCGTGATACCACCGATGACAGTGATGAAGTTGAAGGTGTTGCCCGGGTGCGCGATGGACAGGCCGTTGTAGAACACCGGGTAGAGGCGGGCCACCAGGAACACACCGGCCACCACCATGGTGCTCGAGTGCAGCAGCGAACTCACCGGCGTGGGGCCGGCCATGGCGTCGGGCAACCAGGTGTGCAACGGGAACTGGCCCGACTTACCGATGGCGGCAATGAACAACGCAACCGCAGCCCACAGCAGCACGGTGTGGCTGGTGCTGCCGTCCATGGCCCACTTGGCAGTGTCGGCGATGGAGAACGTGCCCGAGGCACCGAACAAGATGGCCACGCCTACCAGCAGGCCGATATCGCCAGTGCGCACGGTCCAGAATGCCTTGAGGGCGGCTTCGCTGTTGGCCTGCTCTTCCCACCAGTGGCCGATGAGCATGAACGAGCAGAGGCCCATGATTTCCCAGCCGAGGATGAGTTGCACCGTGTTCTCGGCGAGCACCATCACCAACATGCCGGCGCTGAACAGTGTGAGGCTGGCGAAGAAGTGGGTGTAGCGACGGTCGCCGCGCACGTACTCGAGCGAGAAGATCTGCACGAGCGTGGAGATGAAGGTGACCAGCAGCAGCAACATCACCGACAACCCGTCGATGTGCTGGCCGAAGCCGAATTTCACACCACCGCTCTGCCACCAGGTGAACGACTTGATGACCGGCGGAACGGTGCTTTCACCGCTGGCCTCGGTCGACAACAAACCACGGGCGAAACCGGCCACGCCGCGGGCGAGTGCGTTGCCCTCGCCCCCGCCGATGGAGTCGACGCGCTGGATCCACTGGATGGTGGTGCCAGCGGCCAACACGAAGGCGGCCACCATGCTGGCCAGGCCCACTTCGCTGCCCTTCATGGGCAGGCGCTTGCCGAACAGGATGATGATGGCGAACGCCACCGCCGGAATGATGGGGATGATGAAGGCGTGCTCGAGGAACCACCCCGACGAGGCCACTGCTGCTTCAGCCAGCATGGGTCAGCCCTTCATTTCCGACAGCTCGTCGAGCGCGATGCTCCGGCGGTTGCGGAACACCAGCAGCACCATGGCCAGGCCCACGCCCACTTCAGCGGCAGCCACGGCGATGATGTACAGCGCAAAGGTGTTGCCGTCGGTATTGCCATGCAACTGACTGAACGCGAGCAGGTTGAGGTTCACCGAGTTGAGGATGAGCTCCACGCTCATGAGCACCATCACCGCGTTCTTACGGGCGATGACGCCGTAGACGCCGATGCAGAACAGCACGGCGCCGAGCAGGAGGAAGTTGTTCACCAACATTGCCTCAGTCCTTCCTGGCCAGCACGATGGCGCCGATGACGGCGGCGAGCAGTACGAACGACAGTGCCCAGAAGGGCAGCAGATACGGCTTGAAGATGCTGTCGCTCACATCTTGAATGGCCACCGGTGCACCGTCGGCGGGCAACTTCGTGCCACGGAAGCCGTCGATGAGCACCCACGAGATGACACCGAACAACAACACTGCCACGGGCAGGCCGAGCAGATAGTTCTTGTTGTTCAAGTCGGTTTCGGCGCCGATCTTGGCGCGGGTGAGCATGACACCGAACAGGAACAACACCATCACTGCGCCCACGTACACCAGCACCTGGGTGACCGCCACGAACTCGGCGGCGAGCAGCAGGTATTGGGCGGCGGCGCCAGCCATGACCAGCACCAGCGACAACGCAGCGTGCACGACGTTCTTACTGGTGACCACCTTGAGCGCACCGGCGATCATGATGGCGGCGATGATGCCGAAGCCGATGTTCTGAGCGACCTGGATGTCGGAGGCGAGCAGGGTCATTTCTTCTTCTTCTCCGCGCCGGCCTCGAGCTCGGGGGCTTCGGGCACCGTCTCCATCCATTCGCCGAGCTTGGTCTTGTCGTGCAGCAGGTCGGCGATACGCGGTTCGCTGTATTCGTACTCGGGGCTCCAGAACAGCGCATCGAACGGGCACACTTCCACGCAGATACCGCAGTACATGCACAGCGCGTAGTCGATGTCGAAGCGGTCGAGCTTGTTCACCTTGCGTGGCGCACCACCGGCTCGGCGGGGCGGGGCGAGTTCTTTGTGGCCTTCGATGTAGATGCACCAGTCGGGGCAGCTACGGGCACACAACATGCACGAGGTGCAGTTGTCCTCGCGCAGCGCGATGACGCCACGGGCACGAATGGGCGGAGCCTCTTTCTCATGCGGATACTGCACCGTGTTGGCGCCACCGCCGAGCTTCTTCGGCTTCATCGTCTGCACCATGGTGCCGAACGTGACGCCGAGGCCCTTGATCATGCCGGGAACCTGAGGTTTGCTCGGCATCAGAACACCACCTTCAGAATGGCCGTGAGCATGATGTTGCCCAGCGCAATGGGGATGAGCGCCTTCCACGCGAAGCGCTGCAGTTGATCTTCACGGAACCGCGGGTAGCTGAAGCGGATCCACATGATGAAGAACACGAGCACCATCATCTTCGTGACCATCAGCAACGGTCCGACGATGTTCATCCAGTTCGACACGGTGCCGAGGTCGTTGCCATCCCAGCCGAACCAGCTGAAGGGAACGCCCCAACCGCCGAGGAACAACACACTGGCGATGAGAGCGAACACGCCAGCCGTGGCGAATTCGGCGATGAAGAAGATGAGGAAGCGGAAGCCCGAGTACTCGGTCATGTAGCCCGACACGAGTTCGGATTCAGCGATGGGCATGTCGAAAGGGGTCTGGGTGAGTTCGGCCTGCACGGCGATCATGAACACCAAGAACCCGATGAACTGGGTGAGGATGTAGGGGTTGCCGAGGCCATCCCAGCCGAAGATCGAGCCGGCGTTCTGCTTCACCACGATCTGCTGCAGGTTCATGGTGCCGGCCTGGATGACCACACCGATGACGGCCAGCACCATGGGCAGTTCGTAAGCGATGAGCTGACCGGCCGCACGCAAGCCACCGAGCAGCGAATACTTGTTGGCACTGCTCCAGCCGGCGATGAGGATGCCGAGCACACTGACCGACGACACCGCCAGGGCGTAGAAGATGCCTGCCTCGAAGTTGGTGAAATAGGCGTCGGGCCCGAAGGGCACCACAGCCACCAGCAGGAATGTGCTGAGCAGCACGATGAGCGGAGCCATCTTGAAGATGCGCTTATCGGCCCGGGCCGGCTCGATGTCTTCCTTCTGCAGCCACTTGCCCACTTCGGCGAACAACTGCATCGAACCGTAGGGGCCGGCTTCCATGGGGCCGAGACGACTCTGCATGAAGCTCATCATCTTGAACAGGAAGAGATACACGATGGTGCCGGCGGGCAACAGTACGGCCACGGCACCACCGACGACACGCAGAATCGATTGCGCCCAGTAGGGAAGAACGACGGCCAGCATCACTTGTCGATGTCTCCGAGGATGAAGTACAGCGAGGCGAGAATGGTGATGATGTCGGGCACGTACACACCACGCAGCACCCACGGGGTGATGGAGATGTTGTTGAAACTCGCGGTGCGGATACGCACTCGGAACGGGCCGAGGTCGCCCTTGCTCACCACGTAGTAACCCATTTCGCCGAGCGGGTTCTCGGTGCTCACGTAGGCCTCGCCCTCGGGCACCTTGATGATGCGCGGCACCTTCGCCATGACCGGGCCGGCAGGAATGGTGTCGAGCAGCTGATCGACGATGATGGTGGCCTCGCGGGTTTCCTGCAAGCGTACCCAGCAGCGCGCGAACGCATCGCCGTCGGGGTGGGTCCACACCTTCCAGTCGGCCTTGTCGTAGGCCAGCGGGAGGCGTTGGTCGCGGCGGAGGTCCCAGTCGACACCACTGGCGCGCAGGTTGGCGCCGCTGAGGCCGTACTGCATGGCCACGGCGGGAGGAATGACGCCGATGCCACGGGTGCGGCTCTGGAAGATCTCGTTGCCGAACAGCAGGTTCTCGATCTCATCGCAGAAATTGCGCAGCTTCTTCATGACCTGCTTGGTCTCGTCGATCCAGCCCTTGGGCAGATCGTCCTTGAGACCACCGATGCGGTCGAAGTTGGGGTGGAACCGGCCGCCGGTAGCACCCTCGATGAGGTTGAGCACGTACTCGCGATCGCGGAAGGCGAGGAACACCGGGGTGATGGCACCGAGTTGCACACCAAGATCGCCGAGGAACAGCGACACGTTGGCGATGCGGCTGAGCTCGAACAAGATGGTGCGGATCCATTGGGCGCGGGGTGGCGCCTCGATGTCCATGAGCTGCTCGGCAGCCAGGATGAACGGCACCTCATTGGCGAAGCTGCCCAACCAGTCGATGCGGTTCACGAGGGTGGTGACCTGCGGGAAGGTACGCACCTCGGTGAGCTTTTCGTAGCCGCGGTGCATGTAGCCGGCCACCGGGTCGACCCACACCACCTGCTCGCCGTCGAGGCGAGCGATGATGCGCAGCGTGCCGTGGGTGGCAGGGTGCTGCGGGCCGATGTTGAGGGTCATCCCCTCGGTTTCGAGCTCGACGTTGAGGCGAGCATCGGCGGCCTGAGCTGCGATGTAGCTGAGTTTCTGGCGATCGATGAGGTCAGTCACCCGACTCATCTCCTTCCTCTCCGCCCGGAAGCGGTTCGACATCGACGATGCCCGGCCATGGCTTCACCAGGCGGGCGAGAAGGGGGAAGTCCTTGCGCATCGGGTGCCCCTCGAAATCGGTGGGCAGGTAGATGTTGCGCAGATCGGGGTGCCCGGCGAATGAAATGCCGAACATCTCGTGCGTTTCGCGTTCGTGCCAGTTGGCGCCGGCGAACACCGGGATCCAACTGTCGACCACCGGGTCGTCGTCGGGAACATCGGTCTTGATGGTGACCCCGAATTGGCCCGTGATGTTGGTGACCCGGGCGAACACCTGCATGCGCGTCTCGCCACCGGCATACCCCTGCACGATGGCGGTGCTGCGCTCGGGTGCTGGCTGCGTGGGGTCGTCTTCACCGCGGCCGAACGGGCTGGGGAGCCAGTCGATGGCCGACAGGAAGCAGAAGTAGTGGCAGCCCACGATGTCGCGCAGCGCCAGGCCGGCCTCTCGCCAGGCATCGGTGCGCACCCGCACCCACACGTCGTTGCCGGGCTTGATGAGGCTGTCGAGCAGCGCATCGCCGAGCGCATCGCGCAACTGCGCCACCACCTGCTCGCGCAGCGCATCGCCGGGCAGTGCCGGCGTGTCGGTGCTGGTGTCACTCAATGGGGCCACCGCCTACCACGATGGGCTCGGGTGCGGGCTTGACCACCAACGGCTTGGTGCCCTCGCCACGCCACCGGGCGCCCATGTCTTCGTTCTTGATGCGTTGCTGCAGCAACACCACACCCTCGAGCAGTGCTTCTGGCCGTGGCGGGCAGCCGGGCACGTACACGTCGACGGGAATGATCTGGTCGATGCCCTTGGTGACCGAATAGCTGTCCCAGTACGGGCCGCCGCAGTTGGCGCATGAGCCCATGGAGATGACGTACTTGGGTTCGGGCATCTGCTCGTACAAGCGCTTGATGGCCGGGGCCATCTTGTCGGTGACAGTGCCGCTGATGACCACGAGGTCGGCCTGCCGCGGGCTGGCGGGCAGCGGGATGACGCCGAGGCGCATCACGTCGTAGCGGGGTGAACCGAAGGCGGCACCCATCTCGATGGCGCAGCAGGCGAGGCCCCACTGGTACACCCAGAGGCTGTAGGAACGGCCGAGGTTGAACAGGGACGTGAGTGGCTTGGGCATGCGCCCTTTGTCGACAAGACCCATGTGGCTACACCCAGCGCAGAACGCCCTTGCGCCACGCATACACGAGGCCAAGGAGCAGGACGAATACGAACACACCCATCTCCACCAAACCGAAGCCGGCATAGCGCTCGAGTTGGGTGGCCCAGGGGAAGATGAACACGGCCTCGACGTCGAAGATGACGAACATGAGGGCGAACACGTAGTAGCGGACCTGGCTCTGCGACCAACCGTCGCCCACCGGGTCGACACCGCTCTCGTACGCCATGTTCTTCTGAGCCGAGGGTTTGTCGGGGCGTACGAGTGCCGACACGCCGAGCAGCAGGCCCGCGAGCAGCAGCGCAATCGCGCCGAACCAGACCACGGTGAGATAGTCACGCAGGAACTGAGACATCACGAGCGACGCTACTACGCGACATGAACGCACTCACAACCTTTGGGAACCGGTGCGGTTGGCCAGGGGCGACGGTACCTCGATTTCCTACCAGCCTGATCGAGGCGTGCTACACCTTGTGCACCATGGCGAGCGACGCGATCGACGATCTCATAGCGCTGGTGCCGCAGTGGCAAGGCGTACCGTGCAGCACGAGGCCGCTCCACGGTGGAATCACCAACCGCAACTACGTGGTCTCCACCCCTTCTGGCGACTACGTGGTGCGCGTACCGGGCGAACGCACCGAGGTGCTGGGCATCGACCGAGCCAATGAGGTGGAGGCCGCCCAGCGTGCCGCCGACCTGGGTATCGCGCCTGCCGTCTTGGGGGTACTCCCCCGAATCGGCACGTTGATCACCTCCTATGTGCCCGGCGAACACCTCACTGCCGACCGGTTCACGCGCCGACTCGACGAGGTGGTGCCCCTGTTGCGGCACTTTCACAGCAGCGGCCCGCTGCGCGGCTCGTTCCCCATTCACCGGGTGGTCGAGTGGCATGCGCGCGACGCCGGAGCACACGGCGTGATGGCACCGTCGAGTTACGAGCGGCTGCATCAGCACAGCCGACGGATCGAGCAGGCCTTCGCCGCCAGCCCGATGCCTGCCGTGCCCTGCCATAACGATCTGCTGCCGGGCAATGTGCTGTTCGCCACCGGCGCCGGGGAAGCGGCGCCGTCGATCTGGCTGCTCGACTTCGAGTACGCCGGTATGAACGACGTGTTCTTCGACCTCGCCAACCTCAGCGTGAACACGGGGCTCGACGCCGATGCCGACGCCGAGTTGTTGCGGCTCTACTTCGGCGGGGTCACCGTTCATGCGGTGGCGCGACTGCAGTTGATGAAGGTGATGAGCGAATTCCGCGAAGGGATGTGGGCCGTGGTGCAACAAGCCATCAGTACGCTCGACACCGATTTCGTGGCGTACGCCGACGAGCGGTTGGGCAATTGCGAGCGGTTGGCGGCCCAGCCGAAGTTCGAACAGTGGTTGATCGACGCGGCGGCATGGGCCGGCGCGCCGGAGGGGAGCAGGTAATGGAGTTCATGCGCCGCAAACAGCAACGACCGTTAGTGCGTCTGGTGTCGCCACTGCGCGACTTCCTGAAGACCGAATCGGCAGGCGCTGTGCTGCTGGCCGTGGGTGCCGCAGTGGCGTTGGTGTGGGCCAACTCACGGTGGGCACATTCCTACGACTCGCTGTGGGAGACACCGATCTCCATCACCTGGGGGCACCACGACCTCACGCTCAGCCTGAAGGACTGGATCGGCGATGGGCTGATGACGGTGTTCTTCCTCGTGGTGGGTCTCGAGATCAAACGTGAGATGACCGTGGGGCACCTCGCCACGCGACGCTCAGCCATCTTGCCCTTCGCTGCCGCCCTGGGCGGCATGATCGCCCCGGCCGTGCTGTACCTCGCCATCGCCGGGTCGAGCGAGCCGCACGGCTGGGCCATTCCGGTGGCCACCGACATCGCCTTGGCGTCCGGTGTGCTGGTGGTGGCCGGCAGCCGAGTGCAGCCATCGATGCGCGCCTTCCTGTTGGGCTTGGCGATCGTCGACGACATCGGGGCGATCATCATCATCGCTGCCGTATACAGCAACGGGTTGCACTGGAACTGGTTGGTGGTTGCCGCACTCACCGTGCTCGCCACCGTCGGGGTGAAGCGCATCGGGGTGCGGGCCCTGTGGGTGTACCTGCTGCTCGGTGGTGTCCTGTGGTTCGCGCTCCACGATGCCGGCATTCACCCCACCATCGCCGGTGTGATCATGGGCTTGCTGGCGCCGGCCGAGCCGTTCGTACGCAGTGAGTTGATCGACCTCGACGAACTGACCGACCTATCGGATGTGCACGCTGCCGCGCACACGTCGGAACTCGCCAAGGGTTCGGTATCGGTGGTCGAATGGTTGCAGCACAGCTTGCATCCGTGGACGAGTTACCTCATCGTGCCGGTGTTCGCGTTGGCCAACGCCGGTATCCACATCGACTCGCACCTGCTGCGGGCGGCATGGGGCTCGGCCATGTGCTGGGGCATCGTCATCGGCCTGGTGGTGGGCAAGCCCCTCGGTGTGGTGCTGGCCACTCGCCTGTCGGTACGGGCCGGAATTGCCGATGAACCGCAGGGTTCCACCGGGCGCAGTTTGGTGGGCATCGGCGCAGCAGCGGGTATCGGGTTCACGGTGGCGTTGTTCATCACCGATCTCGCCTTCACCGACGCCGATTTGCGCGCCGAGGCGAAGTTGGCGGTGTTGGTTGCCTCGGTGGTGGCCGCGCTCATCTCCGTTGGCCTGCTGATGAGTGGTACACGCGACGTCGGGGCGGCCGAAGCCGCCCCGACGCATTGACGTCTTCGTGTTCGCTTACTGAGTGCGGTCAGAGTTGGCCGTGCTCGAGTGCGTCAAGTTCGCGCTCGATGGCCTTCAGCTCTTCGGCCGAACCCTGCACCTTCGGCCCGGTGAACCACTTCTTGCCCGAGAACTGCCAGTAGGCCCACACCGCGATGAACGAAAGAATGATCAGCGGACCGGTGAAGTTGAAGTTGTTCTGCTTGTACGCGATGACCGCACCATCTTCACCGGTGATGTTGTTGCCGCTGCCCCAGATCGGCCAGAACGGCCAGAACAGCGGGGCGAAGAACAACACGGTGATGAGCGCAATCCACGCCAGTGCCGTCCAACCCACCAGCTTGTGCTTGCCCTTCAGGTTCCACGGGCCAACTTGGAACTCGGGGTTGGTGAGCCGGAGGTAGATGGGAATGGCGTAGGAGATGTACAGACCGATCACGCAGATGCCGGTGAGCGCGAAGAATGCCGTGGAGTATCCGCCCTTCTGATACAGCGACAGTGCACCGACAATGGCCGACAGCACCACGCCGAGCCACACCGAGTTGGTTGGTGTGCGGGTCTTGGGGTTGATCTTGTGCCAGAACTTCGAACCCGGCAGGGCGTTGTCGCGGCTGAACGCATAGATCATGCGGCTGTTGGCAGTGACCGAGGCCATGCCGCAGAAGAACTGGCCGATCAGCGCGATGAAGACGAGCAGTTTTGCCGCACCGCTGCCCACTGCGCTCGAGATCAACCGAGGTGCAGCGTTCACCAAGAACGTGTCGCCGCCACCGCCGAATGCGATTCCCGTGTAGAGATCGTTCCCGGCGCTGTCGGTAGCCCCCTGCTTGGGCAGCGCCGCGATCATGGCGAGGTTCATCACCAAGGCAGCAATGGCCGAGATGTAAATGGCGCGAACGATCGCCTTGGGTGCCTCGGTGCGGGCACCCTTGGTTTCTTCGCTCACGTGAGCCGAGGCATCGAACCCGGTGATGGTGTACTGCGCCAACAGCAACCCGAGCGCAAACAGATAAATCGTCACAAAGGTGCCGCCGGTCCACCCAGTGAGGCCTGGCGGTGCCGAATCGAAGGCGCCACTGATACCGCGGGTGTTGGTGGGTGCAATGAACAACACACCTGCGATGATCACCACGCCGACCACGTGCCACCACACGCTCACGTCACCCAAGAACTTCACCACCTTCACGCCGAAGGTGTTGAGCAAACCGTGGATCACCAAAAACGCGATGTAAATGCCGAACACCGTCCACGCCGTGAGACGGAAGGAATCGTTGAACATGCGGATGAAGTAACCGGTGAAGATCGCCAACGCGTAGTCGACCGACGCGATGACGCCGATCTGGCCGAGCAGGTTGAAGTAGCCGGTGAACCATGCCCAGCGGGCGGGATTCTTCCGCGCCAACTTCGCCGACCAGTAGTACAGGCCGCCTGCGGTTGGGTACGCCGAGCAGATCTCACCCATGGCCATACCCACGAGAAGGGCGAAGAAGCCGACGATGATCCAGCCGAGGGTGATGACTCGCGGTCCGCCGGTGACCATGCCAAGCCAGAACCCGGTCATGCCCCCAGCGAGGATGGAGATGATGGAAAAGCTGATGGCGAAGTTGCTGAACGAGCCCATGCCACGTTTCAGTTCCTGCGCATAGCCCAGGGAATGCAGATGCTCTACATCTGCGTCGACGGTGTCGGTCACGGTGTCTCCTTGTATGTCGCCCGTTGTGGAGATTCCGGCTGGCGCGACCCCAATGACGCTCCACGGAATGGAGCGTTTCTAGCAGGTCTACAGAGCGGTGCTTGACACGTCGTCGAGGAACCAGTCGACCAGGTGCTCCGCGTGCTCGCGGCTCACCGTCACGTTGGCGCGCGTCTCGGCCATGAGCTGCTCGGGCGACGAACCGAAGCGGCGCAACTCGTCATCGACACCACTGCTGCTCCAACGGGTCAGCATCGTCTCGGTGGCCTCGGGGTGGAACTGCGTGGCGAAGCTCCGCCCCACTCGCCAGGCCTGCGGGCCAACACTGCTGCGCGCCAATTCCTCGGCTATCGGGGGCACGGTGATGACGTCGTAATGCCACTGCATCCAAGGCCCGGCGGCGATGACATCGGGCAGGTCGCTCACGATGTCGTACCAACCGATCTCGGCTTCCCGTGCTCGCTCGACCGTTCCGCCCAGGGCGTGCGCCATGATCTGGTTGCCGAAGCAGATGCCGAACTGCGGGATACCGCGTTCCTGCGCGGCACGGATGACCGCCGCCTCGGCAGCTACCGATTCAGCCACCTCGGGCCAATACACGCTCCACTCGCTGCCCAGCATGAGCACGAGGTCGAACCCGTCGAGCGCTGGCCATTCAGCCGGCCGCTCGCGGTGGCATTCGGTGAACGCATAGCCATGGTGGCGGAACCGTTCGCCAACGAACCCGGGGTCGGCGTCAGCAGCGTTGGCGATGAGCAGGGCGCGCATGACGGAGAGGTTAGAGGCTGGAGAAGTCCTGCCTGCTTCCCAGCGCGATCAGCTGCTTCGATTTCGAATCGAAATCGAACCAGGTGATCGCGGGATCGCACCCCCACGCCCACCCAGGGGCGGGAAGGGGAGATCAGGCGCCGGTGGCGATGAAGACGTTCTTCAACTCGGTGTAGTGATCGAGCACCGCCATCGAGTGCTCACGCCCGAGCCCGCTCTGCTTGAACCCACCGAACGGCGTGGAGTAACGCACCGAGCTGTTCGAGTTGACGCTGATGGTGCCCGCATCCATCGCCCGCACCACACGCAGCGCCCGCGACCCGTCGCCCGTCCACACCGAACCCGACAACCCGTACACGCTGTCGTTACAGATGCGGATGGCATCGGCTTCATCGTCGAACGGGATGACCACGGCAACTGGCCCGAACACCTCGTCGCGGCAGATCGCCGCATCGGCATCGCTGGGCGTGGCGATCATGATCGGGTGCCAGTAGCCCGGGCCCGAAGGCGTGGGGCCGGTGTACACGGTGGCAAGCCCGTCGGTGAAGGCCCGCACCCGGGCAAGGTGCTGGGCCGTGACCAGCGGCCCCATCGCCGTATCGGTCGACATCGGGTCGCCAATGGTGAAGCTCTTCGACGCCTCGATGAACCGCTCGAGGAAGCGATCGAACACACTTCGCTGCACCAGCACACGGCTACGCGCACAGCAGTCTTGCCCTGAGTTGTCGAAGACGGCACCCGGGGCTGAGGCCGCCGCAGCATCGATGTCGGCATCGGCGAACACGATGTTGGCGCTCTTGCCGCCGAGCTCGAGCGTCACCCGCTTCACCTGCTCGGCACAGCCGGCCATGATGCGCTTCCCCACCGCGGTGGAACCGGTGAAGGCCACCTTGCGCACGTCGGGATGCTCGACCAACCGCCACCCCGCCTCGGCACCAGTGCCCACCACCACGTTCAGCACACCCTCGGGCAAGCCAGCTTCGAGTGCCAACTCACCCAACCGCATGGCGGTGAGCGGAGTGATCTCGGCCGGCTTCAGCACCGCCGTATTCCCCGCCGCCAGTGCAGGCCCGATCTTCCAACTTGCCATCAGCACCGGGAAGTTCCACGGAGTGATGAGACCCACTACACCGAGCGGTTCGTGGAACGTGACGTCGACACCACCCGCCACCGGAATGGTGGAGCCGGTGTGCTTGTCGATGGCACCGGCGAAGTAGTGAATGACATCGGCCGCCGCATTCGCACACCATGTGCTGTTGCCGATGGGCATACCCATGTTCTGTGTTTCGAGCAGCGCCAACTCGTCGGCATGGGCCGCAATGGTGTCGGCGAAACGGCGCATCAGCCGCGCGCGGTCGGCAGGCGCCACAGCCCGCCACGCCGGCGCGGCTGTCGACGCGCGCGCCACCGCCGCGTCGACCTCAGCGGCCCCGGCGAGTTCGATCTCGCGCACGACGTCGGTGGACACAGGGTTACGGAGAGCAAGCGTTGCAGGCACGGAACGATTCTGACAGCCCCACCGCAGCTGCGGAAACCTGCTGCAACCGCGACAGAATGGCGCAGTGACTCCGCTGGTGATGATCGTCGGCCGCCTCTCGCCCGAAGCCAAGGGCGTGCGTGGCCCCGCGTTTGCCTCGGGCCAGACCTACTTGCGTGCCATCGAACGAGCGGGCGGCATGCCCATCATCGTTCCGCCCATCCCCACCTTGGCCGACCGTATCGACGAACTCATCGGCCGTGTCGACGCGCTGGTGCTGCACGGTGGCGGCGACATCGACCCGGCCCGCTACGGTCAGCGAGCCTCGGCCGAACAGCTCTACGGCATCGTGCCCGAACACGACGACGTGGAACTCGCCGTGGTGCGCGCCGCACTGGCAGCCGACCTGCCGATGTTGGCCATCTGCCGCGGGTTACAGGTGCTCAACGTCGCCCAGGGCGGCACCCTGGTGCAACACCTCGGCTCCGAAGATCACTGGCTGGTGAAGCATCCGGTGCACCTCACCGCCGGGTCGCGTCTCGCTTCCGCGTTCGCGTCCACCCGCGCCGAGGCGTGCCACAGCGTTCACCATCAGGCCATCGACACCTTGGGAAGCGGCCTCACGGTCACGGCCACCGCCGACGATGGCGTCACCGAGGCTGTGGAGGTCGACGGCTCGCGCTGGGCAGTGGCCGTGCAGTGGCACCCCGAAGACACCGCTGCCAAAGACCCGGCACAACAGGGTCTGTTCGACACGCTTGTCGCCCAGGCACGCCGGTGACCCAACCGCCGCCCCTCATCGGCATCATCGGCCGGGTGCTCTCATTCAGCGACGAAGGCCGCCGCGACGCCTTCTCGAGCAGCCAGCCCTACAGCCGTGCCGTTGCCACCGCAGGTGGTCTGCCGGTACTGCTGCCACCGCTGCCTCGGGCGCCGCAGATGGTGAACACCTACCTCGACCGCCTCGACGGGTTGCTCCTGCCCGGTGGTGGCGATGTGGAACCGCACCGGTACGGCCAGGTGCCCACCACCGACGCGCTGTACGGCATGGTGAGTCTGCACGACGAGTTCGACCTCGCCATGGTGGCCGCCGCCGTCGAGCGCGACCTGCCCGTGCTGGCAGTGTGCCGCGGCATGCAGGTACTCAACGTGGCCCGGGGCGGCACGCTCGTGCAGGACCTGCCCGACGAGGGGCACTGGATGTGCGAACACCCCGTGGAGGTGACGCCTGGTTCGCGCCTGGCCGACGCCCTCGGCACCACCCATCTCAACCACTGCTATTCGGTACACCACCAGGGCCTGGCCGAACTGGGCGACGGCATCGTGCCAGTGGCTCACCACCCCAGCGGGCTGGTGGAAGCCATCGAGTACACCGGGGCGACGTGGGTGGTGGGTGTGCAGTGGCATCCCGAAGACACCACCGCGAACGAATCGGCCCAGCAGCGCTTGTTCGACACCTTCGTGGGCCGAGCCGCGGCGAACCGCTGACACAGCCTCAGCCGAGTTGGCCTACGGGGCGACTGCTTGGATGAACACCGTGGCGTGTTCGCTGGCCGAGATGAGCCAGCCCGGGAAGAACCCCACCAGCAAGGTGAAGCCCACAGCGGCCACGATGGCCACCGTGGTCGACAACGGTGTGCGCACCGCTTCGCGAGCATCGTCGCCGGCTTCGGGTTCGGCCACCCACATGCTGATCATGATGCGCAGATAGAGGAACGCGGCGATGACCGACGCGACCATGGCAATGATGGCCAGCGCATAGCTGTGCGTCTTCACCGCTGCGGTGATCACGCCGAACTTCGCCACGAAACCTGAGGTGAGCGGCACACCGGCCTGCGCCAGCAACAGCACGGTCATACCGAAGGCGAGGAACGGCCGCGAACGCCCGAGACCACGGAACGACCCGAGGTCGGTGCTGCCGTCGCCGGTGCGACCCACCAGGGTGATGACCCCGAATGTGCCCACCACGAGCACCGAGTACGCCATGAGGTAGAGCAACGAGCCCGACACACCGGGGTTTGGCCCGGGTTGGCCGGCACGGTGCGCTGCCGCTTCCACACCCACGAGGATGAAACCGGCGTGGCTGATCGACGAGTAGGCGAGCATGCGCTTCACGTTCGTCTGCACCACGGCGAGGGTGGAACCCACCACCACGGTGATCACAGCCAACACCCACAGCGCAGGGCGCCAGTCGTCGCGCCAGTGCGGCAGGGCATACACGAACATGCGCAGCATCGCGGCGAAGGCAGCGGTCTTGCCAACCGACGCCATGAAGCCGCTCACCGGGGTGGGCGCACCTTCGTACACATCGGGCGTCCAGAAGTGGAATGGCACCGCTGCCACCTTGAAAGCGAGGCCCACCAGCAACATCGCGACGCCGGCCAACGCCAGAGCATCGTGGCGAGGGGACGCCATTCGGCTGTTGAAGCTGCCGACGATCTCGGACATGTTGGTGCTGCCCGCCACGCCGTAGATGAGCGCAATGCCGTAGAGGAAGAACGCCGAGGCGAAACCGCCGAGGATGAAGTACTTGATACCGCTCTCTTGGCTCTGGGCCCGCCGACGGTGGCTGGCCGCCAACACATACAGCGAGATCGACAGCACTTCGAGGCCGAGGAACAGCACGATGAGGTCGTTGGCTTCAGCCATCACCACACCACCGATGGCGGCGGTGAGGTACAGGCCGTACACCTCGGGGCCCACCATGTTTTCGCGCTCGAGGTAATCGTCGGTGACGAGCGCCGACAAGATGAGCGCAGCGAAAATGGCGATCGACACGAACATGCCGAACCCGTCGAGAGTCATCGCATTGGCAACCAGCGAGCGCGGCCCCTTGGTCGACACACTGTGCCAGAGAATGCACGACAGGGCGAGCGCCGCGCCGGCCGTGGTGGCGGTGACGAAGGCGTACAGGCTGTGCGGCCAGCGCGGGGTGAGCGCGCCCACCACGAGCAGTACCAGCGCGCCGCCGAGCAACACCAGCAGCGGGGAAAGGGCGAACCAGTCGATCGACGGTCCGACGAACAGGTCGGCGGCGGTCACGGCTGAGCCTCCTGAACGGGCGTAGGCACGGTGGGCTCCTGGTAGCCGGTGCGATCGCTCACGTGCTCGATCAACGACTTCACCGAGGGTTCGATGCGGTCGAGCATCGGCTTCGGATATACACCGCAGAACACGATGAGCGCAATGAACGGCACCAGCACGGCAGCTTCCTTCAGCTTCAGTTCAGGAAAGCTGCGGTTGTCGTCGTCGGGCTCGCCGTGGAACACACGCTGGTACGCCCACAGCAGGTAGAGGGCGGCGAGGATGACGCCGGTTGCGGCCACCACCACCCACCAACGCGAGGTGAGGAACGAGCCGATGAGGATGAGGTATTCGCCGATGAACCCGTTGAGACCGGGAACGCCGATCGACGACAACATCACCACCATGAACGCTGCGGCGAAGATGGGTGCCACCTTCTGCAGGCCGCGCAACTTGGCAATTTCGCGGGTGTGGCGACGCTCGTAGATCATGCCCACCAAGAGGAACAACGCGCCGGTGCTGAGACCATGGTTGATCATCTGCATCACCGAGCCGGTGAGGGCCTGGGTGGTGATGGCGAACGTACCGAGCACGATGAACCCGAGGTGTGCCACCGACGAGTAGGCGACGAGTCGCTTCAGGTCTTTCTGCATCGTGGCGGCGATGGCGCCGTAGATGATGCCGATGGTGGCGAGGGTGAGCAGCAACGGCTTGGCCCAGTGCGCCGCCTCGGGGAACAGGAACAACCCGAAGCGCAACAGGCCGTAGGTGCCGAGCTTCAACATGACCCCGGCCAAGATGACCGAGCCGCCTGTGGGCGCCTGGGTGTGCGCATCGGGCAACCAGGTGTGCAGCGGGAACAGCGGCACCTTCACGGCAAACGCAATGGCGAAGGCGAAGAACAGCCAGCGACCGGTGGATGCAGCGAAATTGGCCTTGGTGGCGAGTTCGACGAGATCGAACGTGATGTGCCCCACACCGTTGTTCCTTGCCAACACGGCGGTGGTGATGATGCCCACGAGCATGAACGCTGAACCGACCATGGTGTACAGGAAGAACTTCGTGGCCGCATAGATGCGGTTGTCGTAGCCCCAGCCGGCGATGAGGAAGTACATCGGCACGAGCACGATCTCGAAGAACACGAAGAACAAGAACAGGTCAAGGCTGAGGAAGCTGCCCATCATGCCGGCCTCGAGCAGCAGCAACCAGGCGAGATAGCGCTTGTGGTCGTGGTGCGGGTCGATGCCCACGATGACGAGTGGGAACAGGATGCCGGTGAGCACCACGAGGAACAGCGAGATGCCGTCGAGGCCCAAGTGCCACGAGATGCCCCACGGCTTGATCCAGGTATGCATGCTCACGTACTGGAAACCGGCTTCGCCGGTGCTGAACGACGACAGCGCCCAGATCGACAGACCGCCGGTGAAGACGCTGACGAGGATGGCGGTGAGCTTCACCCATTCGGGGCGGTGCTGGCTCATGACGCCCACGACGAGCGCGCCCAGTGCGGGCACCAACACCAGAGCGGTGAGAATCGGGAACGACATCAGATGATCCCCCGGAACACCACGAACCACACGAGCAACAGCACCACGGCGGCACCGATGGCAGCGGCGTACTGGCGCACGTAGCCGCTCTGTGCTTTGCGCAAGCCACCACCGGCACCGCGCACCAACTTGCCGACACCGTTCACGGCACCGTCGACCACCTTGGCGTCGAAGGCGGCGATGAAGTCGAACGCCTTCCTACCCGGCCCACCCATGAACGCGGTGATGGACTTGTCGTAGTACCAACCCTGCTCGAGCAGCACTGGTTCCACTGCTTTGGCCTTGTGCTTGGCATACACGGCGATGGAGGCAGCAATACCGGTGAGGGCGACGACCACCGCAATGGCGAGCAGCACATACTTGTTGTGCTCTGCCCAGGTGCCTCCGATATCGGCCTCACCGCCCGCCACCACGGGCTCGAGCCAGTGTTCGAGGAACTGCCAGTTCTTGAACGGCAACTGGATGAAGCCACCCACGATCGACAACCCGGCGAGTACCACCAGCGGCAGCAACATGATCTTCGGGCTCTCGTGCGGCTCGAAGTCGCCATGTGCACCGTGCTCGTCGTGCGCATCGTGCCAACGGGCCTTGCCGTAGAACACCATGATCACCTGACGGGTCATGTAGTACGCGGTGAGCA
>JBAXQV010000036.1:0-19741 GCA_037131575.1 Actinomycetota bacterium
GGGGTGGGCGATGTGGGTCGGCTACCGTCGGGGGCATGAGTCGTCTCGAAGGAAGAGTTGCACTGATCACTGGCGCTGCATCGGGCCTTGGCCGGGTGGGCGCTGAGCTTTTCGCCGCTCAAGGCGCCAAGGTGGTGATCGCCGATATGGCCGATGGCGACGAGGCCGTGGAAGCCATCGCCGCTGCCGGTGGTGAGGCCACGTTCGTGCGCTGCGATGTGACCGACCCAGGTTCGGTGGAAGCGGCCGTGCAGCATGCGGTTGAGACCTTCGGTGGCCTGCACGTGCTCTACAACAACGCCGGCGTGATGCTGAGCGACGACGACAACCCCGTCACCACCAGCGTCGACACGTACCAGAAGACGATGGACATCAACGTGCTCGGTGTGATGCTCGGCTGCAAGTACGCCATCCCGGCAATGCTCGAGTCGGCCAAGGCCAGCGGCCAGGCGAGTTCCATCATCAACGTGGCCTCGTTCGTGGCGCACATGGGGGCCGCCACCCCGCAGGTGGCCTACACCGCGTCGAAGGGTGCAGTGCTGGCCATGACCCGCGAGATCGCCGTCATCTATGCCCGCCAAGGCCTACGCGCCAACTCGCTGTGCCCCGGGCCGATCATGACGCCGTTGCTGGCCAAGTTCCTGAGCGACGACGCCAAGCGCAACCGCCGCCTCGTGCACATCCCGATGGGCCGCTTCGGTGAGCCGATCGAAATCGCCAACGGTGCGCTGTTCCTGGCGAGCAACGAGTCGAGCTGGATGACCGGGCAGAGCCTCATCATCGACGGCGGCATCACGTCGGCGTACGTCACCCCCGAGTGACCCGGCGATGACCGCCGGCGACCGCCTGCACGGCGTCGACAGCGATATCGGCGATCTTGCCGCACGGGCAACGGCGTGGGTCGATGCGCGTCTGGCTCACAGCCCAGTGGGCAAGGTGGGGGTGAAGCACGAACTCGATGCTGCCCTGGCGGGTTCGCTCACCGACGATGGTCTCGGCCTCGATGCGGCGTGGCGACTGTTCGACGAAGTGGTGGTGCCCAACACCATCGGCCTCGACAGCGAACGGTTCCTCGCGTTCATTCCGGTGAGCCCATCGGCGGCGAGCGTGTGGATGGACATCTTGGTGAGCACTGCCAACTTCTCGGCCGAATCGTGGCTCGAGGGCGCCGGTGCCGTAGCCGCCGAGAACCAGGTGCTCGACCTCCTCATCGCCACGGCTGGCCTGCCCGCCGGTGCTGCAGGGTGTTTCGTGAGTGGCGGCTCGATCGGCAACCTGTCCGCCCTCGCCGTGGCCCGCGAGCAGGCCGGCGGTCGCCGCGCCGTCGCTGTGGCCGACACCGCCCATGCCTCGGTACGCAACGCCCTGCACCTGCTGGGTCTGGAGCCGCTGGTGGTGCCCACCGGCGAGGCCTACCGACTCACGGGTGAAGCATTGCGCGCTGCCATCGGCGATCGCACCGATGTGGGCGTGATCGTGGCGTCGGGTGGTTCCACGAACGCGGGTGTGGTCGACGATCTGGCCGGTTGTGCCGACGTGGCCGCCGAGCTGGGCGCCTGGTTGCATGTGGACGGGGCCTACGGCGCGGCGGCCATGTTGCTGCCCGAGACGCGGCCGTTGTTCGCCGGTATCGAGCGGGCCGATTCGTTCATCGTCGACCCGCACAAGTGGCTGTTCGCCCCGGCCGGCTCATGTGCTCTGGTGTATCGTCGGCCCGAACTGGCGCGAGCGGTGCACACGCAACGTGGGCCGTACATCGATGTGCTGCGCACCGACGATGACGCCTACAACCCATGCGACCTGGGCTTTCAGCTCACCCGCCGGGCCAGCGGCATGCCGGTGTGGTTCGCCATGATGCTGCACGGCCTCGATGCGCACCGCGCCGCCATTCGGGTGGGTATCACCATGGCCATCGCTATGGCCGCAGCCATCGAGGTGTGCCCGGTGGCCGAATTGGTGATGCAACCCGAACTCGGTGTGGTGCTCTTCCGCCGCACGGGGTGGGGCGCGCCTGAGTGGGCAGCGTGGGCCGAGCGGCTGTTGGCCGACCAGGTGGCTTTCGTGGCACCCTCCACCTTCCGCGGCGAGGCGGTGGGCCGGGTGGTGTTCATGCATCCGCGCACACCGATGAGCATCATCGACGAACTCATCGCCAGCCTGCGACCATGAGTGGCTCGCGCCTGGCGGAGCGCGCCCTCGACGCCATCGGTGTGGTGTTCATCGCCGTGGTGACCGCCCTCATGGCCGACCGTTTGGTGGCTTGGTTCCAGCAGTTGGTCGACTTCTGGTGTCATCAGGGCGGGGTGGTGAGCGCGGTGATACCAGCCGTGGGTGCGGTACTGGCACTGGTGATCGTGCGCGTGGCTCAGGTGACTCCGGCCACCGCCGATGCGTACGTACTGGGCGTGCAGAGCGGGCAGATGGACGTGCGCTCGGCACCTGCCCGATTGCTCGCACTCATCGCCGGTGTTGGGCTCGGCGTGCCGCTGGGCTACGAGGGGCCGATGGTGTACTTCGCCGGTTCGCTCGGTGCCGCCGGCCCACGCACGCTGAAGCGTTGCGAGCGACCCTATGTGTTGGCAGCGGCCACGGCGGGTGTGTCGATGGTGATCTTCGCGCCGCTGGCTGCAGCACTGTTCGTGAGCGAGGTGGCGCGGCGCGGCCGCCCGAAGTTGGCCGACCTGCCACCTTTGGCCGTTGGCGCCGCGGCCGCGTGGGGCGTGCGCCGACTGATGGGCGAAAGCGGCGGCATCGTGGGCGATCGCTCGACCATCGGGTTCGGCGCGGCCATCGTGGCGATGATCGTGATCGGTCTCGCCGGAGGTGTGGTGGGCCGCATGTTCGTGGCCGTGATCTTGCTGGCGAAGCGCTACGTCATCGCCTTTCCGCGACGAATGATGTTGGTCGCCGGCACGCTGCTGTTGGCCGTGCCCATCGCCCAACTCGTCACCGGCACGCCGGTGCTGTTCGGTTCGGGCAAGGCGATGTACCAGTGGGCCACCGACGGGCCGCCGCTGGGGGCCATTGCGCTGCTCGAGGTGTTCATCGCCCTGGTGGCCGTGATGGTGGCCGGTGGCGTGGTGGGCGGGTTGTTCCTGCCGATGGTGTCGATCGGCAGCACGCTCGGTGTGGTGTTGGCCGGTTGGTTCACCCCCGGTACATCGCGTGCGGTGGTGACGGCGATGGGAGGCTGCGTGCTGGTGGCCGCGGCCTACGGCGCCCCGCTCACGGCGGTGGCCCTGGGGTTGAGTCGACTCGGCTGGTCGTCGGGCACAGCGGCCTTGGTCATCGCCGTGGGCCTCGCCCGGGCGGTGGCGGGTGAATATTCGGTAAGTGTGTATCAGGATGGTCGGCACGTGCGTTCGTGACCGGCAAGACTGAGCGGGTGAGCAACGTCGCATTCATCGGACTGGGCGTCATGGGTACCCCCATGGCCCGTCATCTGGCAGCAGCCGGCCATCGAGTCACCGTCTTCAACCGCACACCCGAAAAGGCCCTGGCCTGGGTGGCGCTCTACGGCAACCGCGCCGCGCCCACACCGCGCGAAGCGGCCGAAGGAGCCGAGTTCGTGTTCCTGTGCGTGGGCAACGACAATGACGTGCGCGATGTGGTGTATGGCCCCGATGGCGTACTGGCCGGTGTGGAAGCCGGTGCCGTGCTGGTGGATCACACCACTGCGTCGGCCGAGGTGGCCCACGAGCTGGCCGAGGCCTGTGCCGAAACCGGTGTGGGGTTCGTGGACGCGCCGGTGTCGGGTGGTCAGGCTGGCGCCGAGAACGGGCAGCTCACCATCATGTGCGGCAGCGACGACGCGGCCTTCTACGAACTCGTGAAGCCGGTGATGGGTGCCTACGCCAAGGCCACATCGCTCATGGGGCCGGCGGGTTCGGGGCAGCTCACCAAGATGGTGAACCAGATCTGCATCGCCGGTGTGGTGCAGGGCTTGGCCGAGGGCATCAACTTCGCCATGAAGGCCGGCCTCGACCCCGATGCCGTCATCGATGTCATCAAGTACGGCGCGGCGCAGAGTTGGCAGATGGAGAACCGCGGCCGCACCATGGCCCGCGGCGAGTTCGACTTCGGGTTCGCCGTGGAATGGATGCGCAAAGACCTCGACATCGTGCTCACCGAGGCCAACCGCAACGGTGCCCGGTTGCCCATGACGGCGCTCGTCGATCAGTTCTACGCGCAGGTCATCGCACGCGGCGGCAAGCGCTGGGACACCAGCAGCCTCATTCAGTTGCTCGCCAACGACTGAGGTTGCGTCAGACCTTGCCGAGCGACAGCGGCAGGTGGTCGACGCCGCGGATGGTGAGCCGGTCGCGCCAGTGCGGCTCGCCCGCCAGTTCGAGATTGGGGAAGCGGCGGATCACCGACGTGATGGCCACCTGTGCTTCGAGTTTGGCGAGTGCCGCGCCGAGGCAATAGTGCGCGCCTGCAGCGAAGGCGAGGTGGCGGTTGGCATTGGGCCGGTCGAGGCGCAGTGTTTCGGGGTTCTCGAACACGGTCGGGTCGTGGTTGGCGGCCCCCAGCACGGTCATCACCATGGTGCCCGGCTGCACCTCGATGTCTCCGTAGCGCACAGGTTCAACCGGCACACGAACGGTCTGCTGCACCGGGCCGTCGTAGCGCAACAGTTCGTCGATGGCCGAGGTGTCGAGGCTGGGGTCGTCGCGCCAGCGGCGCAATTCGTCGGGGTGGCGCAGCAATGCCAGCAGCCCGTTACCGATGAGGTTCACGGTGGTCTCGTGGCCTGCCACATAGAGCAGCACCACGAACGAACGGAGTTCCACCGGGCTGAGCCGATCGCCCGCTTCCTCGGCCACCAACAACGCCGACAGCAGGTCGTCGCCCAGGTTCTGTCGGCGGTGGTCGATGACCTCGGTGAGGTAGCCGCCGAGTTCGCGCCCGGCGCGCTCGGACGCATCGAGGGTGGCCTCGGTGGCGGTGGGCTCGAGGCCAGCGGTGAGCGCCTGCGACCAGTCGCGAATTTCGTCGGATCGGCCGGTGGGCAGATCGAGCAGATCGGAGATCACCTGGAACGGCACGGGGAAGGCCAACTCATCGACCAATTCCATCGACCCACGCTCGGCGGCACGGTCGAGCACATCGTTCACCAGTTGCTCCACGCGGCTACGCAAACGTTCGATGGCCGATGGGGTGAAGGCCAGGCTCACCAAGCGGCGCAGGCGAGTGTGGTCGGGAGGGTCGAGATTCAAGATGGTCTTGGCCGCTTCGCCGCGTGCCACACGTGCCTGGAAAGACTGCCGACGCGCGAGGCGCACCGGGTCGACGGGCGGGGGAGTGTGTGCCTCGATGTCGCGGGCGAACTCGTTCCCGCGCAGGGTGCGGGCCACATCGTCGTAGCGGGTGAGGATGACGAACCCCAGTGGCGACACCTGTACCGGTTCGTGCTCGCGCAATGCCGCGTAGAAGGGGTAGGGGTTGGCCCGGAACGCCGGGTCGAACGGGTTGTACACGGGCTCGGTCATCGTGGTGCGCTCACATCAACCCGAAGTCGGCTTCGACGTGTTGGCGGATGATGTCGCCCCACACGATCCACTGCGAACCGTTGGCGTGTGTGCTGAGCGCGCGCATGGCAGTCTCGGCCACCCGTGAGGGTTCGATGACGGGCAACCCCATCTCGCGGATGAACCCCTTGGCGTCCTCGGGCACGATGGCGGTGTCGACGAACCCGGGGCAGATGGCGCTGATGCACACGCCGTAGGGGTCGAGACTCGCCCCGAGTGAACGCACCAGCCCCACCACGGCGTGCTTGGTGGCGGTGTAGGCCACGTCTCCGGGCATACCGCCCAGGCCGGCCATCGATGCGGTGACGAGGAACTGGCCACCGCCGTTGGCCACCATGCCCGGCAGAGCAGCCCGCACTCCGAAGAACACACCGTCGAGGTTCACCCCGAGGATGGTGCGGTAGGCGTCGTCGGTGATGTCGCTGAGTGGCAGCGCGCCCGAGAGCGCCGGTGCGCGGCCCGGGGTGGCGATACCGGCGTTGAGGTGCACCACATCGAACGGGGGGAGGCTCTCGATGAGTGCTGCCCACTGGGCCGAATCGCTCACGTCGAGATACCGCTCGTCGCTCGACTGCGGGTTGATGTCGGTGACCACCACGGTGGCGCCTTCGGCGCGGTAGCGGGCTGCACAGGCCTTGCCGATGCCACTGGCACCACCGGTGACGAGCACATGGCGCCCGTTGAGATCGATGGACGGAACGGACTCTTCGACTGACGTCATGCCCACGATGTAATCACACGTTCGAGCAGTTCGCTCTGGTCAAACGAAACGTGCCCACTGCTCGAGGGGCATTCGCTCGCTGCGCAGCGAGTTCACCGGTGCCGCCGGGTCGGCGTAGCCGATTGCCATACCGCAGAAGAGCATCTCGTTGTCGGGTGCGTCGACGAAGGTGCTGATGGCCCCGTGACGCACCGACCAGTACTCCTGCGCGCAGGTGGCCAGACCACGCTCGACGGCGAGCAACATGAAGGTCTGCAAGAACATGCCGAGATCGGACCATTGCGGTGGGCCCATCTGGCGGTCGATGAAACAGAACAGCGCTGCCGGTGCGCCGAAGAAGTCGCCGTTGTGGGCGAACTGCCGGAAGCGGCCGGCCTTGTCGTCGCGGGCGATGCCCAAGGTTGCGTACATCTGCTCGCCCACGGTGAACCGGTTGGTGCGGTAGGGCTCGGTGAGCGACTTTGGGTAGATGTCGTACTCGGTGTCTTCGAGAGGCGGCTGCGACGGTAGGTACTCGCGTAGCCGGTCCATCGATTCGCCGTTCACCACGTAGATGCGCCACGGCTGCAGGTTGCCGCCGCTCGGCGCGTACGACGCATCGGCGAGCAACTCGCGCAGCAGCTCGTCGGACACCGGGTCGGTGAGGAAACTGCGGACCGAGATGCGTTGGCGAGTTGCCTGGGTGACATCCATGGCGGGTTCAGCTGGTGGCCACAGCGGCAAGCGTGTCGACGATGCGGTCGACCTGGTCGTCGGTGATGACGAGCGGCGGGCAGAAGGTGAGCGCATCGGTGACGATGGCACGCGTGATGACCCCGCGGCGCAGCATTTCGTCGCGCATGGTGACAGCGTTCTGGTCGGGGCGCAGGCCTGCAGCCCACATCGCGCCGTCGCCACGGATGTGGTCGATGAGACCATCGGATGCGAGCGCCTGCAACCCATCGCGCAGGCGGTTGCCCACGTGCAGCGCACGCTCGAGCAGGCCCTCGCGGCGGATGATGGCCAGGTTGGTGCTGGCCGCCGCGCACGCCGAGGCGTGACCCGAGTAGGTGAACCCGTGACGCAGGAAGTAGTCGGGGTCGCCTTCGAGCGCCGCCCGCGGAGCGGGCCCCACGAACACGCCACCGAGCGGCTGATAGCCCGAGGTGACCGCCTTGGCGAAGGTGACGAAGTCGGGCCGCACGCCGAAACGATGGGCGGCGAACCAATGCCCGAGGCGGCCGTAGCCGGTGATCACTTCATCGAAGATGAGGAATGCGCCGTGCTGATCGCACAGGCGACGCAGCGACTCGAGGTAACCATCGGCCGGCGGGAAGATACCGCCTGCGCCCTGCACGGGTTCGGTGAGCACCGCGGCCAGGGTGTCGCTGTGCTCAGCCATGAGTGCGGCGAGTGTTTCCACATCGTCGGCCGGCACCTGCACCACATCGCCCACCCACGGCCCGTAGTGCTCGCGGTTGGGGGCGATGCCTTGCGCGCTGGTGCCGCCGTATGCGGTGCCGTGATAGCCGCGCACGCGGCTGATGATGAGCTTGCGCTGCGGCTGCCCGGCCAGCACATGGCTGATGCGGGCGAGCTTCATGGCGGTGTCGACGGCCTCGGAGCCCGAGCAGCAGAGGAACACACGCGCATCGTCCATGGGGGCGATGGCTTTCAGTTCCTCGGCCAGTGCCTCGGCAGGGTCGGTGGTGAACGGGTCGAAGCAGCTATAGGTCTCGAGCACGCGCATCTGGGCGGCAACCGCATCGGCGATCTCGGCGCGGCCATGCCCCACGGCGCAATGCCACAGGCTGGCCATACCGTCGATGATCTCGTTACCGTCACTGTCCCACAGCAGCGCACCTTCACCGCGCACGATACGGGTGAAGGTTTCCTTGGTCGGTTTGGCGAAGGGATGCAAAAACGCGGAAGGCATACCCTCGACGGTAGCGGGCGCGAGGGGGCTAGGCCGACGGAAAGCCGAGCAGAGCGTTCTCGACCAGCTCGGGAAGGGCCGGATGGATGTAGTACTGCCCGGTGGCCATGTCGTCGACAGTGGTGCCGAAGGCCATGCCCTGGATGAGCTGCTGGATGAGGCTCGATGCGTGCGGGCCGATGATGTGCGCGCCCACCAGGGTGCGTGTGGCCCGGTCGGCGATGAGTTTGCAGAAGTTGGTGGAGTCTTCGAGTGCCCAGCCATAGGCCACATCGCCGTAACGCTGCACCTTCACCATCACATCGATGCCCTGGGCGCGTGCCTCGGCCTCGGTGAGGCCCACCGCAGCGATCTGCGGGTTGGTGAACACGGCGTGCGGCACGGCGTGGTGGTTGAACGTGCGCAGTGCTTCGGGGTGCGCCAGGTTGTGGGCCACCACACGGCACTCGTGGTTGGCCACGTGCTTCAGCATGTACGGCGACGAGATGTCGCCCAGTGCCCACACGCCCGGTACCGAGGTGGCGCCGGTGGCGTCGGCCACCACACGGCCATCGGGGTGCATGGCCAGCTCGCCGGCGGCCGCATCGACCGTGTCGCTGTTCGGCACACGCCCGGTGGCCACCAGGATGTGCGAACCCTCCACCGTGGACCCGTCCGACAGGTGCACCAGCACGTGCTCACCCACTCGCTCCACCCGCGCCACGGTGACCCCGAGGCGCAGGTCGAAACGCTGCGCGAACGCTGCGGTGATGGCCGCGGCCACATCGTGATCTTCGGCTCGCAACAGCAACTCACTGCGCTGCACGATGGTGACCTGCGCGCCGTACGAACCGAACACATGGGCGAGTTCGCACGCGATGAAGCCACCACCGAGCACGATGAGATGCTCGGGCACCTCATCGGCGCGCATGATGTCGTCGCTGGTGAAATAGCCCACCTCGGCGAGACCGGGAATGTCGGGAATGAGCGGGCGTGCCCCTGCGGCCAGCACCACCTGCGCGCCCTCGATCTGCACCACACCGTCGGGGGTGGTGACCTCGAGTTGGCGGGGCCCGATGAACCGGCCGTGGCCGGCGTGCACGGTGACGTTGGGGCACTCGAAGGTGCGGTAGCGGGTGCCTCCGGCGGCGATGGGGTCGATGCGTCCGAACACCCGGTCGCGGATGTCGACCCAACGCACCGCATCGATGCTGAGGTCGACGCCGAGTGCCGATGAATGACTTGCCGACTGCACGAGGTCGGCGGGGTGCACCATCATCTTGGTGGGTATGCATCCGCGGTTGAGGCAGGTGCCGCCGAACACCCACTCTTCCACGATGGCGATCTTCCAGTGGTCGAAGGCAGGCCCGATGATCGAGTTACCGCTGCCAGCGCCGATGATGACCAGGTCGTAGTGCTCCATGGCCCGAACGGTACCTGCCGATCGGGGCCGATGGCATGAACACACGTCCACTACGCTCGCCCCATGGAACATTTCGACGTCGTAGTGGTGGGTGCGGGCATCTCGGGCATCGGTGCCGGGTACCACCTGCAGACCATGAGCCCCAACCGCTCGTACGTCGTTCTGGAAGGCCGCGAGCAGATCGGCGGCACCTGGGATCTGTTCCGTTACCCGGGCGTGCGGTCCGACAGCGATATGCACACCCTCGGGTACAGCTTCAAGCCGTGGACGGCCGAGAAGTCGATTGCCGACGGCCCCTCAATTCTCGCCTACCTCAACGACACGGTGCGTGAGTTCGGCATCGACAAGCACATCCGCTTCGGACACCTGGTGCACAAGGCCGAGTGGTCGAGCGAAACCGCCACCTGGACCGTGAGCGCGCAGCGCACCGGCAGTGGCGAGGCCGCCACGTTCACCTGCAACTTCCTGTTCATGTGCTCGGGCTACTACAGCTACAAGGGCGGGCACATGCCCGAGTTCCCCGGTGCCGATCGGTTCCGTGGGCAGATGGTGCACCCGCAGCAGTGGCCTGCCGATCTCGACTACGCAGGCAAGCGCGTCGTGGTCATCGGCTCGGGTGCAACCGCAGTCACTCTGGTGCCGGCCATGGCCGACACCGCCGCCCATGTCACCATGCTGCAGCGTTCACCCACGTACATCGCGTCGGGCCCCGACGTCGACAAGGTGGCCAACGGTTTGCGCAAGGTGTTGCCCGACAGTTGGGCCTACGACCTCACCCGCTGGAAGAACATCAAGCTGCAGCAGTTCATCTACAAGCAGACCCGCACAAAGCCCGACCGCATGAAGAAGCGATTGCTCGACGGTGTGCGCAAGGAACTCGGGCCCGGTTACGACGTCGACAAGCACTTCACGCCGAACTACAACCCGTGGGACCAGCGCCTGTGCTTGGTGCCCAACAGCGACCTGTTCAAGGCCATCAAGAGTGGCAAGGCCGATGTGGTGACCGACCACATTCGTACCTTCACCGAGACCGGCATCGAACTCGAGTCGGGAGCCACCCTCGAGGCCGACATCGTCGTTGCCGCCACCGGCCTGGAACTCGTCACGCTCGGCGAGATGGAGTTCGTGGTGGATGGTGCCACCGTCGACTTCGCCAAGACCTGGACCTACAAGGGTTTGGCGTACTCCGGTGTGCCCAACCTGGTGTCGTCGTTCGGCTACATCAACGCCTCGTGGACCCTGCGAGCCGACCTCACCTGCGAGTACGTGTGCCGCTTGCTGAACCACATGGAACTCACCGGCACCGTGCAGTGCACACCGCGCCTGCGGCCGAGCGATGCCACGATGCCCGAGCGCCCGTGGATCGACGATTTCTCGTCCGGTTACATGCAGCGTGTGATGCACCGCTTCCCGCGCCAGGGCGACCGCGAACCGTGGATCAACCCGCAGAACTACAACGTCGACAAGAAGATGTTCCGCACCGGTGCCATGGAGGACGGTTGTATGCAGTTCACCAGCGCCAAGGTGCCGGCACTCACCAACGGCTGAGCCTCAGCCGGCCGCCTTCACCGGCGGCTCCGACTCCACCGCGTTCCACATCTGCTCGTCGGTGCGTTCGAGCAGCAGGCGGTAGATGGCTGCGGGGTACACCAGATGCGGCCCGGGGCCATCGGCCGATGGCTGGGGCACCCCACCCTCGGGCCGCTCGAACGACGCCGGATACAGCATGTGCTGAAGTTCGTCGGCGTCGATGCCGAGCAGGGCTTGTACCTCGGGGTCGATCCAGGCTCGTTCGTCGATGGCGCTGCCACAGGCCACTTCCAACGCCAGCCCCTCGGGCCCGGCGAAGTACACGCTCTGGCACATGCCGTGGTTCATCGGCCCCATCACCGGCACACCACGGCTGCGGATGCGGTCGCGCAGCGCCAACAGGTCGTCGAGGGTGTCGACACTGAGCGCCAGGTGTTGCATGGTGCCAGCGGTTACCTGCCCGCCGGCATTGCCAGCATGCGTGACCCCTACCGTGCCCTCGGCAGGGTTGTCGGGGTGCTGTTGGAAGGCGATGTAGCACGACGGGTTCAGCTCGACGAACGCATGGAAGGTGTTGGCCACACCGTGCATCCAGTACATCGCCTTCAGTTCGCCACCGAGCACATCGGTGAAGAATTCGAGTTGGGCCTTCATATCGCGCGTGGCGATGGCCAGGTGATGAACGCCGTTCGGGTGCAGTGCCATGGACGAACAGTACGCCCTCGCAGGGGCTCAGCGGTACGAGTCGTCCACCGTGCGTTGAAACTTGCTCATCAGGTGCGGGCCGGCTTCCACTGCGGGGTAGCGAGCGGCCTCGCCGGGCGCCAGGCACGTGGGTAGGCACGCCACCTCGGTGTGGTAGTTGGCGTTGTGGAAGAACGCCAGGCTCTGGCGGCGGGTGGACCCGTGGTGATCGGCTGGCGGGTTCACCACACGGTGCAGGGTCGATCGCCAGCGGTCGTTGGTCCACCGAGCCATGAGATCGCCGAGGTTCACCACGAATGCTCCAGGCGTTGCTGGCACCGGGGTCCACTGTTCGGTGCGTGGGTCGAGCACCTCGAGCCCACCAGGGGCATCGTCCTGCAGCAGCAGGGTGAGCGTGCCGTAGTCGGTGTGGGCGCCGGCCCGCAGTTGGCCGGGTAGCGGCGGGTGCTCGGGGTGTGGGTAGTTGATGATGCGCAGCGCGCTGGGCGATTCGTCGATGAGTTCGGCGAAGTAGGTGCCGGGCAATTCGAGCGCCAGCGCGAACCAACCCATCAACTGCGCCGACAGCGCCAGCAGTGCCTCGAAGTATTCGGTGAGCACCTGTTGCAGCACCGGTAATGCCGGTGGGAATGGTGTGGGGGCGAATGCCCATCGTTCGCCGTCGTCGGTGAGCGCAAGCTCCGGAGCCGTGGGTGGCCCCATGTTGAAGGTTTCCTTCAGGTCGGGCGGTGTGACGGCATCGCTCATCGAGCGGTTCAGTGCCTCGATCTCGAGAGCGATGTAGCCGTAGGCATCGTCGGCGTTCAGGCGCGCCGCCGCGAGGCGCTGTTCGAGCGGAAGGTCGAAGAAGCTTCGAACGGTGCGCCAGGTTCGCTCGATGAGCACGGGGTCCACACCGTGGCCGGTGATCTGGAAGAAGCCCACCTCGAGACAGGCAGCACGCACTGCCGCGGCGACCTCGGCGGGGTCGCCGCTGAGATCGATGACGGGAATGGTCATCAGCGGAATGCGGGCCGTGCGCGCGACGCGCCAGGAATGCGGTGCGGACGGGCGTAGATGGCCTTGAGGTACGCGCCCTCCGTGAAGGTGACCGGATGGTCGAGCCCGTGCGTGGTGCGGGCCACTTCTTCGAGGTCGTATCCGGCGTCGGCCGCAGCCACATGCACTGCACGGGCAAAGTCGGCTTCGGTGACACGCGACGAGCACGATGCCTGCACCAACAGGCCGCCGCGTTCCACCAACCCCAACCCCAGCGTGGTGAGCCGCTGGTACGAACTCAGTGCCTTACCGATCGACAGAGCGTTCGAGGCGAACGACGGCGGGTCGATGACCACGATGTCGAACCGGCGCCGCTCGTCGACCATGCGTTCCATCACGCCGAACGCTTCGCCCACGGTGGTGTCGTGGGTGCAGGCGGCCACAGCGGGGAGTTCGGCGTTGAGCAGCATGTTGTGTCGCGCGGCGGTGATGGCCCCGGGGCTGGAGTCGACGCTGTGCACCAGGCGCGCCCCGCCGGCCGCCGCGTGTACGGAAAAGCCACCGTTGCACGAGAACAGGTCGAGCACCCGAGCCCCCTCGGCCATCTCGCCCACACGAATGCGGTTGTCGCGCTGGTCGAGGAAGTGACCGGTCTTCTGGCCACGCACCACATCGGCTTCGAAGTGCAGACCGTTCTCGAGGAAGGGTACGGGCTCGGTGACGGCGGGCCCGTAGAGCGACACACCTTCGGCGATGCCCTCGGGCAGGTCGGGTGCCGTATTGGCGTGCATCTGGCGAGCAAGGCGCAGCACGAGCGAACGCGACGGCAGCGCGTCGATGATGGCCGGCACCAGCATCGGCAGGTGCGGGATCCACGCAGCGGTGTAAAGCTTCAGCACGGCCACATGGCCATAGCGATCGAGCACGATGCCGGGCAGGCCGTCGTTCTCGCCGTGGATGACGCGATAGCCGGTGGTGGCCGTGGGGGTGCCTGCACTCTCGGCCAGAGTGCGGCGTCGCTCGACGGCCTCGCCGATCTTGGTGCGGAACCAGGCCTCGTCGATGGTGGTGGGCTTGCCGTGGTGCAGCACCTTCACCCTGATGGGCGAGGTGGGGTCCCAGAGGCCGATGGCTACGAAGGCACGGTCGTCGTCGAACACCACGGCCAGGTCGCCGGCTGCACCCTCGCGGTTCACGGCCGTGACCGAGCCATCGAACAGCCACGGGTGGCCACCGCGCAGGCGGCGTACCGCGTCGGGGGTCACCTTCACCGCGAGGCGGGTGGCCGACGGGCGGGGGAGCGAGTCGAGCAATTTCACCCACCCATCGTGGCGCATATGGCGACGGAAAGCTGAACATCAGATGGCGAGTGAGTGACCGACCACGATCGGTGGCCGCAGATCGGTCAGAATCAGTTCATGCGAATTCTGCTCACCAACGACGACGGTATCGATTCGGTGGGCCTGCACGTGCTGGCCCGGGCCATGCGCCGCCACGGCGACGTGGTCATCATCGCCCCCGATCGCGAGTACTCGGGTGCCAGCGCCGCCCTCGGCGCGCTGCACCTCATCCAGCCCGAGGTGTACAAGACCTCGGTGGAGGGAATCGACGAAGCCTGGGCACTCACCGGCCCGCCGGCGCTGTGCGTGATGTTCGCCCGGCTCGGTGCCTTCGGCGCTCCGTTCGACCTCATCGTGTCGGGCATCAACCCCGGTGCCAATGTGGGCCGGTCGGTGTACCACTCGGGCACCATCGGCGCCGCGCTCACGGCCCGTAACGGCGGTATCTCGGGTATCGCCGTGAGCCAGGCCGTCAGCGGGTTCGGTGTGGAAGGCCAGGGCTGGGACGAGATGTTGGTGGGCCAGAAGTGGGAGTCGGCCGCAGCCGTGGCCGATGCCTTCGTCGAGGGTTTCGTGGCCGACATGCCCAGTGAGCCGGTGGTGGTGAACATCAATGTGCCGAACTGCGATGTGGCCGACATGGTGGGTTGGCGTCATGCTCGCGTCGGTACCGAACCACCGCGGCGGATGTCGACCGCTGTGCTCGACCCCAAGGAAGGTCATGAGGGCGCGTTCTTCGTACGCATGACCTGGGGCGAGGCCGAGGAACTGCCGGTCGACACCGACGGCGGCATCGTCGAGCGCAATGAGGTGGCAGTCACCTACCTCAGCCGCCTGCTGGCCGACCAGCGCGCCGACCTCGGGCAAGCCGAGAAGTCGTTGTCGGCGCTCGTCGCTGCCCCATAATCGGCGGGTGACCACTTCCGTTTTCGACGTACCGCCGCCTTCGTTTCCTCACCACGAGGTGGGCGCCATGGCGCGCGCGACGTTCGGTATCGACGGAGAACTGGTTCCGCTCGACTCAGAGCGCGACCAGAACCTACTGGTGGCGGGCCAGTGGGTGGTGAAGGTCGCCAACCTCGCCGAAGCCGAGTCGACCCTCGAGCTGCAGGTCGCCGCGCTGGCGCATCTCGCGGGCGCCGACCCCACCCTGCCCCTTCCGCGACTGCAGCGCTCGGCCGATGGTGAGGCCCTCGTGCGCTGGACGCCGGTGGGTGCCGCCGGTGCGCACCTGGTGCGGTGCGTGACGTATCTGCCCGGTCGACCGCTCGCCACGGTGCAACGCACGGTGAGCGTCGAAACCGACCTCGGGCGTGTGCTCGGTCGCCTGTCGGCAGCGTTGCAGGGCTTCACCCATGCGGGTGCACACCGGCCCGACTTCCTGTGGAATCTCGACCTCGCCCAGCAGTGCCGGCCGTGGCTGGCCGATGTAGCCGACCCGAACGACCGGGCATTGGTGGAGCGCGCGCTCGACCGGCACCTGCGGCGGGTCGTGCCCGTGTTGGGCCAGTTGCGTACGGCCGTGGTGCATCACGATGCGAACGACTACAACGTGCTCGTCGATGGCCAACCCGGCGCCGAGCACATCTCGGGCATCATCGACTTCGGCGACATGCTGGTGGCCGCGCAGGTGAATGAATTGGCCGTGGCGTTGGCGTACGCGTTACTCGACGTGCCCGACATCGTGGCCACGGCACGACGGACGATCGGCGCCTATGTGGCCGAGTTCGCGCTCGCCGCGAACGAACTGGAGGTGCTGTTCGACCTGGTGGTGGCCCGCCTGGCGATGAGCGTGATCATCTCGTCGCACCGCAGCCGCGAGTTCGCCGACAACGAGTATCTGCTGGTCACACAAGCACCCGCGCTACGCCTGTTACGGCGGCTCATGGGGGCACGGCCGGCGTTCTGGCACTTCGTGGCCCGCGACGCCGCCGGGCTTGCCCCCGTGCCGGGCTCACCCGGCATCGTCGAGTGGTTGGGTTCGCCCGCATGCCAACCGGGGCCGGTGCTGCACGCACCGCTCGCCGCGGCCGACATCGTCACCGTGAGCCTGGCCGATGGGGCGCCCGGTATGGAGTTCGCGGCCGACCCGGTGGGCTACGAGGCGTGGCTCGACGAATATCGCGGGCAACGCGTGGCCATCGGGTTGTACGACGAAGACCGCAACGTCTACCGCGGCGATCAGTTCACCACCGACGCCCCCGAAACGCGCTCGGTGCACATCGGCATCGACCTGTTCGTACCGGTCGACACACCGGTGCTGGCGATGCTGCCCGGCCGGGTGGTGAGCGTGGTCGACAACGACATGCCCTACGACTACGGCCCCACCGTGGTGCTCGAACACAGTGCCGGCGACGCGGGCCCGTTCTGGTGCCTGTACGGCCATCTGTCGCGCCGCACGCTCACCACGGTCGGCGTGGGCCAGGTGGTGGCAGCAGGCGACGTGGTGGGGTTCGTGGGCGATCGCACGGTGAACGGTGGCTGGTCGCCGCACACCCATGTGCAGGTGATGACCGACTTGCTGGTGGGCGACGACGGCGTGTTCAGCGGCAACTTCGAGGGTGCGGGCGAACCATCGCGCATGTCGATCTGGCACTCGCTGGTGCCCGACGCCAACCTGCTGTTGCGGTTACCGCTCAGCCGGTGACGAAGCGGCGCACCGACTGAATCTTGTCGGCCGAGGGCATCGACGAGATACGCACCACATCGCCGGTGCGGGGTGCGTTGATCCACTGGGTGGCGCTGATGGCGATGCCCACATGGCTGATGACCGTGGGGTTGCGGGTGCTGAAGATGAAGATCAGGTCGCCAGCCTTGATGGTGTCGGTTGCGAGATTCACCGGGGTGCCGAGCATCGACTGAGCAGCGCTCTGGTGGGGCAGGGCGATACCGATTTGGGCATAGGCGGCCATGGTGAGGCCTGAGCAGTCGTAGGTGTCGGGGCCTGCGCCGTTGAACGCATACGGCTTGTTCAGTTGCGCCCGTACGAAGGCGAGAACCTGGTCGAGTTGGGCATTGCCGGTGGACACGCCCGCCGAGAGATCGGGCGGCTGCGGTGCCACGGTGGTGGCCGGAGCGGTGGTGGCCGGAGTGGTGGTGGCCGGTGCCGGAGTGGTGGTGGCCGGAGTGGTGGTAGCCGGTGTCGTGGTCACCTTGATGGCCGAGCCCGGGGGTAACAGCAGCGTGGTGCCGGGGTAGATGGCACTCGTGAGGGTGAGCTTGTTCAGTTGCAGGACCTGCTGGTACGGCACCCCGAACTTACGGGCGATACCCACCAGGTAGTCGCCGTTCACCACCGTGTACACAACGGGCTGGGCGGCGGGTGCCGTGGTTGTGGTTACCGGAGCCGGGGTCGGCGCCGCTGCCGGTGCGACGGGCAGCGTGCGGTTGGGTACGAGCAGGGTGTTCCCGGGGCGCAGGTAGAACGTGGCGCTAATGCGGTTCACCGCGATGAGATCGAAGTAGCTGACGTTCAGCTTCTTGGCGATGCCCACCAGGTAGTCGCCATTCACGATGGTGTAGGTGCCGTTTGCCGTGAGTGCTGTGGTCGACTGCGGTGCGGCCGATGCCGTGGGAGCTGCGGCAAAAAGAGCGATGCTCGTGAGCACCGTGGTGGCAGCGGCCCGAAACTTTCGCACCGTGCAGTATCGGTAACGCTACGCGCGAACTTGAGGAGAAATTGAGCAACGTCGGGGTGCCGAAGGTCCTACCAGGCCTTTCGCGATAGGTGTTGGCTGCTCGGCCGCTGCTCTCAGGCGTCGAGGTCGGGGCGGCCGGTGCCGGTGAGGGTGAGTACCCCTTCGATGAACATCATCGCCCCTGACACCTCGACGGTTCGCTCGTCGAACGTGCGCACGGTGTCGAACACCCGGGCCCCGGCGGCAGCCATATCGGCTTCGAGTTGGGCCTCGGCGAACGCTGTTGCCGTGGCCAGGGCGCTGTCGAGAGAGGTGTGCATGCTCGGCTCATCGGCGTGCACCACGAACTGGCCGTGCTGCGGTGAACTGATGGTGCAGGTGCGGATGATGCGCACCCGGCCCACCACGGCGCCGATGGCATTGGCCACGCCAGCGTGCTCGGGCACCACCACGGTGGTGGCGAGCAGCGCCGCCACGGCCGGGTAGTACACGTGCGCCGACGCGCCAAGGCCCACCAGCGGTTGCGCCAGGCCCACATCGAACCGCACGGCCGTGAAGCGCCGGTCGAGGGCGGCCTGCACCGGGGCCGACTGCACCGTTGAACCGGGGTGACCGTTGTGCTCGAACGCGGCCGCGAGTACCGCTTCGGCCGACCGCCGCTCGAGCGTGGCCACGGTGAGCGCGGCGATGGCGTCACCCGATTCGGCGATGGGGTGCCCCATGCGGTCGCGACGGCGCGCGAACACCGTGGCTGCCTGCCGAGCCACCGCTGTGTCGAACGTGGCCTGGGTGCCCAGCACATGGCTGGCGTCGGTGGGGGTGAACCCGGCCAACCGCACCGCGCCCTTGCGCACGAGCCGGTCGAGCACGCGGCGCAGGTTGGCGCTGGTGATGAGAGGTGCCGCGGCAGTGGGGTGGGCACCCACATTCTCGAGCAGACGGCGTTCGGCGTCGTCGAGGCCGTTGGGAAGGCGTTCACTCCACGCGGGCACGATCATCATCACGTCGTACTCGCTGGGTGTATCGGCCACCAGTTGACGCTCGAGCATCTGCGCCACTGCATCGGGTTCGCTGAGCGCCAGGCTGCTGATGGGCACGATGCGGCGGGGCCCGATGTGCAGCACTGCACCGATGGCGCGGTCGTCGTGACGTACCTCGCTGTCGCCGCCCAGCCCGTGGGTGTGCATCGCCACCGCGGTGACCATCGTTTGATGCCCGCCTACCGTGGCACCGAGTTGGCTCACCGTGGGCACGCCGGCGCGAAGGACGGCGATGTCGGTGGTGGTGCCGCCGATGTCGGAGATGATGGCGTCGCTGAGGCCGGTGAGATGGGCCGCGCCCACCAGGCTGGCGGCCGGCCCCGAGAGGATGGTCTCGATGGGTCGCTCGCGCACGAACTCGGCCGAAACAAGCGAACCGTCACCGCGTACCACCATCACTGTGGCGTCGATACCGCGCTCGGTGAGCGTGCGGGTGGTGGTGGCCACGAGGTCGTGGATGATGGAGATGAGCCGGGCGTTCAGCACCGCCGTGACAGCACGTTTCGGCCCGTTCAACTTGGCCGACAGGTCGTGGCTCATGCTCACGGCTTTGCCGGTGCGTTCGCGGATGAGCGCTGCCGCAGCGAGTTCGTGGGCCGGGTTGCGCACGCTGAACTGGGCCGTCACGGCGTAGGCGTCGACGCGTTCGTCGACCGCATCGACCCAGGCGCTCAGGGCAACGAGGTCGAGCGGCGCACGCTCGCCACCGTGCGAATCGTGCCCGCCGGCCAGTACCAGGGCGGGGTCGCCGGCCAAGGCGTCGGCCAACCCGGCGCGGGCCAACACCTCGTCGTCGAAGCCGACGACCACTGCGCCAACGGGGCGACCGCGCCCCTCCACCAAGGCGTTGGTTGCCAACGTTGTCGACAGCGACACCAATTCGATCCGGCCTGCGTGCACCTCGGCATGTGCCAACGCGGCATCGATGGCGCCGCGAATAC
>JBAXQV010000037.1:0-19713 GCA_037131575.1 Actinomycetota bacterium
CCATTTTCGGCGTTGGTGACACCGCCGTCGAAGCATGGGCCGATCCCGCCGGAGATGGATACGCGCTGGCAGCCAACTTTTCGGGTAAGGCCAGCCTGTTCCTGCGCACCACGAACGACTTCTTCGGGCCGTCGCCGAAGCTTCGACCGTCGGCTCGTACCGACGCTCACCTGGTGGGCGAGATCGACACCGACTCGAACGGCGACGTCTGGTACTGCACGGTCTCGGGCACCCCGGGTACCTGGCGCAAACTGGCCGGGTCCTCGACAGCCGGCGCGTTCCACGCGCTGACGCCCGGCCGTGTGTACGACAGTCGGGTGCCGTTGCCGGTCGCTGGCACGATCACTGGAGGAGCCAGTCGCACGATCTCGGTCGCCGATAAACGCGACCTCACCACCGGAGCCGTGTCCGCTGCCAATTTCGTCCCGATCGGAGCAACGGCCATCACCGCCAACGTCACTGTGGTGTCGAGCGCTGGCGCCGGGTTCCTCACCTGCAACCCTGGCGGGGTCAGCGCCGTCGAGGCCTCAACGATCAACTGGTCGGCGGCAGGGCAGATCTTGAGCAACGGCGTCACGCTCACGTTGAATGCCACCCGCCAGTTGAACGTCATCGCGGGTGGTGGCGGTACCACCGATTTCATCATCGACGTCACCGGTTATTACCTCTAGGTCGTTCATCACCTCGCTGTCGTTCTGGTGAGTCTGATGCGCTGCGCTCGGCGCGAGACTGTGCCCATGAGCGATATCTGCACCCACGACGTCGACCTCGGTGATGTCACCCTGCGAGTTCATGAACTCGGCGACCCACGCAACCCCACGGTCATCTTGAGCCACGGGTTCCCCGAACTCGCCCATTCGTGGCGGCACCAGATGCCCGCGCTCGCGGCCGCCGGGTATCACGTACTCGCGCCCGACCAACGCGGCTTCGGCCACTCGTCGGCACCCACCGCGATCGACGCGTACGGCATCAACCAACTCAGCGGCGACCTCATCGCTCTGCTCGACAAGGCCGGCCCCAACGGCACCCGCAAAGACCAGGCGGTGTTCGTGGGCCACGACTGGGGTTCGCTCGTGGTGTGGGAGACCGCCCGGCTGCACCCCGACCGAGTGAAGTCGGTGGTCGGCGTGAGCGTGCCGCTCACCCAGTGGCCCGCCAAGCCCACCGACTTGATGAAGATGGTCTACACCGACCGCTTCTTCTACATCCTCTACTTCCAGCAAGTGGGCCCGCCCGAGCGTGAACTCGGGGCCGACCCGTACCGCTCGATGGCGAGCTTCCTGTATTCGGCGTCGGGGCAGGCCATGGTTGGCCGGGCCATGCCCACCGACCTGCCGCCGATGGAGGGCACGGGTTTCCTCGACGTGATGGGTGCCGACTACCCCGCGCGCCCCTACCAGGGGCCGGAAGGGCCGTGGCTCACCGAAGACGACCTGCAGGTGTATGCCGACGAATTCACGCACAGCGGGTTCTTCGGCCCGGTGAGTTGGTACCGCAACCTCGATGCCAACTACGAGGTGCTGAAAGACCTGTCACCCGACCTCATCGCCATGCCGAGCTACTTCATCACCGGCGAACTCGACGGGGTGAACCTGATGGACCCGGGTGGAATCGAGCGCATGCAGAGCCTGCTGCCCGACTTCCGTGGGTTCACCATCGTGCCCGGTGCGGGCCACTGGGTTCAGCAGGAAGCGCCGGCAGCGTTCAACGCTGCGCTCATCGCCCACCTGCGCTCGCTCAACTGACGCCTAGCGGCGGTTGAGCTTGCTGAGCAGGCGCAGCATTTCGAGGTAGAGCCACACCAACGTGACCAGCAGTGCGAATGCTGCGTACCACTCCATGTACTTCGGCACGCCAGCCTTGGCGCTCTTTTCGATGAAGTCGAAGTCGATGGCGAGGTTCGCTGCAGCGAGGCCGGCGGCGAGGATGCTGAACCCGATACTGAACAGGCTGGTGGAGTTGAGGAAGCTCACGCTGCCACCGAACAGGCTGATGACGAACGACACCAGATAGAACAGCATGAGGCCCAAGGTGGCCGTGATGACGGTGCGCTTGAACCGGTCGGTGACCTTGATGACATTGGTGCGGTACAGCACGAAGGTGACCAGGGTGACTCCGAGGGTGGCACCCACTGCCTGGACCACGATGCCGTTCTGCCAGGACTCGTAGCCCTTCGAGATGGCGCCGAGCGCGAACCCTTCGCCGATGGCGTAGATGGGCCCGAGGATGCGAGCGAGGGTGGGCTTGAAGTGCACGCCGATGGCGCAGATGACACCCACCACCACACCGATCATGGCCATGGCCGGGAACTTGGGGTTCAACGGGTCGGCTGTGTCGACCGCCGACCAACCGAAAGCTGCCGACACGAGCAAGAGCGCCATGAGCGCACCGGTGGCAGTGAGCGTGCCGTTCACCGTCATCACACCGGGGTGCCAGGCCGACACCGGGCCGTCGGTGATGGGGGTGGAGCGTGTGGTGGGATCGGGGGCGCCCCAACCGGCCTGGTTGGCCGCGGCGGCTTCGATCGCCTTGTCGTTCAGATATGGATTGGCCATGACAACCTCCTGGAACGGGTCCCTACAGGGCCTGCAGGCTGAACTGTAGCGACGGTTCAGGCCAGATCGTGCGCGCTCGGCCCGTCCCACAAGTCGATGTCGGGTGGCGCCACCAGCAACCCGGCGCACGACCGTGCCATCTCCACCATCACGGCGCTGTCGAAGTGCGCCCGCTGTGCCTGGGCCGAATCCCACTTCTCGATCACGAGATATCGGCCGGGTTGGGTGACCGAGGCGCACAGGTCGACGTTGCGGCAACCCGGCTGCATGCGCGTGAGCACCACGTACTTCGACAACACCGCCATCATCGCCCCGGCATCGGCAGCATCGAAGCGGAGGGTCACAATGGCGAGTTCGATGTCGTCTGACACGCCCCGGACAGTAGCGGAAGCGATGACGGTCGTCTCCACAGGCGATAGCAGGCGCTGCAAGATCACGAATTCGAATGAACAGGAAGTCGCCGTTCGGCAGGTGTCAGGTGCGGTTCGCGGTCGGTAGCGTAAGTCGACATCCCGACCGAGCACCTGCTGGTCACCGAGTTGGCGAGGAGCAATCTGTGGCGAAGGATCGCATGGAGCGCGACGAAGAAGATCTCGTCCGGCTGTACCTGTCCGACATCGGCCAGTACACGCTGTTGACGAAGGACGACGAGGTTCGTCTCGCCAAGCAGATCGAGGCCGGCAAGGCCGCCGCCGTCGACCTCGACGCCGCAGGCAAGGAAATCACGCCCGCCAAGAAGCGCGAAATGCGGCGCCTGGTTCGTGAGGGCGAAGATGCCGAGCGCGCCTTCGTGCAGTCGAACCTCCGCCTGGTGGTGTCGATCGCCAAGAAGTACCAGGCGTCAGGTCTGCCGCTGCTCGACCTCATCCAAGAGGGCAACCTCGGCCTCATGCACGCCGTCGAGAAGTTCGACTGGCGCAAGGGCTTCAAGTTCTCCACCTACGCCACGTGGTGGATCCGTCAGGCCATCACCCGCGGTATCGCCAACACCGGGCGCACCATTCGTCTGCCAGTGCATGCTGGCGACACCCTCGCCCGGTTGCAGAAGGCGCGCAGCCGCCTCGAGCTGAAGTACGGCCGCCCCGCCACCTTGGCCGAGTTGGCCAAAGAAGTCGAGATGCCCGAAGACAAGGTCACCGAGGCGTTGCGCTTCGCAGCCGAGCCGTTGTCGCTCAGCGAACCGCTCCGCGAAGACGGCGATGCCGAATTGGGCGATGTGGTGGAAGACCGTTCGGCCGAGAGCCCGTTCGAAGTGGCCGCCACGGCGCTGCTGCCGGAAGAGATCTCGCGGCTGCTGGCCCCGCTCGACGAGCGCGAGCGTGAAATCCTGAAGCTTCGTTTCGGCCTCGACCGCGGCGAACCGCGCACGCTCGAAGAAGTGGGCGAACATTTCAACCTCACGCGTGAGCGCATCCGCCAGATCGAAGCGCGTGCCATGAGCAAGTTGCGCCACCCCAGTTCCGATACGGGCGCCCGCGACCTGCTCGCGGTGTAACCCAGCCCTACCCGGCGCTCAGCTTCGGCGACGGCGCTGACGCTCCATCAAACTGCACCAGTCCCACTGTGCGCCGCCCATGGCGGTCACTTCGGCGAGCATCTGGCCTACCGCAGCCGTCACTGGGAGGGGCACGTTCATCGCTTCGGCTTCATCGAGCACGAGGCCGATGTCTTTGCGCATCAGCGTGGTGGAGAACCCGTAGTCGTATTCGCCGGCGAGCATCTTCTCGGCGCGGTTGGCCATCTGCCAGCTCGCCGACGACCCCTGCAGCATCACATGGATCACCCGGTTCACGTCGAGGCCTGCCGTCTCCGCGAAATCGAGGCCCTCGGCCAGTGCTTGGCAAAGGCCCACCACACAGATCTGGTTGGTCATCTTGGTGATCTGGCCGGCACCTGCGTCGCCCATCAACACGATGCGTGCGCCGTATGCGGCCACCACCGGTTCGGCCGTGGCGAAGGCGTGCTCGCTGCCGCCCACCATCACCGTGAGGGTTCCCTTGCGGGCCCCGTCGACACCACCCGACACCGGCGCGTCGAGGAAATGAGCGCCGGCCGCAGCCACCTCGGCGGCGACTTCACGCGCCGCTTGGGCCGAGGTGGTGGAGTGATCGACCCACACTGCGCCGGGGGCGAGGTGAGCGACGATGCCGGCAGCCACGGCGCGCAACTGCGGATCGGCCGGCAGTGAGGTGATGACGAACTCGCACCCCTCCACCGCTGCGGCGGGGTCGTCGCTGGCCTGGCCGCCGTGTTCGGCCACCCACTGCTCGGCCATGCCCGGCACCACATCGCACACCGTGACGCTGTGGCCCTTCTCGGCGAGGTGCGCGGCCATGTACCAGCCCATGCGGCCGATACCGATCATCGCCACTGTGCTCATGCCGGCACCCCCGGCTTGCCGCGGTCGGCCAGGGTGAAGCCACCCGCGAGGCGGGCGTGCACACGGCCACCGACGGCCATGGCGAGGATGACCACCATCTCATCGGGCTTCGGGCCATCGGGAACGCCCACTTCGATCGCGTCGTAATGGCTGCCCACATAGCTCCATTCGAGGTGGGTGATGGGCACATCGAGCCGGGCACCCATGCCTGCCACCTTCTTGGTGCTGGCCACGATGGCGGTGCCCTTCCCCAGGGCGGCACGCATGCCGGCACCACCGGGGATGTGCCACATCGCGCCGTGCTCGATCTCACCGGCCGAGCCGACGATGATGCCCTTGCCGTAGCCGTCGATAACACCCGGGTCGCCACCGAGATGCCCGATGAGGATGTTGCCCATCCGCTCGCCGAGTGCTTTGAACTCGTCGAATGCGGGGCTGAGGTCTTCCACGTATTGGCCCACATAGGGGTTGGTCACCACCGCGGCGACGGCACCCTTCAGCACTGGCCGTTCCGGTGCTGGCCCGAGGTCGTGGTGGATCTCCTCCACCACCGTGACGATCTTGCGGACGTTGAACAGCATGAAGGAACTCCGAGGGTCGAGCAGCGGCCGACGAGCAGTCGACCCGTCATGAATGTAGGTCACGCACGATGTGCCGCCCGCGATCAGTTGGCGACGAAGCCTTTGAAGCTGGTGTTCATGTAGTCGACGAACGCCGCCGACAGGCCTTCGCCCAGCAGCACGTCGGAGGCCACCGGCGGACGGCGCGGCACGAACCCGGGGTCGGCGGCGAGCAGTTGCGGATAGTCGTGGTGGAGGATGCCCACTCGCCCGAGGATGGCGATGTCGATGCCCTGGTCGAGCACACGCTGAACATCGGCAGGGTCGTGGATCTTGCCAGCCACGCCGAGGCGTACGGCACCACGCGGCAGCGCGGCGAACACCTCGGCAAGGCTGCGCGTATCGGGGCCATCGGGGGTGGGCACACGGTTCACATCCCACAGGCTCATGTCGATGAGGTCGACCTTGCCGTCGTCGACAAGCCGACCGAACACCTCCACCATTTCGGGCAACTGCATGCCGAACCGCTCGGGCGACAGACGCACCGCAAGGGCAAGGTCGGGCCCGCATTCGGCACGAATACCGTCGACGATGTCGAACAGCACGCGGCTGCGGTTCTCGAGCGATCCGCCGTAGTGGTCGGTGCGGTGGTTCAGTTCGGCCGACAGGAACTGGCAGATGAGATACCCGTGGGCCCCGTGGAGTTCGACACCGTGGAAACCCGCCTGTTCGGCGCGGCGGGCAGCGGCGACGAAATCGGCCACCACCTGCTGCACCTCGGCGATGGTGAGTGCCCGGGCGCCGGTGGACGGGTCGTCGCTGGGGCACACCGGCTGGGTGCCGATGAGCGACTCGGGCGAGCGGTTGCCGGCGTGATGCAACTGCATGTAGCTCACCGTGCCGGTGGCGTTCAGTGTCGATGCCAGGCGTGTGAGGCCCTCCACATGCTGGTCGCCGAACACCCCGAGCTGGCCCTCGAACCCCTGCCCCACCGCCTGCACATGAGCAGCGCAGGTCATCGTGAGCCCGAAACCACCGGTGGCGCGCATGGTGAGCCAGTGGAACTCGTCGTCGCTCAACGTTCCGTCGGCATGGCTTTGCTGATTGGTGAGCGGCGCCAGCATGAAGCGGTTCGCCATGGCGGGGCCGTGAGTGAAGGAGAGCGAGTCGAACGGGTTGACCATGCCCCCACTCTCGCAGATGCACCCGATCCGTCACCACGCCGCAGGGCTCCGAGTCGCCCGGGCTCGGCCCCGAGTAAGAGGGCACCACACGCGCAGGGTCACGACGAGCTGCCCTCATACTCACCGGCGAGCGGCGGGAGCGGCAGGAACTCACTCCAGCCCGATGGTGAGCGACGACCACCACCTGGGTCTTGCGCCTGCCTCGCAACAGGCGCATGATGACTTCTATGGACGACTTCGGTGACCGCGGACGAAGCGACGACAACTGGGACCGCGTGTTCCTGGCCACAAGGTTCCCTGGCCTTACGTTGAACGAACCCAACGAACTGCGCGGCCAGAAGGTCGCAGCCATTGTCGCCGTCGTTGCGTTAGTCGTCATCACCGCAGCCTTCTTCTCGAGCGCGTTGTTCTGACGCTCGAGGTCACCGCGCCTCTGGCGGCGAGTAAGAGGGCACCACACGCGCAGGGTCACGACGAGCTGCCCTCATACTCGCCAGTACTGACAGCATGGAGGAGTGAGACCGATCGCACTCATCGGCCCGGCAGGTACAGGCAAGTCAACTGTCGGCGAAATCCTGGCCTCGATGTTGGGTCGTGACTTCGTCGACATCGATGAGATCGGTCACCACTACTACGACATGGTCGGGCAGCCGGTGAGCGCCCTGGTCGAGCGGATCGAGGGCTATGGATTTCAGGAAGCGCATCGCTGGTGGCAGCCGGCACGATGCGCGGCCCTCCAAGCCGTCAGTGATTTCCCGGCGGCCGTGATCGCTCTCGGCGCTGGTCACAGCCACTTCGAAGACGAGGAGTGGTTCCAAGACGCGACACGTGCCCTCGGGGACGCTCACGTAGTGCTGTTGTTGCCGTCGCCCGACACGACTGAGTGTCGGCGAGTGTTGCGCGAGCGATGCGAACACGACAAGGGCACCGACTGGGTGCGCGATGGTCACGACTTCCTCGAAGAGTGGATCAACTCTGAACAGAACCTCTCACTTGCAGACCGCGTCGTATTCGGAGACGGACGATCTGCGATCGACATCGCACGTCAGATCGCCATCGAAATCGACCCCGGTGCGCCCTGAGGGCGGAGCTGTCAGTCAGCAGCGGGGACTTCGCTGATAATCACGGTCAACGCACGCCTGAGCGCTGGGATATCCCGGGCCACCACGGCACCGACTATGTCGTGCTCGATGTGGTGGTACGCGTGGGCGAGCACCACCCGCATACCAGCAAGCTCTCTCCAGGGCACCTCGGGGTGCGTTGCCTTGAGTTCGTCGGACACGTGCGATGCAGCCTCGCCGAGCACTTCGATCCAACGCTGAGCGGCTGCCTGCACAACGGGATCGTGCTCTAAGGCGTGAGCATCAGCGGCGTACCTCAGCAGCAGGTCGCACATCTCGGTCATGTCGAGCAAGCGATCACGGTCGCCTCTCACAGGTCGACCGCGTCGGCCAGGACCCGACTCCCAACCCTCGACCGAAGGCCGGCCTCAGTGATGACGTCGACGTCGCGACCGAGCAGGTCCCTCAGGTCCATGAGGAGTCCGCCTAGGTCGAACAGGCTCCGCCCGTCCTCGAGGTCGACGAGAAAGTCGATGTCACTCGCTTCGGTGGCATCGCCGCGTGCGACGGAGCCGAACACGCGAACCCTTGATGCCCCTCGGGCACGCGCGACGTCGAGAATCTCGCTTCTGCGACTCCGCAGCTCGGTCAGCATGGGCACAGCCACGACGCCAGGATAGATCGCCGGCGACGGATCTGTGGTGAGCGGTGTGTTGGCGGAGGTGGACGGGAATCGAACCCGCCGGACGAGGATCGCTCGTCCCAACCGCTTTGAAGGCGGCGGAGTCCACCAGGTACCCGGACACCTCCACCGGCCACTGTAGCCACCGATGCGCCGCGGCAGACCGGTGGGCGAGGCATCACCTCGGCTCACCCACTACGGTTCTGGGCCGTGGCCACGCCTGTGCTGTTCGTCTCGACATCGCTGTGGGAGCACTACGGCCCGCAACTCAGCGCGCTGGGCACGTTCGACACGGTGCTGTTCACCCCCGGCGAGCGCGTGGCACAAGCCGACCTCGACCGAGTGACCGTGGCCTGCCTGTCGGGCGACCTGTGGCCCGATTGGTCGGGTTCGTTCATGCGCTGCTGCCTCGACATTCCCCACCTCGATTGGTTCCAGACCTTCAGTGCCGGCGTCGACCATCCGGTGTTCGCCGCCATCGCCGCCAACGGCGCACGTGTCACCACGGCTTCGGGTGCAGCGGCCGTGCCCATTGCCCACCACGTGATGACCTGCCTGCTCGCCTTGGCCCACGACCTGCCCGGCTTCTTCGCCGAACAGCAGCAGCGAGTGTGGCGACTGCGCCAACTCGACGATCTCGAAGGGCGCACCGTTGGCGTGATCGGGATGGGCCCCATCGGCCGCGAAACGGCACGCGTCGCCGCCGCATTCGGCATGCGGGTCATCGGTATGCGCCGCACCATCACCGGCGATGAGCCATGTGAAACCTGGACGTTGGCGCGCCTCGACGAACTGCTCGAATGCGTCGACGATCTCGTGCTCGCCGTTCCACTCACTGACGACACCCGCGGCCTCATCGGTGCCCGCGAACTGGGCCTGATGCGCCGCGGTGCAAGGCTGGTGAACGTGGGGCGCGGTGATCTCATCGACGAGGGTGCCCTGGTGGATGCGCTCGCCAGCGGGCACCTGAGCGGCGCGGGCCTCGACGTGTTCGCCACCGAACCGCTGCCACCTACCAGCCCGCTGTGGGCGATGCCGAACGTCATCATCACCCCGCACACATCGGGGGAAACGCCCCTGGCCGCAGCACGTGCCGCAGGCATCTTCATCGACAATGCGGGTCGCTACTTCCGCGGCGAGCCGCTGCTCCATCGCGCCACGTTCTGACGCCGGCGCTGGCGATGTGGGCTAGGCCGTCAAGGGGCGCCGAACGTACGCCACGGTGGCCACGCCGTACAGCACGAGGCCGATCAGCAAGGTGCGGTTGAAGCCGAACGACATCGACACCATGGTGGTGAGCGATGAGCCCAGCACCGAGAAGAACCCGTTCACCGCCCAGCACCACGCCACGAGCCGACCCTCGTCGACACCCTCGCGCAGGCCCGCAGCAGCAGTAGCCGCGTCGATACCGGTGGGCAGGAACAAGCCGAGCAACAAGCCCACGGGGAAGAGCAGCACGATCACCAACGCGATGCGCAACGGCTGGTTCCACGCCAGCGCGGCATCGGTGAGCGGACGGCTGCCGAGCACGTAGGCGATGGTGACCACCGACAGCGCAACGGCCGCGAACGGAAGCCCGCGCCGGCCGAATCGTTCGATCACACGCGAGGCGCGGGCGCCCACAGCAGTGGCGATGAGCAGCGTGAACAGTGACACCGACAACGAGAGGGTGGGATAGCCCAGCAGCAGAGCGAAGCGCTGGATCATCGAGATCTCCACCAACATGAAGCCCAGCCCCAACGCTGCGAAGTAGACGAACAGCGCACCGCGCCCCGGGGCAAGCGGCGCGGGTGCCGTGCCTGTGTCTGCATCCCTGCGGCGGGTGATGGCGAACGGCAGCCAGAGCATCACCCCGGCAACCAGCGCGCCGATCGCGAAGAGCACCAGCAGCAACCGCTCGCCGATGGCGATCTCGGTGTCTTCGATGCCGCGCTTCCAATCGGTGAGCACCGACGAGTACGGGCTGAAGTGCCAGAAGAAGGGCTTGTCGTCGGTGACGGCCGAGATGTCGTACTTGTACCCGTTGACGATCGAGTCGACCTCGGCTGGTGTGGAGGTGATCAACCGTTGAGTGATGCTGTCGCCGCTCACGCCGGACCCACCGGCAGGGGGGATGTACACCGGCCGGGTGGCGGGCAGCGTGGCGAGTGCCGTCTGCACGCCGGCCACTGCGCTGGGCGTGACCTTCGATTTGAACAGCATCACGGTGCTCACCCGCTGCAGATCGGCCTCACCGCTGTCGGCGAGCAGCACCACGTGGTCGGCGAAGTTGTCGATTCGGCCGTCGAGCGCTTCGCGGGCAGTGACCAGATAGCGCGCCGTACGGGTGGGGCGCTTGTCGAAGTCGAAGTCGCCGAACTGCACCACCATCACCCCGCCGGGCGTGAGGTGATCGAACGATTCACGGATCATCGAGTCGGTGTAGAGGTAGCTCTCGGACAGCACGAACGCACCCGACGTGGCAGCGTTCGATGCTGCATAGCTGTCGGGTGCCACGAACCACACCATGTCGTACTGCGAGGAACTGCGTGCGATGTAGGTGCGGCCATCGCCCTGCACATAGTTCACCTTCGGGTTGGTGGTGATGTTGCCCGAGTAGTCGGCGAAGCGATGGCGCAACAGGTCGACCGTTACCGGGTTGAGTTCGACGGCGTCGACGTGCCCCACGCCGTAGGTGAGTGCAGCCTGGATCTCGTTGCCGCCGGCAGCACCGATGATGAGCAGCTTCGCCGGGTCGTGCCCGAGTGCAGCGAACGGCACCTTGCGGTTGTCGGTGGCGAAGCGATCGGTCGTTGCCGGTGTGCCGTCGTACTGCCAGATCGACGACCCCCACAGACCATCGTGATGCAGCACCTGCAGTTTGCCGAGGTCGACTGCGTCGACGCGGAACACCGGGCCCCAGTCGCCACCGGTGACCTTGTCGGTTTCGCGCAGGGTCTTCACACCGTCGGCGCGCACGTTGAGATTCGAAGCGGCGAACGCCCCCACCAGCACCAGCACCGCCAACACCGACGACCCGAGACGTTCGGTGCCGGTACCCAATGCCACCACCAGGCCGAGTGCCCCGAGCGCCACCATCGACACGAACACCATGGCCGGCGGGCCGATGGTGGCCTGCAGCGGAACGGCGAGCAGACAACCCAGGGCCGCGCCGGTGAGATCCCAGAAATACAGTCGCCGCACCTCGTGTGCCTCCACCACCACGAGCGAGGCGAGCATGATGCCGAGCGCGAAGAACACCGACGTCAACGACAACGACAGCAGCAACAGACGCAAGGTCTGCCCAACGGCCTGCCGGCCGGAACCCGCCCAGATGTAGTTCATGTCGGTGCCCAGGCGCGCCACCACGGCGTACGCGGCAAGGCCGATGACTGCAGTGATGGGCGAGAAGCGGCGAAGGAGCACCAGCGAGTCGGTGGAGCGGAGGCGCTTCGACAGCGCCACCACCGTGCTCGCCGCGCCGAGGCCCAGGAGCGCGAGGCCGATCACGAAATACGTGTAGTAGTAGAAGAGCTTGAACGAAATGATGCGCGTGTAGGCGATCTCGAGGGTGAGGCCCACGAAACCGACGACGAAGGCGCCGATCAGCCGTAGCCAGGTCGTCCGTCGTTCCACTCGTCCCCCGTCATGTCGATTATCGGCGCAACGGGCAACCGTAGTCGGTGTACCCGCTGAAGGGTGGGGCATCGAGGTTGTCACTGCAGTGCCATGTCGATACGTTCGGCCTTCTTCCCCCGATTGATCACGCTCCACCCCTCGGGGGTTGTCATGTACACGCTCTGCTGGGCCGCCAAAGGCGGCTGCGGTACCACGGTTGTTGCTGCGTCGCTGGCGTTGCTCGCGGCTCGTTCAACGCCCACCACTCTGCTCGACCTCGGCGGCGACCTGCCTGCGGCGCTCGGGCTTGCCGAACCCCATGGCCCCGGTGTGGGCGACTGGTTACGCACGCCCGCCAGCGGTGCCGACGAATTGTGGGGCCTCGCTGTGGAGGCCACCCAGGCATTGCGCATCATCCCTGCCGGATCCATGCCACCGCTCGATGCGGCGATGTGGGCCCGGTTGGCCGTGGCTGCAGCGGCACACCACCAGGCCCCGTCGCTCGTCATCGATGCGGGGCGTGGTGTGCCGGCACCTATCGCCCACCAGTTCGCCACCCATTCGTTGCTGGTGGTGCGGCCGTGCTACCTGTGCCTGCGTCGCGCAGTTCGCCAAGGTGAGTTCGCCAGTGGCGTGGTGGTGGTACGCGAGCCCGGGCGCGCGCTCAGCAACGACGACGTCACCCGCGCCATCGGTGCGCCGCTGGCGGCCGAGGTGCCGGTCGACCCCACCATCGCGCGCTCGATAGATGCCGGGTTGCTTGCGGCACGCCTGCCGGGTGAGCTGGTGCGCACGCTCGCCCCGCTCGTCGCATCCGAGGTGAAGCGGTCGTGACGTCGTCATCGCTCGCAACCGGCTACGGCGAACTCGACCGATGGTTGGCCGATCCACTGGTGAACGAGGTGTTGGTGAACGCCGGCGGCGAGGTGTGGGTCGAACGCCAGCGTGGCCCCGAGTACATGGGCTCATTGGCTCCGGGCGCGCTCGAGGGCGCCATCGAACGCATCCTCATGCCCATCGGGAGGCGGCTCGATCGAGCGTCGCCCATCGTCGATGCACGCCTGGCCGACGGGTCGCGCATCTGCGCGGTCCTACCGCCGGTTGCGGTCGATGGCCCGTGCCTCGCCGTGCGTCGCTTCTCACCTCGACCCATCGCCGTTGCAGCCTTTGCGTCGCCCGATGTGGTGGCCCTGTTGAACCAAGTGGTGGTGAGCCGCTGCAATGTGCTCGTCGCCGGCGCCACCTCGTCGGGGAAGACCACCCTGCTCAACGCGCTCACGGCGTTGGTCGATACGCGCGAACGCGTCGTCACCCTGGAAGACACCGCCGAACTCCGTATCGATGCTCCCCACGTGTTACGCCTCGAAACTCGGCCGGGCACCGCCGAGGGGCTCGCGCCCATCGACCTGGCCGCGCTGGTGCGCACCGCCCTGCGGTTGCGGCCCGATCGGTTGGTGGTGGGCGAAATCCGCGGCGATGAAGCCACCGACTTGGTGCAGGCACTCAACACCGGGCACGACGGGTCGTTGGCCACCATGCATGCCAACTCACCCACCGATGCACTGGCCCGCCTCGAATCGCTGGTGGTGCGGGCCAGCAGCGGGTGGCCGCTTCATGCCGTGCGCGAACAGGTGCATCGGTCGATCGATGTGGTGGTTCAGGTACAGCGCAGCACCAATGGCGTTCGCCGCATCGTGGAAGTGGCCGAAGTGGCAGCGGTCGACGACATGGCCGGTGGTGCCGGTGCCACGCCTCGCACTCGGCCACTCAGCGACGGTGAGCACGTCATCGGCCAACTCCAGCGAGGTCGCCGATGAGCATCAACGACGCCATTGGTGCCCTCGACCACATCGCACGAGACATGCGCTCGGGCAGCAGTTTCACCGCTGCGCTCGTCGAGGGTTTGGGCGCGCATCCCACCGTGGTTCCCGAGATAGGCCAGGCGCTCGCCCAGGGCTACTCCACCCGCGAGGCGCTGAATGCTGTGCACATTGCTGGCGGCACTCAGGCCGCCACCGACGAACTCGTGCTGCAGGCGTTGCGCGCCTGTCATCGCGGCGGTGGCCCTGCAGTGGTGGCGCTCGAACGGGCGGCCGCCGTGCTCCGCGAGCGACGAGCCTGGCGAGCCGAACGGGTTGCCCAGAGCGCACAGGCACGCCTGAGCGCGCGCATCCTCACCATCCTTCCTCTGGCCGTGGGCCTCTGGGCGGTGGTCACCAGCCCCAGAGTGCGCGCCGCATATGTCTCCAACCCCGTGCCGTTGGTCGCCGCTGCCGCAGGAGTGGCGCTCGACCTGTGCGGGCTCTGGTGGATGCGTCGCATCGTGGCGCGAGGTGTGCCATGACCAGCGCCTTGCTCGATCCCGTGCTCCGCATCGGCGCCAGGCGACGCGCCCAACGGCAACTCGACCTCGTGATACCCGATGTGCTCGACCTCTTCGTGGTCACCTTGCAGGCCGGCTACCTACCCTTCGATGCTGTCCGCGAACTGCAGTCGCTGGTGCATCCGCTGGTTGGCACGGTGCTCGGCGAGGTGGTGGCCCGTGTACAGCGCGGCGAGCGCTTTGCCGATGCGCTCGAGGCCCTCGATGAGGCGCTCGGTGCCCGTGTGGTGGCACTCACCACCACCATCGCCGCTGCCGAACGCAACGGCCTTCCCCTCACTCCGGCCATCGATCGCATCGCCGACGAAGCACGCCAGCACCGCCGCCGCCAAGCCGAGGCAGCAGCCCGCGAACTTCCGGTGAAGTTGAGCTTCCCCCTGGTGCTGTGCACCCTTCCTGCGTTCGTGCTCATCACCATCGTTCCCTTGCTCGTAGGGGCCCTCTCGTCGCTGTCGGGTCGTTGAACCCGCGACCACCGCATCACCCCACCTTCTGGAGGTCGCTCATGTTCGACATCGTCACCCATTTCGCGCTGCGTTGTTTCGTTGCGCTCACCCACCCACGCCCCGAGGTGTCACTTCAACAGCGCACCACCCGCGACTCGGGGCAGGCCACCACCGAGTACGCCCTCGTGCTGCTCGGTGCCGCAGCCATCGCGCTGCTCATCATCACCTGGGCCACCGCAGGTGGTGGTGCCGGCCGCATCGGTTCGTTGTTCGACCATGTCATCGATGCCATCACCGGCAAGCTCTGACCGCGTCACCAGGCGCGACCGCGGGCAGGCAGTGGTGGAACTCGCCCTGTGCCTACCCGTGGTGATGCTGCTGGCCATGGGCATCGTGCAAGTGGCACTCGTCGCCCGCACCCAGCTGCGCTGCGACCATGCGGCACGCAACGCCGCCCGTGCAGCGGCGAGCGCCGATGGGTCAACCGCAGCCGCCACCGCCGCGGCACAGGCCGATCTCACCGACGCGCGTATCTCGGTGGGCATCGACCCCGCCACACAACTCGTGCGCGCCACCGTCGTCGTGGTCGACCACACCGATGTGCCACTCATCGGGTGGCTGCTGCCCGACGTGACGCTCCGGTCCACCGTCACCATGCTCCACGAGCCCCCATGACGAGGCCAGTGGCCTACCCGCCACGGTGCGGCCACGGCACCGCTATCGTGCGGCGCCGTGGACATCGTGTGCCGAACAACCGAGGTGGGGGGCCTGCCCACGCTCATGGCCAGCGGTGAACTCGACCTCGCCACGGTGCCAGCATTCCGATCGGCAGTGAACCGCCTGGTCGACGATGCATCGGGCCGCACCGTCGCCATCGATCTCGACGGGCTCACCGTGCTCGACGACACCGGCCTCGGCATTCTGCTCGGTGCTGCCGACCGCGCCCGCGCCCAGGGTGGCGATGTGGTGTTGGTGTGCACCGGTGCCCGGCTGCGCGACCGATTCTCGCGCTCGGGGTTGGCACGCGCCATCGAGGTACGCGACCGTCTGCACCCATGACGGCATCGGCACACGCACCGCGCATCACTGTGTGGGTGTTGGGCGACCAACTCAGCCGCCACTCGAGCGCGCTGGCCGACGCGCACCCGAGCACGCATCGCATCTTGGTGGTGGAGAGCTTGGCGAAGCTCACCAACCAGCGCTGGCATGTGCAGCGTGCCCATTTCGTGCTTGCTGCGTTGCGGCGGTTCGTTCTCGAGTGCCGGGCCGAGGGCTTCGAGGTCGACCACCGCCAGGCAGCCAGCCTGCGCGCAGGGTTCGAGGCGCACAGGGCCGAGATGCAACCCGTGCGCGTGCTCGCCATGGAGCCCACCAGCCACGGTGCGCGGGCGCTGATGCAATCGCTCGGGGTGGAGCTCACGGCCGGCAACCAGTTCCTCTGCCATCCCGACGACTTCGCAGCCTGGGCGGGTACCCGCAATTCGTTCAAGCTCGAAGACTTCTACCGCTGGCAACGTCGCCGGCTCGGCATCTTGATGGATGGCGATGAACCGATCACCGGTCGCTGGAACTACGACGCCGAGAACCGCGAGAAACCACCGCGCGACCGTTTCGACCGCTGGGCCACCCCACCCGTCGACCCGCTCGACGCCATCGACCACGAGGTGCTCGCCGACCTGGCCACTCGCTATGAAGGCTCCACATGGGGCGCACCACCCGATGGCACGTGGGCGACCACGCGCACCGCGGCCCTGCAGCGGCTCGACCACTTCATCGAACATCTGCTGCCCCAATTCGGCCCCCACGAAGACGCGATGCTCACCGAGAACTGGCACCTCGCCCACGGCCTGTTGGCGCAGTACCTGAACATCGGCTTGCTCCACCCGCGTGAGGTGGTCGAGGCCGTGGAGCGCGCCTACCGCGCCGGGCTCGTGCCCATCGCCTCGGCCGAGGGGTTCATCCGCCAGGTCATCGGTTGGCGCGAATACGTATGGGGCGTCTACTGGCTGTGGGGGCCCGACTATGCGCAGACGAACGCGCTCGATGCGCACCGGCCACTCCCACCGGCATTCACCGGCCAAGCGCCCACGCAGATGCGCTGCCTCGCCACCACGCTGCGCACGCTGCACGACCACGCCTGGGTGCACCACATCCAGCGGTTGATGGTGCTCGGCAACCTCGCTCTCCTCGCCGGGGTCGACCCGCAGGCGATGACGCGCTGGATGCGCGCCGGTTTCGTCGATGCTGCCGACTGGGTGATGGTGCCGAATGTCGTGGGCATGGCGTTGCATGCCGACGGCGGGCGCATGGCCACCAAGCCGTACGCAGCCGGCGGCGCCTACATCGACTCGATGAGCGACTACTGCAAGGGCTGCCGCTACAACCGCAAACTGCGCACCGGCCCCGACGCCTGCCCGTTCACGACGCTCTACTGGGACTTCCTGGCACGGCACACCGAACGGTTCGGGCGCAACCCACGCATCGTCACCCAGGTTCGCGCCGCGCAGAAGTTGGCCGACCTTCCTGCGGTTCGGGAACGAGCCGCCGACGTGCTGCGCCTGCTCGACGCCGGCGAACTCTGAGCGACCCGACGGCCGAACGACCCGACGGCCGAGCAGTCAGCCGTCCCACCGGCTACTGACGCGGTTTCACCTTGCGCACACCGCGCCGGTCTTGTGCCTTCTCCCAAGCCCGCTGTTCCTCTTCGAGTGCCAGTTCCTCGGCCACCAATCGCTTCAACGCGTCGAGCCGACGGGCGTCGAGGGTGCCTTTGGTAATGGCTCCTGTTACCGCGCAACCGGGCTCTTCTTCGTGCTTGCAGTCGCGGAATCGGCACCGCTCGGCGAGCGTGAACACATCGTCGAACGCCCACTCGATACCGCGCCCCGAACTCCACAGGCTCACCGCCCGCACCCCCGGTGTGTCGATGAGCCATCCGTGGCCGCCGGGCAGGGCGACGAGTTCCACGGCGGTGGTGGTGTGTCGACCACGTTGGTCGCCCTCGCGCACATCGCCCACGCGTTGCGCCAACCGGCCGGTCAACGCGTTCACCAAGGTCGACTTTCCCACGCCACTGGCACCGAGCAGCGCCATCGTCTCGTTCCCGCCCACCAGCGCGCGAAGCGCCTCCACACCCTCGCCGCTCACGCCGCTCGCACACAGCACCGGCACCCCAGCAGCAACGGCTTCGAGTGCCGAAATCGACGCGTCGGCCGATTCCGCTTCCACGAGATCGCGTTTCGTCAGCACGATGGCGGGCCGGGCCCCGCTGTCGAACGCCAGCACCAGCTCACGTTCGAGGCGACGCTGGTTGGGCGGCAAGGTGAGCGCGTGGATGAGCACCACCACATCGATGTTGGCGGCAATGGTTTGCGACACCGCTCGATTGCCCTCGAACGACGCTCGCCGGGTGAATGCGCTGCTGCGCTCGAGGATGGTTTCCACCCGCTCGTGGTCGTCGCTCACGATCACCCAGTCGCCCACCGCCACGTCGGCACCGATGTTGCGCACCCGCACCGGTTCGTCGCCGGGGCTGTACGACACCGAACTCCAGCCCCGATCGAGGCGCGTGATCCGCCCAGAAGGGCGCACGTCGCCGGCTGCCTGCCAGCGCTGTTCGAGCACGGTGGTCCAGCCGAGACGAACGTCACCCCCGCGGAACGATTCGGAAGATGGCTCAGACTTGCTCACGGTGCACCGAACGGTAGCCTGACGAACACCCCTCACAACCGAGAAAGTCTCCTGCGCTGATGATTGCTCGTCTCGCCCGTTGGAGCTTCCGTCGTCGGCGCATCATGGTCTTCGCGATCTGGCTGCCGCTGCTCGTCGGGCTCAGCGTCGCCTCAGGTGCCGTCGGCACCAACTTCCACACCAGTTTCACCCTCCCCAACAGCGAGTCGAAGCGCGTGCAAGACACGCTGCAGAGCATCGGTGGCGGCGAGCAAGCGGGCTCGGTCGCACAGATCGTGTTCACCGCTCCGCAAGGCACGGCCGACCCGGCCGTACAGGCTGCGATGAGCGACATGTTCACCAAGGTGGCCGCTCTGCCGGGTGTGAAGGTCACCAGCCCGTACAGCCCCGAGGGGCAGCGCTTCAACAGCGCCGGCAAGCCCATCTCGTTCGCGCAACTCTCGGTCACGCAACGCACCCAAACCGAGAACATGGCGCTGGCCAAGCAGATCGAAGCCATCGGCGACACGGTGAACGTGCCCGACCTGCACATCGAATATGGCGGCCAATTGTTCGCCGTGTTCGAGTTCCCGGCGAGCGAACTGCTGGGCATCCTCGCCGCGGTCATCATCTTGCTCATCGCCTTCGGTTCGGTGTTGGCCATGGGCCTGCCCATCGGCACCGCACTGTTCGGTCTCGGCGTGGGCATCGGCCTGGTTGGCCTGTTCTCGAATGTCATGAACATGCCCGACTTCTCATCGCAGATGACGGCCATGATCGGCCTCGGCGTGGGCATCGACTACGCGTTGTTCATCGTCACCCGCTACCGCGACAACCTCCGCAAGGGAATGTCGCCCGAAGACGCCACCGTCGAGTCGGTCGACAACGCGGGCCGAGCGGTCATCTTCGCCGGCATCACGGTGATGATCTCCTTGCTCGGCCTGTTCGTCATCGGCGTCGAGTTCGTGCGTGGCCTCGCCGTCGCCGGTGCCGCTGGCGTGCTGGTCATGATGTTCGCATCGATCACCTTCCTGCCCGCCCTGCTCGGGTTCGTGGGTCGGCGTATCGACGTCACGTCCCGCGCAGCAGCCATCGCCGTCTCCCTGTTCGTGGTCACCATGTTGGTGGGCATCTTCTCGGGGGCGTCACTGGGTATCGCTTCGCTCATCGCCATCGTGCTCGCCGCGGGTGTGATG
>JBAXQV010000038.1:0-19243 GCA_037131575.1 Actinomycetota bacterium
CCGCGAACACAAGCGCGGCAGACGTGAGGCCGACCGCGTGCAGCCGGCGAACTGTCACTTCGGCAGACCGAGTACCCGCTCGCCGAGGATGTTGCGCATCACGTTCGAGGTGCCGCCCATGATGGTGTACGCCGGTGCATAGGCGAGGCCCTGGGTGATGTCGTTCCACAGCATTGCTTCGGCGCCGAACACTCGGGACACGAAATCGGCGACCCGTTGTTCGTGTTCGGTGCAGAAGCACTTGGTGGCGGCACTGAACCCGGCGGGGGCCTGCTTCAACACTTCACGCATCACCAGGATGCGGCCGAGACGGTAACCGGTTTCGAGTGCAGCGATCTCCTGGCGGATGAGCGGATCGCTGGTGTCGGCACGTTCACGGGCCATTCGGTACACAGCGTGGTTCGACACCAGACGGTCGATGCCACCGCGTTCGTGTTCGAGCTGGCGCATCGTCTGCTTGAACGCGTTGCCTTCCACGCCCACCAGGTTGGCCAGGGGCACACGCACATCGGTGTAGAACACCTCGCAGAAGTGGCGGTTGGTGGTGAGGTCTTCGATGCGTCGGATCTCGATGCCGGGGGTGTCCATCGGCACGATGATCTCGCTGATGCCCGCATGCGGCGGGCCGTCGTTGCTGGTGCGGCAGATGAGGTAGCAGTAGTCGGAATCGGCGCCGAAGCTGGTCCAGATCTTCTGGCCGTTGATCACCCAGTGGTCGCCATCGCGCACGGCCGAGGTCTTCAAGCTGGCCAGGTCGCTACCGGCGTTGGGTTCGCTCATACCGATGCACCAGGTGGTGTCGCCTGCCAGCATGGCGGGCAGGAACTCGGCCTGCTGATCGGGGCGGCCGTAGGTGATGAGCGTGGGGCCCATCTGGCGGTCGGCGAACCACATGGCTGCAATCGGTGCACCGGCAGCGATCATCTCCTCGCCCACGATGAGGCGGTCGATGGCGGGTCGGCCGCCGCCACCGAACTCGACCGGCCAGGTCATGCCGATCCAGCCCTGGGCGGCCATCTCTTTGGCGAACTCCTTCGAGTACCCGTTCATCCACGAGTCGTTGAAACGGCCGTAGCGCATCACCGCCTCGGTCGCCACCTTGCGAGCGCGTTCGCGTAGCTCGTTCTGTTCGGGGGTCCAGGTGAAGTCCATCGCCCGTGATGCTACGCCGGGTCAGTCGATGGTGCCGAATAGTCCGACGGGCCGATCGCCGGCGATGGTGATGCGGTGCATGATGCGTCGCTCGTTGTAGTCGGCGGCGGCATAGTGGGCCGTCGAGCGGTTGTCCCACACGGCGATATCGCCTTCTCGCCAATGCCAACGCACCACTCGCTCGGGCTCGATCGAGTGGTGGTAGAGCACGTCGAGAATGGCGGTGCTCTCGTCGGGGTTGAGGCCTTCGATCGCCGCGGTGAAGGTTTCGTTCACGAACAACCCTCTCTCTCCCGACACGGGGTGGACGCGAACTACGGGGTGCCGAACCGGCACCAGGCGGGCCAGACGAGCCTGCTGCTCGCCAGTGGGATCGTCGGTTCGGAACCGCTCGAAGGTGGCATTGGCATCGTGCACTGCCACCTTGTCGTCGAGAAACGTTTGCATCGGTGCGCTGAGCGTTGCGTAGGCATCGATGAGGTCGGCCCACAGCGTGTCGCCACCTCGCGCTGGGATGGTTTTTGCGGCAAGAACAGTTGCGGCTGGCGGACGCTCCGAGAACGTCACATCGGTGTGCCACCGGTTGTTGTAGCTCGTGCCGTTGCTCTTGGTGCCCACCCCGAGGGGATAGTCGGCGCTGTCGAGCACCAGCACCTCCGGGTGGTCATCGTCGAGGCCGCCGAGCAGCGGGTGTGCTGGAGTGAGCGAGCCAAAGCTGCGAGCAAAGGCAACCTGTTGGGTGGGGGAGATGTGCTGGTCGCGCAGGAAGATCACTCGATACTCGACCAGCGCACCGCGCAAGGCGGCGGCTTGTTCAGCCTCGAGCGTCGAAGCGGCGTCGACCCCGTGAACGATGGCGCCGAGCGTGCCGGTGAGTGGTTCGATCGACCATCCTGCGGGCAGTGCGGCGGTGGAGGAAGGAGTTTCGGTCGCAGTCACAAGGCAAGTGTAGGAACCCGACCAGTGCTGTCAACTTTCAATGACCGTCGACGCTGCGCTTTTCGATCATGTCGGCGAAGTAGGTGGGTGCACCCTCGTTGATGTTCCAGCTCCAGATCACTTCAGGTTGCACGATGATGCGCCCTGTGGTGCCCTCGCGTTCCACCGTTTCCGCGCGGCCGGTGATCTTGATGCCGCGCACCACCCAGGGGTCGACCGAGGCCACATCGTCGATGGTGACCGAGGCGCGTCCGTTCTTCGTCACGTTGATCCACTTGTAGGTGGCGGGGTTCACGCGGCCGCCGATGTCGATGGTGTCGCCCACGAATTGGAAGCGCACCGCCGCCACATCGGGCGCGCCGGTGGGCGATGCGGTGGCGATGTGCGCGATGCGCTGGCTGGCGATGTAGGCGCGTTCGGCGTCGGTGAAAACGCTACGCGGCTCGACGGTCACTTGACGGCGTAGACGTCGTAGGTGACCTTGCCGCCACCACTGGTGCCGCGGGCAACCGCCACCACCGAGTTGAGCCACGCGTACTGCTCGGCACCGGTTTGGAACATCGGTGCGGTGGTGATGTGGGTGGCGCCGTCGAGGCCGATGCCCTTGTACTCCATGTAGATGTCGGCACCATCGTCGGTCTTCAGCACGATGCGCACGTCGAGGTGCATCGAGCCATCGGCGCGAACCGTCACCCAGTCGCCGCCGGGGCCGCTGACCGTGCCGCGCATGGTGGGGCCTTCGAAGGTGCCCGTGCTCGCGTCGACGATGACGCGGGTGCCAGCCGGGCCGTTGGGGATCATCGCCTTCAGTTCTGTGTTGGCGGTGATGGTGAAGAGCAGTTCGAGTACGGGTGCGTCCATGGGGCGAACGGTAGTCACCCTGCCACGAATAGATCGTGTTGGAATGCAGCGTGTCGGACGTTCCCCGGCTATCCTGTACAAGTCAGATACAAGTTGGCCCCAGTCGTGCGACGGTGGGCGCAGATGCGAAGGAAGTCGAACGATGACGAAGATCAAGGTTGCGAACCCGATCGTCGAGATGGATGGCGACGAAATGACGCGCATCATCTGGCAGTTCATCAAGGACAAGCTCATCTTGCCGTATCTCGACGTCGAGCTCGACTACTACGACCTCGGTATCGAGCACCGTGATGCCACCGACGACCAGGTCACCATCGATTCGGCCAACGCCACCAAGAAGCACGGTGTGGCCGTGAAGTGCGCCACCATCACGCCCGATGAAGCCCGCGTCGAAGAGTTCGGGCTGAAGAAGATGTGGAAGAGCCCCAACGGCACCATCCGCAACATCCTCGGCGGCGTCATCTTCCGCGAGCCCATCGTCATCTCCAACATCCCGCGGCTCGTGCCCGGCTGGACCAAGCCCATCGTCATCGGCCGTCACGCCCATGGCGATCAGTACAAGGCCACCGACTTCAAGGTGCCCGGCGCCGGCACGGTGATGATGACCTACGTGCCCGCCGACGGCAGCGCGCCGGTGGAGATGAAGATCGCCGACTACGGCGCCGATGGCGGTGTGGCCATGGGCATGTACAACTACAACGACTCCATTCGCGACTTCGCGCGTGCGTCGCTGCGCTACGGCCTCAACCGCAACTACCCGGTCTACCTGAGCACCAAGAACACCATCCTCAAGGCCTACGACGGTCAGTTCAAGGACATCTTCGAAGAGGTGTACCAAACCGAGTTCAAGGCCGAGATGGACGCCGTCGGCCTCACCTACGAACACCGCCTCATCGACGACATGGTGGCCTGCGCCATGAAGTGGGAGGGCGGGTACGTGTGGGCCTGCAAGAACTACGACGGCGACGTGCAGAGCGACACCGTGGCCCAGGGTTATGGCTCGCTCGGCCTCATGACCAGCGTGCTGATGACCCCCGATGGTAAGACCGTCGAGGCCGAAGCTGCGCACGGCACCGTCACTCGCCACTACCGCGAGCACCAAAAGGGCAACAAGACCTCCACCAACCCCATCGCGTCGATCTATGCGTGGACCCAGGGCCTCGTGTACCGCGGCAAGATGGACGGCACCCCCGACGTGGTGGCCTTCGCCGAATCGCTCGAGCGTGTGTGCGTGGAAGCCGTGGAAGAGGGCGAGATGACCAAAGACCTCGCGCTGCTCATTTCGAAGGACGCTCCATGGCTCACCACGGAAGACTTCCTCGACGCCCTCGACCGGCGCCTCCAGGCCAAGATGGCCTGATCCCCCTCCCTCCCGATCCGAGTCCAACCTCCCCATCCGAGTCGCTGGGGCTCATCCGAGTCGCAAGCGGGTATGCGAGTACTTCGGCGCCCCCAGGGTGCACGAAACGACTCGGATGGTGGCCACGGGGCAGTACCTGAGAGACTGGGCGCATGCGCGCAGTCGTCTTGCATTCCTATGGTGGCCCCGAAGTCCTGACCATCGAAGAGGTGGCCGACCCGGTGCCCGGCCCCGATGAAGTGCTGGTCGACATCGCCGCCACGGCCTTGAACCGCGCCGACCTGTTACAGCGCATGGGCTTGTACCCCGACCCGCGCAAGGCCCAGCCCGAGATCCCGGGCCTCGAGTTCGCGGGCACGGTGAGTGCGGTGGGTGCCCGGGTGACCATGTGGAACGTGGGCGACCGAGTGATGGGCATCGAGGCGGGCGGCGCCTATGCCGAACGCATCGCCACGCACGAGCGTCAACTGCTCGCCGTGCCGGCTGGTATGGCACTGGCACATGCTGCGGCGATCCCCGAGGTGTTCCTCACCGCCTGGGACGCGCTGGTGCTGCAGGGCGGGTTGTCGAGCGGCCGCTGGGCATTGGTGCACGCCGGGGCCAGCGGCGTGGGCACGGCGTCGATACAGATCGCCAAGGCCATCGGGGCACGTATCGCCGTCACCTGCTCGGCGGGCAAGGCCGAGTCGTGCCGGGCGCTAGGTGCCGATCTCGTGCTCGAGCGGTCGCCCAACGACTGGCTCAGTGAAGCTCGGGCCGCAGTGCCGCAGGGTTTCGACACCGTGCTCGACGTGGTGGGCGGCGAAGAGATCGATCGCAACCTGCAGGCCGTGGCTCTGCGCGGCACCATCGTGCAGGTGGGCCTGATGGGCGGCGGCACCGTGCCGGTGAACGTGGGCCTGCTGATGGGCAAGCGCGCCACCTGGGTGGGCACCACCTTGCGTGCTCGCCCGATCGAGGAGAAGGTGGCGGTGGCCCGCCGGTTCGCGGCTGAGATGCTGCCCCTGTTCGACACGGGCGCGCTGCTGCCGGTGATCGACAGCGTGTACCCCTTCGAGCAGATCGCCGCTGCCCAGCAGCACATGGCGGCGAATGCCAACACCGGCAAGATCGTGGTGACGATCACCGAATGAGCTTCACGTGGTGTGCGGGGTTCAGGCGCTCACGGTGATGCGTCGGGTGTGATACCCGGTGGCGCCGTCGGGGTCGGGGCGGGCTATCTGATCGGTCTGCGGTGCACCCGTGGCGTCGGTGGCGCGCACGCGCACTTCGTGGTCGCCCGGCGTGGCGTCCCAGTCGTAGGCCCATTGCCGCCAGGCGTCGATGCTGACGTCTTTGCCGAGGCGTGCTTCCTGCCATGGCCCGCCGTCGATGCTCACTTCCACCTTGGTGACCCCGCGATGCTGTGCCCAAGCCACTCCGGCGATGGCGGTACGACCAACGGGCACACGATCGCCGCGACGCGGCACGTCGATACGTGATTGCGTCTTCACCGGAGCATCGCGAGCCCAACCACGCGGCACCCAGTACCCCTCGGCCTGAGCCCATGTGGTGAGCGACAGCCGTTGCACCCACTTGGTTGCGCTCACATAGCCATAGAGGCCGGGCACGATGACGCGCGCAGGGAAGCCGTGCTCTGGTGGCAGGGCCTTGCCGTTCATGCCCACGGCGATGATGGCATCGCGCCCGTCGAGCGCTGCGCTCACCGGGAAGCCACAGGTCCACCCGTCGACGCTGGTGCCGAACACCTGCTCGGCAGCGGGGTCGACCCCGGCTTCACGCAAGAGATCGGCCAACGCCACGCCCTGCCACACCGCGTTGCCGATGTAATCGCCACCCACTTCGTTCGATACGCAAGCGATGGTGATGGTGCGTTCGACCATCGGCCTCGCGAGCAGGTCGTTGTAGGTGAGGCTCAGCTTCTTCGAGACCATGCCGTCGATGGTGAGTGTCCACTTCTTCAGATCGACACGGGGCAGCGAGAGCGTGGTGTCGATGAGATAGAAGTCTTTGTTGGGCGTGATGAATGGCGTGGCGTCGAACAACTGTGCACCCTCGGGTGCCACGGGCTCGCTGGGCGAACCGGGCAAAGTACCGCCGGTGGGTGCGGTGGCCAACGTGGGAAGTTGCACATTGGAGGCGGCGCGTTGGTCGCTTTCGCGTGCTGCGGTGACGCCACGGCCTATGGCGGTGGCCACGGCGGCAACGCCGGCCGCGGCACCCGACGCCCGCACGAAGCGGCGGCGGTCCCATCCCTGCGGTGCGCGCGACGGCCCCGGTCGTTCGGGGGCTGGGTCGGCCGCGCCAACCAGGCGGCTCAGGTACCACAGCACCGCAGCACCAGCGGCAGCGCCGAGCAACGGTGCGAGGGCAGCCGCGGCACCTTCACCTGGGCGACCTGCAGCAACGACTGCCCCGAGCACCCCGAAGGCAACGATGGCGGCCACACCGAGGCGCGGCCGCCGCCGCGCGATGGCACCCACCACCAGCGCGAGCAGCGCGATGGTGAGCACCATGCCAACACGCAGCGCCGTCTTGTCGGAGGTGCCGAACCAGCGGATGGCCTGCACTTTCAACCAGTGCGGCGTGTTGTCGATGAACTCGCTGCCCACTGCGTCGAGCGGCGACACCACGTCGATGGCCGCAGCCACCAACCAACCCACACCGATGCCCACGAAGGCAGCGATGAGGCCCGCCACCGGCCCGGCCCAGCGAGGTGCCGGGCGCGGTTGAGCAAGCGGTGCGTGTGGGTCGAGTTCTGGTTGCTCTGCCGGGTCGCTCACGTGCAGTGGAAACCCGAGCGGCTCAGCGGCCGGTGATGGGGGTGTAGTCGCGGGCTTCCAAGCCTGTGTACCACTGCCGCGGGCGACTGATCTTCTGCTCCTTGTCGCCGAGCAGTTCTTGCCAGTGTGCCAACCAACCCACGGTGCGCGGGATGGCGAACAGCACGGTGAACATGGCCACCGGGAAGCCGAGCGCCTGGTAGATGAGGCCCGAGTAGAAGTCGACGTTCGGGTACAGCTTGCGATCGACGAAGTACGGGTCGCTGAGCGCCGTCTCTTCGAGCTTCAGCGCGATGTCGAGCAGCGGGTTCTTGCCCGTCACTTCGAACACGTCGTACGCAGTCTTCTTGATGATGGTGGCCCGCGGGTCGTAGTTCTTGTACACGCGGTGGCCGAAGCCCATGAGGCGACTGCCCTTACCGCTCTTCACTTCGTCGATGAACGCTGGCACATTCTCGATGGAGCCGATGTCGGCGAGCATGCGCACCACGGCCTCGTTGGCGCCACCGTGAAGGGGGCCGTAGAGAGCCGACGCAGCGGCCGCAGCGGCCGAGTAGGGGTCGGCATGGCTGGAGCCCACCACGCGCATTGCCGTGGTGCCGCAGTTCTGCTCGTGATCGGCGTGGAGGATGAACAGCACATCCATCGCCCGCTCGAGGCGTGGGTCGATCTGGTAGTCGTCGCCCACCTTCCACATCATGTTGAGGAAGTTGGCGGGGAAGCTGAGGTTGTTGTTCGGGTACACGAACGGCAAACCCACCGAGAAGCGATAGGCCATGGCGGCCAGAGTGGGGGTCTTGGCGATGAGGCGCAGGATCTGCTTGTCGCGGCTCGACTTGTCTTCGATGTCCTTCGCGTCGCTGTAGAAGGTGCCGAGTGCGGCGAGCGAGCTGATGAGCATGCCCATGGGGTGGGCGTCGTAGTGGAACCCATCAACGAACCGCTTCCGCATGTTCTCGTGGATGAACGTGTGGTGGGTGACGTCGGCCTTCCACTGTGCGAGCTGTGCTGCGTTGGGCAGTTCGCCGTTCAGCAACAGGTATGCCACTTCGAGGTAGGTGCTGTGCTCGGCGAGCTGCTCGATGGGGTAGCCCCGGTAGCGCAAGATGCCGGCATCGCCGTCGAGATAGGTGATCGAGCTCTTGCATGCAGCGGTCTGCATGTAGGCCGGGTCGTAGATGTACAACGACGGGTCGAGCTCGCGAACGGCCGAGGCCGGGAAGACGCCGCCCTGAATGGGAACGGTGACCGTCTTGCCGGTGCGGTCGTCGGTGATGGTAATGGTGTCGGGCACGTTTCTCCCTCGGGGACACGGATATGAAGGCGGGGCTTTCTCCCCGGCGGGCAGGCTAGTGGGATTGTCCGTTCGCGCCGCGGTTCGGGCACCACTCGGCGTGGGTTTCCGTGCATGTGACGGAGGTCACAGTGAACTCTCAGAGTCCCCACAATCGCCACATCGATGCTGAATCACATCCGCAGGAACCTCCCCGGAACGATGACAGGAGATATCCCATGAACAACGACTCGCTCACCACCGACACCAGCACCAACTCGAGCGGTCACGGCCGTCGCCGCTGGATCATCGGCCTCAGCGCCTTGGCAATCACCGCAGCCGTGGCGGTTCCCATGGTCGCCAGCGCCGCACCGGCCACCCCTGCCCCCACGGTTGCCGCTGTCACTGCCGCCGCCAACGGGGGCACCGGCACCAACCGCTTGGCCAAGGTGTGCGCTCGGGTCGGCACCGCTGAGGGCAAGGTGAATGCCGCGCTGGCCCGTCTGCAGGCCGACGCGAGCACCAAGGGCTCCATCGCCTGGCTGCAGGCGCAAATCGCCGACGCCACGGCGAAGGGCAAGACCGAGAAGGCAACGCTGCTGCAGGGTCGTCTCGACACGCGCCAGGCCATGGTGCAGGTGCTGCAGTTGAAGCTCACCGAAATCGGCAACGTGAAGCAGATCTGCACCGCACACGGAGTCACTGCGTGATGCCTTCCCGAGTGCGACGTACTGCACTCGGATGGTCGGTTGCCGTAACGACGGCCGGGTTGCTCGCCTCATGTGGCGGCGCCCGGCCGTCGTTCGGCGTATCGCCGTCGAGTTCGTCGGCGGCATCCACCTCGCCTGCACCCGCAGTGACGACCGAGCCGTCCACTACCGTCGCTGCTGTGCCCGCCACCACCGATGCTCCCGCACCGGCACCTACGCCAGCGCCGTCGGTGTCTGCGACAACTGTTCGGGTGACGACTGTGCCAGCGGCCCCGGCGGTCTCCGATGCTCAGGCTGCTGCGCTCGAAAAGACCATGGACGACATCGACGCCATCTTGGCCAACCTCGACAAACAGTTGGCCAAGGACTGACCCGTGTCGACATCTCCATCGGGCCGCGTGTTGGTGGTGGAAGACGATGTCGCCGTGCGTACGGCGGTGGAGCGGGGCCTGGTGTTGAATGGTTTCGAGGTTGCCGCGGTGGGCGATGCCGAGGCGGCGCTCACCAACATTGCGCGCCGCCGACCCGATGTGCTGGTGGTCGACATCGGTTTGCCCGGTATGTCGGGCATCGAGTTGTGCACCCGCCTGCGTGCGACCGATGTCGACACGCCCGTGTTGGTGCTGTCGGCTCGCGATCAGGTGGGCGATCGCGTTGCCGGGTTGCAGGCCGGGGCCGACGATTACCTCGTGAAGCCGTTCGCGCTCGACGAACTGGTGGCTCGTCTGCAGGCGTTGCTGCGCCGTGCCAAACCGAGCCGAGAACAGGGCAGCACCATCGCGGTGGGTCCATTGTGGATCGACGAAGATCGACGCATGGCCACCGTCGATGGGCAACGCCTCGAGTTGTCGCGCCGCGAGTTCGACCTGTTGCTGGCCTTGGCCACCAACCACGATCTCGTGCTCAGCCGCGTGAAGCTGCTCGAGTTGGTGTGGGGGTATGAATTCGATGTCGACACCAATGTGGTCGACGTGTTCGTGGGGTACTTGCGCCGCAAGATCGCTGCTGCGGGCGCGCCCGCGATGATCGATACCGTGCGTGGTGTCGGGTTCGTGCTGAAGGGCCGCTGAGCATGCGCCTCGCCACCCGTACGGCGCTCGCTGCGGTTGCCGCTTCGGTGGTGCCCATCGTGGCAATTGCCGTCATCACGCAGTTCCAAGTCGATACCGAGTTGCGCCAGCGCGTCGACCGCCAGTTGGTGCAGCGTGCCGAGAACGCGCCGGTGCTCGCTGCCGTGGCAGAGCGCCTCGCGGAGTCGGAGCTCGGCAAGGCGGTGGAGGGCTCGCGAGTGAAGCTGGCCGACAAGGTGGTGTCGCTGGGCCTGTTGCCCACGCAGCCGCTACCGGCCATCACCCAAACCGGATGGCAGACCGTCAGCGCCGACCGCGAACGGTGGCGGCTCTACACGGTGGAAGTCGTCGATGTGCCGCAACAGGGCGCGCGCACGTTGGTGCAGGTGGTGGAACCACTCGGCAAGACCGAGGCGGCGGCGCGCAAACTGCGTCGCCGCAACTTCACGCTGGGGCTCCTCGGTGCGCTGGGTGCCGGTGCCATCGGGTACGCATTCGGCCTCATCGTGGCACGCCCGCTCACACGCTTGCGTAGCGACACCGCAGCGCTCGATCCCGGCACCCCGGCGAGTTGGCACATCTCGCGCCAGTACGGCGCGGTTGAGGTCGACGAGGTGGCTGCTGCGCTCGACGACAACTTGCACCGATTGGCAGCCGAAACCGAACGCCGCGGTGCAGCGCTCGAGGCGGCGCGCGGGTTCGCAGCCACTGCGGCACATGAACTACGTACCCCGTTGCAGAGCGCGATGACCAACCTCGACATCGCTGCCGATGGGCGCACCGACCAAGCCACTCGTACCGAACTCATCGAGGTGTCGAGAACACAGTTGCAACGCATGGGTTCATCGTTAGCGGCAGTGCGTGCATTGGCCGATGCCGAGTTCGCCGACCCGCAGTGGTTCGAACTGGTCGACCTGGCCGATCTGGTCGATGGAGTGGTGGCCGACGAGGCGCGCCGAGCCCCAGACACCGTGCTCGAGATGCATGTGGTCGAGGGGCCACCGGTGCGCGCGTGGCGTGACGGCGTGCATCTCGCGGTTGCCAACGTGGTGCGCAATGCGTTGGTGCACGGCAAGCCACTCGATGGCAGTCAGCAACATCTCGACGTACGGGTCGATGGCGCTTCGGTGACGGTGGCCGACAACGGCCCCGGTATCGCAGTTGCTGAACGCGAACGGGTGATGCGCCGGTTCGAACGCGGTGCCACCAACGCCGGTGGTTCCGGGCTCGGCCTGGCCATCTCGAATGAGGTGGCTACGGCTCACGGCGGTTCGTTGCGTATCGGCACCAGCCCGCTCGGTGGAACCAGTGTGGTCATCACCTTTGCGTCCGGTGGAACACCGTTCCCGCCGCCGCAGGTGCCGCCGCTATAGCGGAGTGTTGTCGTGGTTGCGGGCCTGCAGATGCTCGCGTTTATCGATGAGCGCTTCGAGGGCATGGCCGATGACCGAGCGAGTTTCGGCCGGTTCGATGACCGCATCGACCAGGCCGCGGTCGGCGGCGATGTACGGGTTGAGGAGTCGCTCGGTGTAGTCGGCTTCGAAAGCAGCGCGCTCGGCAGGTGTGGCCCGACGTTGGAGGATGGCCGCAGCCTGCCCGGCGCCCATGACCGCCAGCTCGGCCCACGGCCAGGCGAGGCACAGATCGCTCCCCATCGTCTTCGAGTCCATCACGATGTAGGCGCCGCCGTAGCTCTTGCGCAGGATCACACAGATGCGCGGCACCGTAGCCCGCGCGTAGGCGAACACGAGCTGTGCTCCGTGCCGGATCATGCCGCGCCATTCGAGGTCTTTGCCGGGGTAGAAACCGGGCGTATCGACCAGAGTGACGATGGGCAGGTTGAAGGCGTCGCAACAGGCCACGAAACGAGCGGCCTTCTGCGATGCGGGAATGTCGAGCGTGCCGGCCAGGGCGATGGGTTGATTGGCCACGATGCCCACCGGCATGCCGCCGATGGTGGCGAAGGCCGTGACGGCGTTGGTGGCCCAGCGGGCGCGGAGTTCGAGCATGTCGCCATCGTCGACGAGTTCGCGGATGACATCGCGTACGTCGTAGCTACCGGTCGATGTGGCAGGCATCAGCGCGCCCGCAGCAGCCGTATCGCGGTCGATGGGGTCGTCGGTGGGCCACAGCGGAGCCTCTTCATCGTTGTGCGATGGGAGATAGGCGAGGAGTTGTGCGGTCATCTCCACGGCGGTGTCGAGATCGGGTGCCACCAGTGTGGCGGTGCCGCTGTAGCGAGCGTGGCTGGCCGAACCGCCGAGTTCGTCGTGGCCGATGGCCACCCCGGTGAACTCGGCCACCATGGTGGGCCCGCTCACGAAGGCGTACGACTCCTCGGTCATCACCACGAAGTCGGCGAGGCCGAGCAACAGCGCAGGTCCGCTCACCGCCGGGCCGTCGACGATCATGACCACTGGCACCACGCCCGAGCAGTCGGCGATGGCCTTGGCGGCGAGCCCCCAGCCGTGGAGTGCGGCCATGCCCTCGGCGATGTCGGCACCGCTGGAACGAACCACGGCGACCAACGGCATCCGCTCTTTGCGCGCGATGGCGGCCGCCGCCTCGATCTGGAGTGATGAGGCCGATGACAGTGCGCCATGTCGGGTGACCGCGTCGAGGTCGGCCCACACCACAGGTCGTCCGTCGAGTTCGCGAGTGTCGACCTGCACGGTGCTGGGCACCTGCGCTCTGATCCGCACCGACGACATGTGCCCAGCCTAGGTGCGCCCCGCCATGAGGCGTGGCTCTAGCTCGATCGCTGCGATGAGAACGGGAATGCGTCGGCGCCCACATGTACCCCTGGTTGTTTGGCGCCCTGCTTGTCGATGACATCGCGGAGCACTTCACCCAGGGCGCGGGTGGGGGCGCTCGGCGACGGCCGCTTGCGCTGTACCCAACCAACCACGCGGCGGGGAAGCTCGGGCACGGTGATGCGCTTGAAATCGCCCTTCAACCACCGTGGAATGGCCGTGGCCGGCACGATGGCGGCGCCATAGCCCTCGAATGCCAGCGATGCCAACAGACGCACACCGTCGATTTCCACCTGGGCGGTGAGCTGCACGTCGACCGCGCCGGCGGCCCGGTCGATGATGCGACGCATTGCGGTGCCAGTAGGGGGCAACAGCAGGGGAGTCTGCGCCAGGGTGGGGAGGCGGATGGTGTCGTGTTCGGCAAGTGGGTGGCGCGTGTGCACCAGCAGTACTAGATCTTCTGCGAACAGCGGCGTGACCGAGACGTCGTTGTCGTCGACGGGCAGGTGCACCACAGCGGCGTCGAGCAGGCCCGACACGACTCGCGGCACCAAGCCGGTGGTGTTGCCCTCGTAGATGGTCACGTGCACAGCGGGGTGGGTGCGTTCCATGTGGGAAAGCAGCGTGGGCAGCATCCAGCGGGCAGTGGTGCCAATGGAACCGAGTCGCGCGTCGCCCGACACTTCGTCGCCTCGGGAGGCCATATCGGCAGCGATGTCTTCCAGTTCGTGCAGTACGCGGCGGGCTCGTTCCACCACGACGAGGCCGTCGTCGGTGAGGCCACCGCGCTGGCGGTCGACCAGAATGACGCCGAGTTCCTTCTCGAGCCGGGCGATGTGGCCGCTCACATTCGATTGCACCGTGTACAGCGCCCGTGCGGCGGCTGAGAACGACCCGTGGTCGGCGATGGCGACCAGGGTGGAGAGTTGGCGGAGATCCATCTCTAAAAATGATACCAAGTATCCGCGAATACGACTTGAAAGATCACTCGTTCACGTGCATACTTTCACATGTAGATCGCAGTGAGTTGTCCCCCAACAACTTGCTCGACAGAACCCCGAAGGTGATTCCCCCAAATCACCGGGTTCAGGTTGAGAGGCCCCGCTTTCCCCAAGGCGGGGTCTTTCCCGTTTTCCTCCTCCTCATGCGCCGCCGATTTCTCATAGCCAAGTTGGCTGACCTGGGCCTACAGTGATTCGTCTATGACTGGCGCCGCGTTCTTCGACCTCGACCGCACCCTGGTGGCCGGCGCCTCGGGTGAGGTGTTCTCCACAGCGATGAAGGCCGCTGGGTTGGTGAACCGGTCGATCCCGGGCGAACGTGCGCTGTTCAAGCTGTTCAACACGGTGGGCGAAACCGTGCCGTCGATGGTGTTGGCTCGTCAGGCAGCGGTGTTGGCCAAAGGCAAGCAGCAAGATGCCGTGCAACGCGCCGCGGTCGATGCCGCGCAGTCATTGAGAGCCATGGTGCAACCCTTGGCCGAACCGCTCATCGCCGAACACAAGGCAGCCGGCCGCAAGGTCGTGTTGGCCACCACCACGCCCTACGACCTGGTGAAGCCGTTGGCCGATCTGCTCGGCCTCGACGGAGTGGTCGCCACCCGCTACGGCGTCAACGCCGACGGCACCTACGACGGCACCATCGTGGGCCCGTTCGTGTGGAACGCCGGAAAATTGGCCGCGGTGCAAGCTTGGGCGGCCAGCAATGATGTCTCGCTCGGCGAGAGCTACGCGTATAGCGACAGCGTGTTCGATACGCCACTGCTCGCCGCCGTCGGGCACCCCTTTGTGGTGAACCCCGACCCGCGCATGGTGCTCATGGCCGCCGCCCGGCGGTGGCCCACCCTCGACCTGTCGGCCGCAGCGTCGAGTTCATCGCTGCCGAAGATTCCCGTGGTGAACCTCGAAATACAGCGCCTGGCGTTGAGCTTCTGCCATCCGGTGATGTTCCCGTATGCCTCGTTCGACATCGCCGGCACCGAACACATTCCCAGCAGCGGCCCGGCCATCGTGGTGGCCAACCATCGCAGCTACTTCGACGTGGCAGCCATGGCCGTGATGGTGGCGCGCACGGGGCGTACCGTTCGGTTCCTCGGTAAGAAGGAAGTATTCGACGCGCCGGTGATCGGCCAGATAGCAGCGGCCATGGGCGGTATCAGGGTCGACCGTGCCAGTGGCTCCGATGAACCATTGCGTGCGGCTGCCGAAGCGCTCTCGGCGGGCGACATGGTGGCGCTCATGCCGCAGGGCACCATTCCTCGCGGGCATGCCTTCTTCGACCCGAAATTGCAAGGTCGCTGGGGTGCGGCACGGTTGGCGGCGCTCACCGACGCACCAGTCATTCCCGTGGGGTTGTGGGGCACCGAGCGAGTGTGGCCGCGTTCGGCTCGCGTGCCCAATGTGCTCAACGTCATGTCGCCGCCGTCCATCACGGTGCGCGTCGGCAAACAAGTGGGGCTGAAGCATGCCGACCCCGACGTCGACACGAAGAAGATCATGAAGGCCATCATGGCTCTGCTGCCCGAAGAGAGCAGGGTGCGCCACACGCCAACCGACGCCGAACTGGCGCTCACGTTGCCAGCCGGCTACCGCGGCGACGACGGCCGCGAAACCAAGCGGCGGCCGGGCACCGACTGACCACCCTCGAGCAGTGCCGCCGCGCTCGGTTCAGCCCGCGGTGCGCTTCGGCGGGCGTGGGATGAAAGGAGAGGTTTTTGCCACGTATTCGGTGTAGCCCTCGCGGCGCTTCACCAACGACTTCTCGAGCAAGGTGACACCCGAGACCCGGCGCAACAGCACGGTCATCACGATGGCGCCGATGAAACCCCATGCTCCGGTGCCGGTTTCCGATGCGGCGAGTGCGATACCCCACCACACGCACGCATCACCGAAATAGTTGGGGTGCCGGGTGTACCGCCACAGCCCTTGGTTCATCACCTTGCCAGCGTTCGCCGGGTTGCCCTTGAAGCGCGCCAACTGCACATCGCCCACCGTCTCGAAGAACATGCCCACCAACCACACGGCGACGCCCAACCAAGCGAGCACGCCGAGGTGGCGGGGCGTGGCGTCGGCCTGGCCGAGTTGCACCGGCAGCGACACGATGAACATCAACACGCCCTGCAACGCGAACACCGTGCCGAGACTGATGAGCCAGAACTTCGGACCCCAGTGCTTGCGCATCGCCCGGTAGCGGAAGTCTTCGCCCTTACCGTGGTTTCGCCACGTGAGGTACACGCACAGGCGCAGCCCCCAGATGGAGGTGAGCAGCGTGAGCAGCCACTTGCGCGGCGCGTAGCCGCCAACGGAGGCGTGCACCGTCCACGCCACCACCACGAACCCGAGGCCCCACACGAGGTCGACGATGGAGGCGTTCTTCACGGCCACGCTGACTGCCCAGGTGACGACCATCAGAATGACAATGGCAATGCCGGCGGCGAGTAACGCGGTGCTGATTTCAGACATCAACGGGTCCCTTCTGAAGAGCGTGGCTGCGGTGCAGTGTCGCGCAGTAACTGGTCGACCTGTTCATCGAGTTCGATCCAGCGGTTGTCGAGCCACGCGGTGAACGCATCGCCACTGGGTACATCGGCACGGGGTACGCGGCGGGCGGCGAACACGACGGGCCGAGGTCGGTGCGACAGGTGACGCAGAATGCCGCCGAAGGTGTCGAGGCCGTCGAAGCCAACGTGCCAGGCAAGCACCACATCGGCGTCGGGGGCGCCGGCCAGCAGCGCGGCGGAACCCGCGGGCCGAGGCGGCAAGACGTGGCGAAGTGAAGCGAGGCGCGCGGCGCGCTCAGGATCGCGTTCGCCGATCTTGGCCATCGCACGCGCCCGTTTGCCGGCCGAGGCACGGGTGCCCTCGGGAAAGATCACGGCCACGTCGTCGGGGCCCATCGCGGCGCTGAGCGCGGTGAGCGATGCCAGTTCGGTCGACGAATCGGCGGCTCCGCGATCGAGGAAGTAATTGGGGAGGCGGTTGCCCACCACGTCGAGGCACGGGTCGCCGAGCAGTTCGCGCTTGAGTACGTAGCGTGGGTGTTTGTGGGCAAGAGAGGTGATGACCCATGCACTCACCAGTGAGTCGGCGAGGCTGGCATGTCGACAGAATGCCACCACCGGGCCGGGGCTGAAGACCTCGACCGAGCGTGCCTCGACGGCGATGCCGGTGGTCATGCGTAGTGCACTCATCAAGTTGGCAGCCCACCAGCGCTGCAGCGCATAGTGCCGTTCGTGGTTGCCTCGTCGCCCGGTGAGCCACAGCAATGCGGCGCTCAGGACACCTGCGGTTTCGAGCCATGCCCAGCATGTGGCAAACGCCAGCAGGCGGGCAATGGGGAAGCGCCACCGGAGGCGCACGGCATCGGCCAACAGCGCGACGGCCAACCACAGGGGGCTCAGCAGCACGAGCGCGATGGCGGCCGCCACTACGCCCGGGATGGTGACCACACGTCGCTTCAAGGCCGTCACAGTGGGCAATTTACGCGGTCGGGGAGGGTGGCGCGCGCCAGACGGGGCACGCCGCCGTCAGGCTGCAGCAATCTGCGGAAGCACATTGCTGCCCACGAGTTCGATGGCCTCGAACAACTCGGAGTCGGGGATACCACCCATGTCGAGCATCAGCAGTTGCGTGTCGAGATGGAGTGTTTCGCGAGCCTGGCCCATGCGGTCGACCACTTCTGCCGCCGACCCGCAGATGGCGATGGTCGAGTTCATCGTGTCGAAGTCGTGCAGAGGGAAGCGTCCGCTGGTGGTACCGGCGCGGTGCGCGCTGAGTTGTTGCCACTCGATGACCTGGTTGAGATAGTGCAGGTAACGCGGCGCCCAGCGCCGTTTGGCGTCGGCACTGTCGGCGGCTACGAAGAAGTGGCTGCAGCAGCCGATGCGGCGCTCGGCGGGGTCGCGTCCGTTGGCCTCCCACTGCTCGATGTAGCGGTCGACCATGGGTCGGAACATCGGCCAGTTCCCGAACACCGTGGGCAGCATCAACCAGCAGCCGAGCCGGGCTGCGAGATCGATCGACGCAGTGGAGAGGCCGGCGCCGATCCAGATGGGAGGGCGCGGTGTTTGGGTGGGGCGCGGATGGACGGTGGCGTCGACGAGTGGCGCCCGGAACGCACCGCTCCACGTGACCGACTCCTCGGTCCACAGGCGATGGATCAGTTCGACGTTCTCGGCGAATCGGTCGTTGGCGGTGGCTTCGTCGTGGCCGAAGCCGGTGTACACATCGGGGAACAACGTGCCTCTGCCGAAGCAGGGCTCGACCCGCCCAGCACTGATGGCGTCGAGGGTGGCGTAGTCCTCGGCGACGCGCACGGGGTCGAGGTTGGCAGCGAGGGCGACGCCGTTCGACAGGCGCATCGTGGTGGTGCGTTCGGCGATGGCAGCCAGCACCACGGCGGGCGACGACACGATGTATTCGCTGAAGTGGTGCTCGCCGAGATGCACCGAACTGAACCCGCACTGCTCGGCCAGTACCGCCTCGTTGATGATCTGACGGTGCCGTTCGGCAGGGGTGGCGCGGTGCCCGGTGATCGGGTCGGTGCACAGGTCGCCCAGAGTGAGCAGGCCGATGTGCATCTGCCCTACCGTAGTCGCAGTGCTGGGGGTACGTCGCTCTGGGTCGGTGCATACCCGGGTGGTCGGCACATCTGGCCTACGAGGTGACTTGCTGTCTACCGACCAGTAGGTAGACTCGCGTCATGTCAGGTGTAACGGGTCTCCTCGAAGAACTCACTCCGGTTGCCGAGCGGTTGACGGCGCGGCACTACGAGACCTGTAAACCCTGGTACCCGCACGAGCACGTACCGTGGAGCCTCGGCCGCGATTTCGCTGAGGGCGAAGCCTGGAACCCCGATGAAACACCCTTGCCCGACGAGGTGCGCAGCGCGCTGTTCGTGAACCTGCTCACCGAAGACAACCTGCCGTATTACTTCCAGACCATCGACCGCATGTTCGGTAACTCGGGCATCTGGCGCGAGTGGTCGCACCGCTGGACTGCGGAAGAGGCCCGGCACTCAATCGCGATGCGCGACTTCATGACCGTCACCCGGGCCATCGACCCGCGTGCACTCGAAGACGGCCGGATGTCGCAGATGTCGGGTGGGCAGGTACCCGAACCCGATTCACCCATCGACGGGTTCGTGTACGTGGCCCTCCAAGAACTCGCCACCCGCATTGCGCATCGCAACACCGGGAGAGCATTGCAAGACGCCCTCGGCGATCATCCGGTGGGCGTGGCGGGCTACGACATGCTCAGTCGTGTTGCTGCCGATGAGAACTTCCACTTCCTGTTCTACCGCGACCTCACGTCGGCGGCGCTCGAAATCGCTCCGTCGCTGGTG
>JBAXQV010000039.1:0-19091 GCA_037131575.1 Actinomycetota bacterium
AGATCGTTGGCCACCATCATGGCGATGAGTTGCGGGAAGGTCACCTCAGGCGTCCAGCCGAGCTTGGTACGGGCCTTCGATGCATCACCGATGAGCAGATCGACCTCAGCCGGACGGAAGAACTTGGGGTCTTGACGCACATAGTCGCGCCAGTTCTCGATGCCCACTTCGGCGAAGGCGCGCTCGACAAGCTCTTCGATGGTGTGCGTTTCGCCGGTTGCGATGACGTAATCGTCGGGTTCGGGCTGTTGCAGCATCATCCACATCGCCTTCACGTAGTCGCCGGCGTAGCCCCAGTCGCGCTTGGAGTCGAGGTTGCCGAGCACCACATCGTTCTGCAGGCCGAGTTTGATACGGGCAGCAGCGTTGGTGACCTTTCGAGTGACGAACTCGAGACCTCGGCGCGGACCCTCATGGTTGAACAGGATTCCCGAGCAGGCGTACAGGCCGTAGCTCTCGCGGTAGTTGACCGTGATGTCGTGCCCGAACACCTTGGCGCAGCCATACGGCGAGCGCGGGTGGAACGGGGTCATTTCGGTTTGCGGGGTTTCGCGCACCTTGCCGAACATCTCCGACGAACTGGCCTGGTAGAAGCGGATGGGATTGTTCTGGTTACCACCCACGATGCGCACCGCATCGAGCATGCGCAGCACACCGGTGCCGGTGATGTTGGCGGTGAGTTCGGCCTGGTTGAAGCTCATGGCTACGAACGAGATGGCAGCGAGGTTGTACACCTCATCGGGTTGCACCACGTCGAGTGCCTTCACCAGCGACGGGAGATCGGCCAGGTCGCCGGGCACTGCCTCGATGAACGGGAACTCCTCTTGCACCTGGTGCATACGCGGGTTGTTCTGGCCCTTCACCATGCCATACACCTCATAGCCCTTCCCGTGGAGGAACTCAGCAAGATGCTGACCGTCTTGGCCAGTGATTCCCGTAATGAACGCGCGCGCCATGGTGATTCCTTCGAGCGGGAGGTGGGCACGTCATTGTAGGCAGAAGACCCCGCTAGCGTTCCTCACCATCATGACCGTCACGGCAGCATTCGATGTCGGCCCGCTTGCCGGGAGGCTCACCGGTATCGGGCACGCCGTGGCTGCGCTGCAGCAAGCACTCGACTCACGCACCGATATCACCCTCGCGCCGTACCGCATCAGTTTCCGCACACGACCCGAATCGGGTGTGCGCCGCCTGCCTCTTCCCGCCGGCGCAGCGCACCGTTCGTGGCAACGCCTGCCCGTGCCGCGCGTCGATCGATGGTTGGGCCCGGCCGACCTCATCCACGGCACGAACTACGTGGTGCCGCCCAGCCGCCTGCCACGCCTCGTGTCGGTGTACGACTGCTGGTTCCTACTCCATCCCGAACGCGCCCACCCCACTGTGGTTCGCGCCGGCCGGGTGTTGCGTCGAGCCATCGCCGACGGCGCCGTGGTGCATACGTCGTCGCACGCCACCGCCATCGTGATGCGCGAACTGTTTCCTGCCGCCGCGGTGCACACCGTGCATCTCGGTGCGCTGCCGTTGGCCACTGAAGCAACGGCCATGCCTCCGCCCATCGCCGAACTCGATGGCACACCGTTCGTGGTGTCGGTGGCCACCCTCGAGCGCCGCAAGAACCTGCCCCGCCTGGTGCAGGCGTTCGGCATCGTGGCTGCGACGCACCCCACGTTGCGGCTCGTGCTAGCAGGCGGCGAGAGCGATGACAGCGCTGCCGTTCACGCTGCCATCGATGCCTTACCGCATGCGGTGAGCGATCGGGTGCTGCTCACCGGCTATGTCGACGACCATGTTCGGTCGTGGCTGATGCATCACGCCACCGTGGTGGCGTATCCGTCGCTCGACGAAGGCTTCGGCTTCCCGCTCCTCGATGCCATGCAGGCCGGCACGGCCATCGTGGCATCGACTGCCGGCTCCATTCCCGAGATCGCGGGCGACGCCGCCCGTCTGGTGCCGCCGCACGATGTGGAGGCACTCGCCCACGCCCTCACCGACGTGGTGGGCGACGCCGATGCGCGTACCCGGCTCATCGCAGCCGGTGCACAACGCTGGCAAGAGTTCACGTGGCAGGCCACCGCCGATGGAATCGCCACGCTCTATCACCAACTCGTCGGAGGACGATGATGATCACCGTATTGTGCGGCGGCGTAGGTGCCGCCCGTTTCCTACGCGCGCTGCGCTCGATCGTCGACCCCGCCGATGTGGTGGGAATCGTGAACACGGGCGACGACACCGTGCTGCACGGCCTGTCGATTTCCCCCGATCTCGACACCATCGTGTACACCCTGGCCGGGGCTATCGACCCTGAGCGAGGGTGGGGCCTCACCGAGGAAACGTGGGTGGCGATGCGCTCACTCGAACGCTACGCGGCAGTTCGGCCCGAACATTCGACTGCAGCGCCCACCTGGTTCAACCTCGGCGATCAAGACCTCGCCACACACTTCTACCGCACCGCCCGGCTTGCCGAAGGGGCCTCGCTCAGCGACGTGACCGCTGAGATCGGGCGAGCCTGGCAGGTACCCGAGCGACTCATCCCCATGAGCAACGAGCGCGTGGCCACCCAGGTGACGTTGCAGACCGGTGAGACGGTGGCGTTCCAGGAGTACTTCGTGAAGCTCCGTCACAGTGTGCCGGTGGCGAGCATCAGGTTCGAGGGCGCCGCCACGGCAACGCTGCACCCCGATGCTGCCGCAGCCATTGCCGACGCCGATGTGGTGGTGATCGCTCCGTCGAATCCGTTGGTGTCGATCGGGCCGCTGCGCGCTCTGGCAGGCCTCGACGATCTGCTGCGCGCCCGACGCGATTCGGTGGTGGCGGTATCGCCCATCGTGGGTGGTGCGGCGTTGAAGGGGCCAGCCGACCGCATGCTGGTGGAACTGGGCCACGAGGCATCGGTGGTGGGTGTAGCGGGCGTGTACAGCAGCATTGCCTCAGCGTTGGTCATCGACCCGGTAGACGCTCACTTGGCCGACGCTGTGGAACGAGCGGGTATGCGCCCGGTGGTGGTGCCGTCGATCATGAGCACGCCCGAGATCGCCGCAGCTCTGGCCACCGCCACCTTGGCGGCAGCCGCACGCTGACGCCTCAGACAGGTCGGCGGCGCACGATCAACATGCCGCCACCAATGATCATCAGTACTGCTGCAGCACCCATCAGACCGTGCTCGGTGGCGCCACCGGTGACCGGAATGGTGCTCGGTGTGGTGCTGGTTGGGCCACCACCGCCGACAATGGTGGTGCTCGTCGTGGTGGCGGGCCTAGTGGTGGTGGGGCCGCCACCGGCCACCGACGTGGTGGTGCTACTGGTCGACGTGGTGCTGCTACCGGTCGTCGTGGTGGTGGGCCTGATCGTCGTGGTGGTAGAGCTCGTCGAGGTGCTGCTAGTCGAGGTGCTACTCGTCGAGGTGCTGGGAGCAACCGTCGTGCTGGTGGTGCTCGACGTGGTGCTCGTCGACGTACTGGTAGAAGTCGATGTGCTGGTCGACGATGTCGTGGTGGTGACTGTCTTACAACGGTTCACGAACACGCCCACCTCGGTGACCGTCAGTGAGTTGGGGGCGGTGTCGAACGCGAAGATGGTGCTGAAGTGCTTCAACACGATCTCGCCGCCCAACGTGGAGGGAGCACCGCCGTTGACGCCGTTCACGATGCCGCTGTCGTTCACCGACGTTGCGCCCTCGGCCACCGTGTCGGGGAGATCTCTGGTGGCACCGCCGATGACCACACCGCCGATGGCGATACCGAACGATTCATTCCGCTCGAGTTGATCGGCACGTGAAGGCGCTGTACCAGCGGGCTGGCGATCGAATGCGGAGTACGAGAACGAGAACACGGTGATGGTTTCACCCGGGTCGGGTGCCGGGACCGTGACACCTGTGTTGTACGTGACCGTGCCGCCGCGCTGCAGCTTGGGTGCTGTGGCCTCGTTGGTCGCCTTCCACGTGTAGGTGACTGCCGTACAGCCTGCGGTTGCAGAGGCCGACGACACCGACATCACGCCCAGCAGCGCACCCGCCATCAGGGTGACCACACCTATGCCTGTTGACCGCCTCATCGTCAGCTCCCTCAGTTCGAAAAACACGTCGAAGGAAAGAACCGACCCGCCAGTCAGCAATGCTCGACGCATTCGCTGCAACACACCGTAAAGACGAACAACCCCTCAGGGCAAGGCGCCCGGCCCGATCTTGAAGAAATCTTCAGGATGTCGACGCAGCGCGGTCGAGTGCGCGCAAACCTGCCTGTACGTCGGTCCACGACGCCCACGACAAGTGAATTCGGGCCCGGGTGGCGGCAACCGCGAAGCGCGCGATGTCGTCACTCCCCGTTGGTGTGGAAATGGCAGCTGGCGCATCGGGCCCGGCAATGGCGTGCCACAGCTCACGCGTGGGGGTGAGCACCCCGGTGCCAATGTTCACCACCAAGCCGCTGCCGCGTTGGGTGGCGCGCACCACCGCGTCGACCGCATCGTCGACGTACAGCAGATCTCGGCTCTGGCGCCCGTCGCCGTGCAACACCGGCACTTCGCCCCGTGTTCGTGCCGCACACAACGCAGCCACGACGCCGCCGTCGGGCCGTTGACGCGGGCCGTACACCGACGTCATCGCCAGCGCTGTGAACTCCACCTCGTAGCGAGTGCGATACACCGCGTACAGCTCGGCGATGGCCCGGGCTACCACGCCCAATGCCCCCACGGGCTCCCACGGACGGCCCTCCTTCACCGGCAACTCGCGCGGTGGCACTTCGCCATACAACGCAGCCGCCGGCAGGGTGGTGACCACTTTGCTCGCCCCGTGCTGGCGCGCAGCTTCGAGGATGTTGAGTGTTCCGTGCAACCCGCGTGCCAGGTCGCCCGCCTCACGCCGCCCCGGTGGGGCCCAGGCGAGGTCGATGATCACATCGGGCCGGCGCATGGCAACGAGCGTGAGAAAGTCGACCGTGCACACGTCGAGGTGGTGGATCTTCAGCTCACCACCCGCCGAGCGCGCCGCCGCCAGGTTGGCCAGGGTGCCACTCGACAGGTCGTCGACCACCTCCACCGCATGTCGTTCGGCCAGGAGTCGGTCGACCAGATGCGAGCCGATGAAGCCAGCACCGCCGACCACCATGACCCTCACGACGGGCGACGGACCCCGTCGAGGTGCTCGCCAGCCTCTACCTCGGCGTCGGCACCGATGACACTTCCCATCACCGTTGCGCCAGCACCCACATGGCCCATCACCACCGAGTCGATCACGGTGGCCTCGGCGGCAACCACTGCGCTGCCCAGCAGCACCGAACGTTCGATATGCGCATGGGCGTTCACATGCACGCCTGCCGCGATCACCGATTCGACGACTACGGCCGATTCGGCTACCGAAGCACCAGGAGCCACCGGGTCGCATCGGTCGAAGCGACGGCGGGCAGCCACCACATCGAGGTTGGCCGCGAGATAGAGCTCGGGCTTGCCCGTGTCGATCCAGTAGTCGTCGGTGGCCATGGCGAACACGCCCCCCGCTTCGACGATGGCCGGGAAGGTGACCCGCTCGATCGACACCTTCTCACCCAACGGAATGCGCCCCAGCACCGAGGGTTCGAGCACATACGTGCCGGCGTTGATGAGGTTGCTCGGTGCCGTACCCGGCGCAGGCTTCTCGACGAAACGCTCTACCCTGCCATCGGCATCGAGCGCCACCACACCGAACGACGACGGATCGTCGACAGCAATGAGGTGCAGCGTTGCTTCGGCACCCTTGGCGCGGTGGAAGGCAATGAGTTGGGCGATGTCGAGGTCGGTGAGCACATCGCCATTGACCACCACGAAGGTGTCGTCGATACCCGCCGCATCGGCAGCAAAACGAATGGCACCGGCGGTATCGAGCGGTTCAGGTTCCACTGCGTACGACAGCCGCGCTCCAGCACAGGTGCCCGACGGAAAGGCCTCGATGAAGGGTTCAGGTTTGAACCCCAGCGCCAAGGTGACATCGGTGACCCCGCCCCGCACCAGGTTGGTGATGAGCCGTTCGATGATGGGCACATGCCCCACCGGCAGCATCGGTTTGGGCACGCTGTAGGTGAGCGGCCGTAACCGCGTTCCGAAACCGCCGACGAGCACGACGGCGCGCATCAGCCGCCCGTGGTGCTACTGGCCACGGTGGTTGCGCTCTCAGCCACCGTGGTGGGGGCTGTGGCCCCGGCGTCGACAGCGCCGAGCGACGGAAGGTCCTTGGCCCAGTCGGGCATGGCGACCTTCGTGTCTTTCGGGACCACGGCGATGCTGAAGACCATGCCATCGTTCTTGATCCGGATCTTGGTGAGATCGGTGATGTACGTCTGGCCGTTGTCGGTGTCGGTGTACTTGTTCCACACGACCACCTTGATGGTGACGTCTTTGCCGTTGCACTTGTAGTCGCCGACCTTGAAGGATTGGCCACCCTGCTCGGCGGGGAGTTTGAGTTCCTTGTCGCTGAGTTTCACGCCGTACACATCGAGAAACACGCCGAGCACCGCGCGGTCGCCTACGGCCTTGGTGGTGTACGGGTGATAGTGGATGACGCCGTCGCCGTGGCTGTGGATACCCGTGCTGGAGAATGCTGCGCTGGCCAAGGTGCCGTCGGCGTTCTTCTCTTCCTTGGTGCCGGTGAGCTTGGGCAACCAGCCATCACACACGTACATGCCGTATGCCTCATGCCAGTGATCGCCCAGTTGCGGGGGCTGCGAACCGGGATCGGGGCGGCTCTGCCGGGCATAGACGATGAGCCCCAGCCCGACCAGCAGGATGGCGATGATGATGGCGGGAAAGATGGTGCCGCCCTGGAAGCGAACCTTCTTGCCTTTGTCGCGCTGAGCGAGCTTCGCGACTTTCTTGGCGGATGCTGACGAGGAGGACGTGGCCACGATCGGCAAATCTACCGGCTCGACGGCCTTCCGGGACGCCACGACAGTTGGCGGATGAGCCGGACATAGGCCTCGGCCACCGCGCGGGGCGATGCAGCGTGCTCGACCCAGGCCCGCGCCGAGGCTCCTTGGGCGCCGAGCGCGACCTCATCGGTCAGCATCTCGCGCAGCGCAGCCACGAACGCCACGGGGTCGTCGGGGCCGATCGCCCGACCGCCACCTGAGGCAGCAATCATGCGCGGTACCTCCGTACCAGGATCGATGGCCGCCAGCACGGGCCGCCCCGCGGCCAAGATGGAATACGTCTTCGAGGGCACGCTCACCGCACCCAGGCCGGTGCGCAACGGCACCACGTGCACGTCGGCCGAGGCCAACACCTCGGGCACCCGTTCTCGGGCCTGATAGCCGGCGAAACGCACATTGGAGAGCCCGACGGCCTGTTGTTCGAGATCGCGACGGGCCGCCCCGTCGCCGTTGATCACGAACGTCACCTCGGGCAATTCACGTGCCGCTACCAGCAACAACTCGAGCGACTGAGAGAACCCCACATTGCCGGCGTACATGACCACAGGTTCGGCGCCGATACCGAGTTCGGTTCGATAGGCCGTCATTCGGTCGAGCGGCACGATGAACTCGGTGTCGACGAAGTTGGGAATGACGTGCACTCGGTTGCGGCGCGAGGGGCGCATCTTCGCAGCCACGTTGGCACGCAGGTCGTCGCTGAGCACCGTGACGGCAGCGGCACGCTGATAGCTCACCCGTTCGAGCCAGCGCGCCACAGCGATGATCGCCCCGTTGGTGATGGCCCCGGTCTGCACGGCGGCATCGGGGAAGACGTCTTGGATGTTGAACACCAGCGGGCCGCGACGCACCAGGTGGGTCACCCAACCGGTGAGCCCCATCGTGAGCGGCGGCGACATGGCCACCACGGCATCCACCCGGCCACCGCGGAGCGAGGTGAGCCCGGTGAGTACCGAGAAGCCCACGAACCCTGCGGCCCGGCGCAGCAGATTGCGCTTGTCGGTGCCGGGGAACGGGTCGACCCTGATGATCGAACCCCACGGCGTGTGTTCGTGGCGTACCCGCTTTCCCGTCCAGCCCTGCTCGATGCGGTGCTCTCGGTACCACGGCAGCGAGGTGACCACATGCACCTCGTGGCCCAGTGCCACCAGTTCGTGCACGATGCGGGTCATCACCTCACCGGTCGGTGCGGTGTCGGGAGCGAAGTGTGGGCACAGTACGGCGATACGCAGTGGTGCCTCGTTCATGCCAGCACCTCGTCGTACACCGCGGCGATGGCTTCACCCGAGCGTCGCGCCGTGAAGGTGGCCGCTCGTGCCTGCCCTGCAGCCACCAGTTCGCTGCGGCGACCAGCGACGGCAGCCAGCGCCCCAGCCCAGGCATCGGAGACGAGGGGCAGCACCAGGCCAGCGTCGCCCACGATGTCGGGCAGGCAGGTGGCGTCGCTACACACCACCGGAGCACCGAGGGCCATGGCTTCGATGACCGGCGCGCCGAAGCCCTCGTAGGTACTCGGAAACACCAGTGCCTCAGCCATCGCCAGCAGGCCGTTGCGGTCGGCGTCGCTCACTCGACCCAGATGCATGGTGCGCCCGTCGCCTGCTGCCATGGCAGCACGCACCTCAGCATCGGCTTCGCCAGAACCGCCGATGAACACCAAGCGCAGGTCGAGGTCGGCCCACTGATGCTGCATCAACTCGATGAGAAAGCGATGGTTCTTGTGCGGTGCCGTCATCGCCGGATACACGAGCACGCGCCCGTCACCCAATGCGTACCGGCGGCGCAATTCGGCCTCCGGCGTGGCAGCCACCGCAAGTTCGGGTTCGAACCCGTGCGGCACTACGCGCACCCGTTCGGCAGCGATACCGAGGTGTTCGATGACGCTGCGGCGCACGTACTCGCTGGGCACCGCGATGCGCGCCGCGCCCAGGGCTGACGCGGGGATCATGGCATCGAGGTACCGGCGCTTCACCGAACTGAAGTACTGCGGGAACGTGCGGTACTGCAGGTCGTGCAGGGTGAGCACATAGGGCTTCCGGGCGCGCCGAGGTGCGGTGCCCCCGCCGTGGTGCACCAGGTCGTACGCCTCGGTCACACGATGCAGCCACGTGTGCTCGTGCCACACTCTCCTGCTGCGTCGCTCACCGCCGGCTGGGGCCACTACGAACTGGCAACGGTTCAAACGCTCGCGGTACACGTCGACGAACGCCTCGGGCGCGACGAGCGTGAGGTCGATGTCGGGCCGGGCATCGAGCATGCCGATGAGTTGCCGTACCAGGTATTGCTCGGAACCACCCACGGCCCCGGGCAGGCACCACATCAGGTTGACTGCGACGCGCATCGGTCAGCGAGCCAACTCTCGGTATGCAGCAGCCGTGAGCGATGCCGTAGCGGCCCAGGTGAGCCGCTTTGCCCGGGCCAAGCCGCGCGCAGCGAGTTCGGCGCGGCGGGTGAGCGCATCGCTGATGCCACGGGCGATGTCGTCGATGTCGAGCGGGTCGACCAGCACGCCGGCTCCGCCGGCGGTCTCCTCGGTGGCCGTACCGGCACTGGTGACCACCGGGGTTCCTTGAGCCATCGCTTCGAGCACCGGCAAACCGTACCCCTCGCGTTCGCTCGGATAGCAGAACGCCTCCGCGCCGGCGTACAACGGGCCGAGGTCCTCTTCAGGAACGAAGCCGACGAATCGGGTGTCGACGTTCGGCGGAAGTTCGAGGTCGCCCCATCCATCGGCGCCCACCACCACCAGTGGCACCGGGTCGTCGAGCCGGGCGACCGCAGCCACCAGCCGAGCCAGGTTCTTACGCGGTTCGAGCGTGCCCACGAACAGCAGGTATCGCTCGGGCAGCCGATACAGCGAGCGCACCCGCGTCACATCGGCCCGGTCGGCCTGCTGCACGCCGACACCGAGCGGTACGAGTCGGAGCCGATCGGCGCCGATACCCACCGCCGCCACATCGTCGAGGGTGGCCTGGCTACTGCACAGCACCAGATCGGCCGTTCGTTTGATCACGCCAAGGCTGTCGCGGAACACACGGTTGCCATGCCGGGTGAAATGTTCGGGCGTGTGCAGGAAGGCGAGGTCGTGCAGGGTCGCCACGAGCGGCGCATCGGTGGGGCACGGAATGAGCCCGGTGGCATGGGTTACATCGACCTTGCCCGTGGCACGCTCGACCTTGGGCCACTTGGCGCGCAACCACGTCTCGTACAGCCACGGCGTTGCCAGAGGGAGGTGGGCGGTGGGGATGGGCGGAGTCCACGGGTCGTCGGGAAGGTGACGGTGCCGTCCCGCCACCCCGATGAGCTGCACATCGCCATGTTCCGCGAGCGCAGCGGCGACACGGATGGCCGCCATTGCGGTTCCGCCGGGCACGCGATGCCAGCACTGTTCGAGGGTGTAGGCGACGCGCACACCCCCATTGTGCACCCTCCCTTCGGTGTCTTCGGCGGCATGTCGCCCCCGCAGCAGTGTTACGCTGGGGTTATGCGCACCCAGTTGCCTCCCGAAGCCTTGGCCCGCGATACACGGTTCAATCGCATCACCACCGCCGACCGGTTCGCCGACCAGCGCCCCAACGGTGGCGGCGAAGAGCGTCGCATGGACCCTGCGAGTGCCGAGTGCGCCGACCGCGCCCGTCGGCAGATGCACGGCATCTTCGTGGGCGAGATCCAGGCACTCGAGGGTGCCGGCCGCACTGCGTTCGACTACACCACCGACGAAACGCCGTTCGCCATGAAGCTCGACATGGCCCGCCAGTGCTGGGATGAAGCCCGCCATGTGGAGATCAGTCTGAAACTCGGCGACCACATGGGCACCGACATCGGTGAGTTCAGCGAAGCCGTTACCCTGTTCGAGGCCGCCTGCCATCCCGACCCGGTGTTCCGCCTCGCCGGCGTGAACCGGGCACTCGAGGGTCTGGCCATCGACGTGTTCACCACCATGCGCGATTTCGCCGTCGAGATGAACGACGACGTGTTGTACTACGCCGAGGACTGGATGCTCGCCGACGAAGTGACCCACGTGAAAATGGGCTCGAACTGGTTGCGCGAGATCACCAAGAACGACGCCGATCGCCAGAAGCAAGCACTCGAGTTCCAACGCACCGTCGACGGACTGTTCAACTTCCGCGGTGCCCGCGGTGAAACCCGCGAGGCATCCATCCAACTCGCCCGGAAGTTCCGCCAGATGGCCGGCTTCGACACGGCCGAGATCGATGAGATCGCAGCCATGGCTGAAGCCCAGCGCGCCGAGCGCCTCGCCATGGCCACCGCCTACTGAAATTCCCTTCACCACCAGGGCACCGAGCAGCAACACTCGGTCCATGGCGAACACCATCTGGCCCCTCTTCGACCTACGCGTCGCCACCCCGCGTCTCGAGTTGCGCTACATCGACGACGCATTGGCGTTCGAGTTGGCCGACCTCGCCGCGCAGGGCATCCACGACCCTGCGGTGATGCCCTTCAGCATCGCATGGACCGACGCCGAACCTGAACAGCTCCGCCACAACGTGGTGCAGTACTACTGGCGCACTCGCGGTGATCTCACCGCCGCGGCGTGGGACCTCAACCTCGCTGCCATCGTCAACGATGAAGTCGTGGGCGTGGCGGGCATACATACCGCCGACTTCGCCATTCGCCGCCTGTTCACCACCGGGTCGTGGCTCGGCCGCGCCCACCAAGGCAAGGGCTACGGCAAGGAGCTGCGCCAGGCGGCGCTGCACCTCGGCTTCGCCGGTTTCGGCGCAGTTGCGGCCAAGACAGGCGCGTTCAGCGACAACCCTGCCTCCCTCGGCGTCACCCGCTCACTCGGCTACCAACCCGACGGAATCGACATCCGGGTGCGCCGTGGCCTTGCGGCTTCCATCGAGCACTTCCGCCTCGACCGAGCCGACTGGGAAGCCCGTCTGCGTCGTGACGACATCACCATCACCGGCCTCGAACCCTGCCTCCCCCTGCTCGGCCTCGCCTGAGCCGGGCCTGAGCCGGGCCTGAGCCGAGCCCTGGTCAGGTCGGGGCGTCGAACCAGCCGAACAGGTCGACGGTCACGTGGGTCTCGCCAGCCTGGTTGAACACCGATATCCCACCGTCGACTCCCACTTGGGCGTACACCATGTTCGCTGCGGTTTGGTTGGCCGTGACGTTGAGGTTCGACACCCACGGCCGAGGCGAACCCGAGGGGAACACCGTGAGGAACCCACCGTCGGTCGGGTCGACGGCCGTGATGTTGAGCACCAGCGTGGGGCTGCCTCCGGCAGGGACACCGGCCAGGCCCGCCACGGGCAGCGTGAACGTCGACCGGGCGGGCAGCGGACCCGACAATCCACCCAGACCGATTCGCGAATCGATCAGGCGACGCGGGCCGGCCGGGCGGAAACCCGCCCCACGGCCGGGGGCGAAATAGCCGAAGACATCGACCACGAGTTGGCTCGAACCGGCCGAGTTGAACATGCTCAGTGTGCCGTCACTGCCCACGCTCGCCACGACGAGATTGGGTACCGTCTGGCCCGCCCGCCAGTTCACCGACGATGTGGGCGGCTGTGCGGTACCGGTGGGCCACACCGTGAGATAACCCGAATCGCTCGGTTCGGTGACGGTGACATTGAGCACCACGGCCGAGGCATCGGCGGGCACCTCCCCCACCCCAGCGACGGGTAGGACTGCCACTTCGCCCGGGCCGGTGCCACGGGCGAAGGCAATGCCTTCGCGAGTGTCGGCGAGACGCCTGGGTGTGACGGGGCGGAAACCTGTGGCAGCCGTCAACGGCGTCGTGGCGAACCAACCGAGCAGATCGACGACGAGATCGACGCCGCCGACCGATGAAGCGAACTCGACTGCGCCATCGGCACCGAGGTCACACACCACCGAGTTGGGCACGACCGCACCTTGCACGAAGTTGACGTTCGACGTAGCGGGCATCGAGCGGCCGGCCGGGAACACGGTCACGAAGCCATCGGCCCGCGCGTGCACCACCGTGACGTTCAGCACCACCGCTGAGGCATTCTCGGGAATGCCAGCCGTGCCCGCCACCTTCACCCTCATCGGCGACAAACGCTGGATCGTGGCCATCGACTTCGAGGCACGAGTGTCGAACAGACGCACCGGATTCGAGGGCACGAACGACATCCCCTGGGGTACCGGTCCGCCCGAGTCGGCAACCGGCACCGTCGTCACCGGCACAGTCGTCACCGGCACAGTCGTCACCGGCACCGTCGTCACCGGCACAGTCGTCACCGCCACTGTCGTCACCGGCACCGTGGTCACCGGCACCGTCGTCACCGGCACTGTCGTTGTAGTGGTGGTGGGCGGCGGAGCGAGTGGGCGGGGCCCAACCCGGAACAGATCGAGCCCCGAGTACGTGGCACCGAGCACCTGGCGCGAGTCGGCCGCAAGCCAGCGATCGAGCACCTGGGCGTACACCTTCCGGAAATCAGTGGCACCCCGCAGCCGACCATTCGAGTCGATCGGGCCGTCGAGCGGGTGCGCACCGTGGACCCCGCCCTTCACCCCGTTGCCGATGACGAACATGGGGCCGGCGGCACCATGGTCGGTGCCCAGCGACTTGTTCTCGCCGAGGGTACGGCCAAACTCGGAGAAGACGACGATGGTCACCCGGTCGGCCCACTTCGCTTCGAGCACGGTGAAGAATCGGGCGATCGCGTCGTCGAGTTCGGTCAGTCGGGCGGCGTGCGCAGCGAGTTGATTGGCGTGGGTGTCGAAACTGCCGAAGGCAGTGTTCAGAACCCGGACCCCCAGGTTGGCGTTGATCAGCCGCGCCGACAGCTCGAGCTGCTTCACGATCGACGCCCCCGTCAGCGATGGGGTGTACGTCGGCTCGGTGTTGTCGGCAAGGTCGATCACCCGCCCGTTCGCGGCGGCCACCGAGGCGGCCAAACCGGTGCGTCCTTCATTCTGTGCGCGCACGTCGAGGTAGGCCCGGCGGCCGGCATCGCTCTTACCCAGCCCGAGGTCGAACGCCGACAAACCAATGGACGTGGCGGCACGCTGCGCACCAATGAGCGATAGGGGTACCGAACCGCCGATCGTCAACGCGTGGAAGGCATCGGTTGCACCCGGCAGTCCATCGAGCCAGCGGCCCAACCAGCCGGTAGGTGTCTGCTCCGACCCAGTGGCGGTGAACCACAACTTGGTCGACGAGAAGTGGCTGAGGTTCGGCGGCTGGTAGCCCGCATCGGGGACCACCGCCACCTGCCCAAGGTCGTAGCGCGCCTTCAGTTTCGTCAGTGACGGGTGCAACCCCATGCCGTTCGCGATTGGGAGCACCGATTCAGGCGCCAGCGCAATCGAAGGACGCTTGGCCAGGTAGGTGGGGTGAGTGGCCTTCACCACCGTGTTGAGCGCATCGTTGCCACCGCCGAGCATCACGAGCAGCAGCACACCATCGTTGTCGCCGATCGGTGGAGCAGCCCACGCGGTTCGCTCGGCCTCGCCGAACAAGTTCGACGACGCAAGCGCAACGCCTGCGGTGGCGAGCGCCGAGCCGACGAGGAAGCGACGGCGCGAGAGCGTGGCCGCCGTGAGCGGCTCGGTCCGCGACAGGCGGGCGAGTATCTCGGAAAACTCGGGATCTACAGACATCGCTCGCTCCTCCCTCAGGCCAACTGAAACTCGGGGCTCAGCAACGCGAGGTACAGCACTTGGCGTTGGTTCCACTTCTTCGCCCGGGCCTCGGTGAGCCAATCGACGAGCGACGCGAGCGACGCAGGTGCCGGGTTCGGGATGCCGAGTTTGGCGAACACCCCAGCGGCGGCTGCATTGACATCGGCCACAGCAGCCGGATCGATGAACGGGGTCGACCGCGCAGAGAGGAAGTTGGCGACGAAGCCCGACCAGTTCGCGCGGGCAGCCATCATGTTCTCACCAAGCCAATAGGTGTTCGATCCCCAGCCGGCCACGTTGGGCGGCTGGAACGGAGCTTGCCCCATGGTCGTGGTGTTCCGATTCGGCTGAATGCCGGCAGCCGAATCGCAGTTGCTCAACCGCATCACGGCGACCACGAAATCGACTGGCGTGCGCACCAAGCCGGCGCGCACCTCAGACGTGTAGAACGCCGGGTGGAGGAACATCGCCCGCAGCAGATCGCGGATGTTGAGCCGCTGCAGGAACGCTGCGACGAGCGAGTCGCGTACGGCAACAGGGAGAGTCCGAGTAGCGAAGTACGTCCAGAGCTTGCCCACCACGAACTCGCCCATCTCCACCCGTTTGACGGGATGGTCGCAGATGAGGTCGACCACATCGGGTCCGTCGAAGTTCCTCGTCACCCCGAAGATCGTCTTCATCCCTTTGTCGTGCTTGGCGGGCAGGAAGGCGTAGGCGTTGTTCACAATGGTGTGACCGGTCCATGCCCGCGACACCTCGGCAACCTCGGTCTGGGTGTAGTGGTCGACACCCAATACGAACAGTTCGAGCAACTCGCGGCCGAAGTTCTCGTTCGGGCCGTTGACGACATTGAGCCAGTTGTCGAGATATCGAAGCATCAGCGGCTCGATCGACATCTTCTTCACCAGCACCCGGAAATCGCCGAGGGCATTCTGGGAGAGCGTCTTCAGGAACGACCAGTGCCAGTCGCGGTTCGGCGCCACATTCACCTCGGTGACGAAGTGCCCGTGCCAGAAGAACAGCATCTTGTCGCGCAGCGGCGCCGTGGCGTCGGCCATCGTGTCGAACCACCATCGCTCACCGTCACCCACCCACCGGGTGGAAACCTCGGCCTCGGGAACTCCGTAGTCCTTGGTGAGCCAGGCCGGCTCGTTCATCACCGGCGGTGGCGCATCGGGTCCGAGTAGTTCGTCGACGATGCCCGCCAGTGGGCCGTCGGGGTGAGCCGCGTGCGCAGCGAGCGCGGCCTGCGCCTGAGCGGTCGTACACGCGTAGGAGGTGCGACGGAGCAGATGGGCGATGTCGTCGACCGAAACAGCCATGCGGCGCAGTATGCAGGTCTTCGTTGACGCCGGGTGAGAAATTGATCGACTCTTGAGCCGAAATCATCACTGAAAGTGGTCAGATCACCACAGGCGGGAGACGAGTTCGGCGAGGGGTTCGCGGAAGTCGCGCATCGGGGGTAACCCGCCGAGGCGGGCGACGGCGTTGTCGAGCACGCTGTTGGCGGGGCGCGGCGCGGGCCGCGGCGGGTCGAGATCACTGGTGAGGATGGGTAGCACCATGGCCGGGTCCTTGCCCATCAACCGCACGATCTCCTGCACGAATTCGTGCCAGCTCACCGAGCCCGCGTTGGTGAGGTGGTGCACACCGCTGCGCCGGTCGACGGCGAGGCGACGCAACATCGGTGCCAGATCGGCCGTGAACGTGGGGTGCCCTACCTGGTCGGTGACGAACGACAGCGTGGGCCGCTCGGCCGCAAACCGGAGCACGGTCTTCACCATGTTGTTGCCGTGTTCGCCACACACCCAGCTGGTGCGCACCACGGCAGCCGACGGACCGAGGGCCAGGGCCTCACGCTCGCCGGCGAGTTTGAACAGCCCGTACACACTCTGCGGGTTGGGAGTATCCCACTCGTGGTACGGCCGCTGCAGCGTGCCGTCGAACACGTAGTCGGTGCTGATGTGCACGAGATGAGCGCCAACCCGGTGGCAGCCCTCGGCCACCCAACGCACGGCCAGCGCGTTGACCGTGAACGCCTTGGCCGGGTCGCTCTCACACGCATCGACCGCGGTCCATGCGGCGCAGTGGATGACCGCATCGGGCCGCAGCGACGTGATGGCACCAAGCACGGCATCGCGGTCACTCACGTCGAGCGTGGAGTGATCGAACGCATACACCGTGTCGCCCGCTGCGGTGCAGGCCGCAACGGTGTCGTGGCCTAACTGGCCACCGGCACCGGTAACGAGCACCCTCACAGGGCAGCGCGCTCTTTCAACGGCTCCCACCACGCCCGGTTGGCGCGGTACCACTCGACCGTGGCAGCGAGGCCCTCGTCGAGGTCGTGCTCGGTGTGCCAACCGAGTGCGCTCACCTTGGCATGGGTGATCGAGTAGCGACGGTCGTGCCCCAACCGGTCGGCCACCGGCCTGATGAAACTCTCGTCGCGCCCGGTGAGTGCCAGCAGTCGGTAGGTGAGGTCTTTGTTGGTGATCTCGTTGCCGGCACCGATGTTGTAGATCTCGCCCACGTTGCCCTGGCGCAGCACGAGGTCGGCCGCGGTGTTGTGGTCGTGAACATGGATCCAGTCGCGCACATTGCCGCCATCGCCGTACAGGGGCACCTGCTTACCGTCGAGCAGGTTGGTGACGAACAGCGGGATCACCTTCTCGGGGAACTGGTACGGCCCGTAGTTGTTGCTGCAGCGAGTGACCACCACGGGGAGGCCGTGGGTTGTGTAGTAGCTGAGTGCGATGAGGTCGCTGCCGGCCTTGGCGGCCGAATACGGCGAGCGCGGCCCGAGGCGATCGTCTTCGTTGAACGACCCTTCCTCGATACTGCCGTACACCTCGTCGGTGCTGATGTGCAGGAACCGCTGCACCTCCACCTGACGCGCCACATCGCACAGCACGTTGGTGCCGAAGCAGTTGGTGCGCACGAACGAATGTCCATCTTTGATGGAGCGGTCGACATGGGTTTCGGCGGCGAAGTGCACCACGGCGTCGTGCCCGCGCATGGCAGCGAGCACATCGTCTTGATCGCAGATGTCGGCGTGCACGAACCGGCAGCGGCGATCGTCGACCACATCGCGGATGTTGTCGAGGTTGCCCGCGTAGGTGAGCGCGTCGTACACGGTGACTTCGTCGTCGCTGTTGGCGAGCAACCAGCGCACGTAGTTCGAGCCGATGAAACCGGCGCCTCCGGTGACGAAAATCTTCATGTCAGGTCCTCATCGGCCAATACGGGCGGCGGCCGGCCGGAATGCCAGCGCGTGACGGGTTGGCCTGATCGCGCGCCGACAGGATGGGCTCGGTGACACCCCAATCGGCCCCGATGGCCGGGTCGTTCCACATGACGCCCAACTCGTCGGCCGGGTTGTAGTACCCGTCGACCAGGTAGGTGATGACCATGTCGGTGATTGCCGAGAACCCGTGTGCCACACCGGGCGGAATGAAGACGCCCTGATGGTTCTCGCCGGTGAGGTCGAGTTCGAGGGTGGCACCATCGGTGGGCCCGCCCTCACGCAGGTCGTGCAGCACCACGCGGGCATGCCCGAACGGCACGTACCAGTAGTCGGCCTGGTGCAGGTGGTAGTGCAAGCCCACCAGGGCACCTTGCTGCCGGTTGGCGCGGTTGCCCTGGATCATCTCGCGACCGTTGGGGAACCATTCGCGCCGATAGGTCTCGATGAACAATCCGCGCTGGTCGCCGTGGATGGCCGGTTCGACGATCCAGGCCCCGGCGATGACCGTGCTCTCGTAGATGTACGCCATGACAGTGCCCCTCTCCTACTCCACGTCGATCTGACAGTGGTCGCCCACCATGAGGCGCAGTGCACGTGGCCGAACCTGGCTACGCGACACCACCACATCTTTACCGATGAGGCTGTCTTCCAGGCGTTGGATGTCGAGGATCTTGCTGTCGGTCATGACCACCGAGTGCTCGACCTCGCTGTTGCGCACCTCGCACCGGTCGCCGATGGCGCTGAACGGCCCGATGAAACTGTCGGCAACAACGGCACCGGCGCCCACCACCAGCGGCCCGCGGAGGGTCGAGTTGGTGACCACGGCGCCGGCCTCCACCACGACGCGCCCGTCGAGCACCGATGCCTCGTCGACCGACCCGTCGATACGCGACTCGACCTTCTCGAGCAGCAACCGGTTGGCCTCGAGCAACGGCGTGAGCTTGCCCGTGTCGATCCACCACCCGGTGAGCTCTTCCTGACGCACACGCAGGCCCTGGTCGACCAGCCACTGGATGGCGTCGGTGATCTCGAGTTCGCCACGCGGCGACGGGGCAATGGCGCGCACCGCATCGTTGATGGTGCGATCGAACAAGTACACGCCCACCAGCGCCAAGTCGGTGGGCGGGTCGGCAGGCTTCTCCACGAGGCGAACCACATTGCCCGAAGCATCGAGTTCGGCGATGCCGAAACGATGTGGGTCGGGCACGCGCTTCAGCAGGATCTGTGCCGTGGGCGGCTCGGCCGTCGCCCGGGCGGCCTCGAAGGCGTGCACGAACGCGGCGAGATCTTGTTCGAGCAAGTTGTCGCCGAGGTACATGACGAAGTCGTCGTCACCGAGA
>JBAXQV010000040.1:0-18948 GCA_037131575.1 Actinomycetota bacterium
CATCCTCACCGTCGTCTACGCGATCAAGTACTGGTTCTAGGCAAGTACTGGTTCTAGGCAAGTCCTGGTTCTAGGCAAGTCCTAGTTCTGACCAGTCGTCGCGCTAGCCGAAACGCGGCGGAAACATGCGTCTGCATACGATGCGGCCATGCACCTCTCGCCCCACGAACAAGAACGGCTGATGGTTCACGTCGCCGCCGACGTGGCCGCCAAGCGCCAGGCCCGCGGCCTGAAGCTGAACTACCCCGAGGCCGTGGCCATCCTCACCTCGTGGGTGTACGAAGCCGCCCGCGACGGGCGCACGGTGGTTGACCTCATGGAAGCCGGCCGCCATGTGCTCACCCGCGCCGATGTGATGGACGGCATCGCCGAGATGATCGACGAAGTACAGGTGGAAGCCACCTTCCCCGATGGCACCAAGCTGGTCACGCTGCACCAGCCCATCCGATGAGCGCCGTGATTCCCGGTGAGGTCACCGGGCCCGAGGGCACGATCGTGTTGAACGCCGGCCTGCCCGTGCTCGAACTGGTGGTGGTGAACACCGGCGATCGCCCCATTCAGGTGGGTTCGCACTATCACCTCGCCGAGGCCAACCCGGCGCTGCGGCTCGACCGTGCGGCCGCCCGGGGCATGCGCCTCGACATTCCGGCGGGCACATCGGTGCGTTTCGAGCCGGGCCTCGAGCGGCGGGTGGCGCTGGTGCCATTCGGCGGCGATCGCATCGTGGCCGGGTTGCGCGGCGACGTCGGAGGTGCCCTCGATGGTTGAGATCTCGCGCTCGCGGTATCGGCAACTGTTCGGGCCCACCACGGGCGACCGGGTGCGCTTGGCCGACACCGACCTGCAGATCGAAGTGGAACGCGACCTGTGCATCGGCGGCGACGAAGCCGTGTTCGGCGGCGGCAAGGTGATCCGCGAATCGATGGGGCAGTCGGGTCGCACCCGCGCCGAGGGCACGCCCGATGTGGTCATCACCGGCGCGCTCATCCTCGACCACTGGGGTGTGGTGAAGGCCGATGTGGGTATCCGCGACGGTCGCATCGTGGGCATCGGCAAGGCCGGCAACCCCGACACCATGACCGGGGTCGACCCCACGCTGATCATCGGCCCGAGTACGGAGATCATCGCCGGTAACGGCCGCATCCTCACCGCCGGCGCCATCGACTGCCATGTGCACCTCATCTGCCCGCAGATCGTCGACGAGGCACTGGCTTCGGGTATCACCACGCTCATCGGCGGTGGCACCGGGCCGGCCGAGGGCACCAAGGCCACCACCGTCACCCCGGGCGCATGGAACCTGGCGCGGGTACACGAGGCCATGGACGGCTTGCCCGTGAACGTGGTGCTGCTGGGCAAGGGCAACACCGTGTCGGTCGACGGACTCTACGAGCAGGTGCTTGCCGGTGCGGGTGGGTTCAAACTGCACGAAGACTGGGGCACCACGCCAGCGGCCATCGACGCCTGCCTCACCGTGGCCGATCGCACCGGTGTGCAGGTGGCCATTCACACCGACACGCTGAACGAGGCCGGGTACGTGGAGTCGACCCTGGCGGCAATCGCCGGCCGGTCGATCCACACGTATCACACCGAGGGCGCGGGCGGCGGCCACGCCCCCGACATCATCACCGTGGCAGGGCACCCCAACGTGCTGCCCAGTTCCACCAACCCCACCCGGCCGCACACGGTGAACACGCTGGCCGAGCACCTCGACATGTTGATGGTGTGCCACCACCTCAACCCGTCGGTACCCGAAGACCTGGCGTTCGCCGAGAGCCGCATCAGGCCCAGCACCATCGCTGCCGAAGACATCCTCCACGACCTCGGTGCCATCAGCATCATCGGCAGCGACTCGCAGGCGATGGGCCGTGTGGGCGAGGTGGTGCTGCGCACCTGGCAGACCGCGCACGTCATGAAGCTCCGCCGCGGTGCGCTACCCGGCGACGGCGAGGCCGACAACCAACGTGCCCGTCGCTATGTGGCGAAGTACACCATCTGCCCGGCGGTGGCCCATGGCCTCGACCATGAGATCGGGTCGGTGGAGGTGGGCAAGCTCGCCGACCTCGTGCTGTGGGAACCGAAGTTCTTCGGTGTGCGACCCCACGTGGTGGTGAAGGGCGGGTTCATCGCTTGGGCCGCCATGGGCGATGCGAATGCGTCGATCCCCACACCGCAACCGGTGTTCGCCCGCCCGATGTTCGGGGCCTCGCCGAAGGCCGCGGCTGCCACGAGCCTCACGTTCGTGGCCCAGGCCGCGCTCGACGATGGCCTGACCGAGCGACTGGGTCTGGCGCGTCGCCTGGTGGCCTCGGCCGACACTCGCAGCCGCGGTAAGGCCGACCTGCCCAACAACGACGCCATGCCCGACATCACGGTCGAGCCCGACACGTTCGCGGTGCGTATCGACGGCGAACTGGTGACCGAACAACCCGTCGCCGAACTGCCGATGGCCCAGCGGTATTTCCTGTTCTGATGAGCCCAGTTCGATGAGCCCAGTTCGATGAGCCGAGTTCGATGACTACGGCGACGCTGCTGTTGTTGGCCGACAGCCGGTTCCCCACGGGCGCGCACGCGCACAGCGCCGGTGTGGAGGCGAGCCACGGGCGAGGTGATGTGCGCACCGTCGCCGACCTCGCGACATTCATCGACGGCCGGTTGCTCACCACCGCGCCCACCGACGCGGCCTTTGCCGCGGCGGCGTGCGCCCAGCCCCATCAGTGGGGCGAACTCGACCACGAACTCGCCATCCGCACACCGTCGCCGAGATTGCGCACCGTGTCGCGGTCGCTGGGCCGGCAGTTGTTGAGGGCCGCCGAACGAGCCTGGCCGGCCACCCCCGGGGCCACCTTGCGCGGCCTGCACCCAGAGGGGCCGATGCAACCGATCGCGCTGGGTGCTGTGGCGGCTGCGGCCGGTCTCACCCCGCACGATGCAGCGCTGTGCACACTGCATCACCTGGTGGGCGCGGTCACCACGGCTGCAGTGCGTCTGGCGGGCTTCGACCCGTTCGAGGTGCATGCGCTGGCCGCCCGCCTGGGGCCACGCCTCGATGCCCTGGCCGCCACCGCCGCAGCGCAGGCGCACGATGCGCCCGCTCAACTTCCCGCAACCACCAGCCTGCTCGCCGACATCCTCGCCGAGCACCACACCACCTGGGAGGTGAGGCTCTTTGCCTCCTGATCATGTGCCCGGCCAACCGCACGACCACACGCGCGATGGCCACACCCACGGCCATCACGACGGCCTTCCCGACGATGCCACGTGGGCCTTCGGCTCGCCCGGTACTCGGCCGCTGCGCATCGGTATCGGCGGCCCCGTAGGGAGCGGCAAGACCGCGCTGGTGGCATCGCTGTGTCGCCTGCTGGCACAGCAGGTGTCGACCGTGGTGGTGACCAACGACATCTTCACCACCGAAGACGCCGAGGCCCTCCGGCGCATGGCCGTGCTGCCCGACGATCGCATCGCACCCGTGGAAACCGGGGCCTGCCCGCACACCGCCATCCGCGACGACATCTCGGCCAACCTCGATGCGGTCGAGCAACTCGAAGCACTGCATGCCCCGGTGGCGCTGACGCTGCTCGAGAGCGGTGGCGACAACCTCACGGCCATCTTCAGTCGCGCCCTGGTCGACCGGCAGATCTTCGTGATCGATGTGGCCGGCGGCGACAAGGTGCCGCGCAAGGGTGGCCCAGGGGTCACCACCGCCGATCTGCTGGTGATCAACAAGACCGATCTGGCACCGCTGGTGCGCGCCGACCTCGGTGTGATGGACCGCGATGCCAAGGCGCGGCGTGGCACGCTGCCCATCGAGTTCACGTCGCTGGTGGCACCCGATGGCGCCCGTGCCGTTGCCGACTGGGTACTGGCCCAGTTGGCCCAGTGGCAGGCCGGCTGAATCCACCGTGCATGCACGCACCGAACTCGAGGTCGGCCTCGACCACACCGGTCGTTCGGTGCTGCAACGAATGCGCTGCGAGGTGCCTCTGGTGGTGCGGGTCGATACGCACTGCACCGATGTGCTGAGCCTGCTGGTGGTGAACGCTGCGGCGGGGCCACTGAGTGGCGACATGTTCGAACTGTCGCTCGTGGTGCACGACGGCGCATCGGTGCGCGTACGTTCGGTGGGCGCCAACTTGGTGCAGCCCGGACCCAATGGCGGGCAGTCGGCAACCACCACCACGGTGCGCGTGGGCGAGGGGGCGCGGCTCGACTGGGAACTCGAGCCCACCGTCAGCGTGCAGGGCAGCCATCACCGGGCGCTCACCAGCATCGATGCGGCCACCACGGCCACCGTGCGGTTCGTCGACGCGGTGGCACTCGGTCGGTTCAACGAGCCTGGTGGCCTGTTGTCGCTGCGTCAACGCCTCACCGTAGGTGGGCGGGCCGTGCTCGACCACGCCACCGAGTTCGGCCCGGGCGCGGCAATGGGGCCGGGTGCCCATGGCGACATGCGGCACATCTGCTCCACGGTGATCGTGAGCGACGATGCGCCCGTGGCGGCCAGCAGCGACGTACGCCCGACGCTGCTCGCGGGCGTGTTCCCGCTGGCCGAACGGTGTGCGCTGATGGTGGTAACGGCCCGTTCGTTGGTCTGACCATCAGACCGCGAAACGCCGATTCGACACGGCTCGGAAATGCTCCCGAAACGTTTTCCGCCTAGCGTCGGGGCCATGTCGTTCGATCTCAGCTCGCAATTCGCCGGTTTCGCGTCACCCACTCGCCATCTGCTGCCCGCCACCCCCGCCACCTGTTACTGGGGATACATCGACCGCGATCAGCCACCGTGTCTCACCGTGAACGATGGCGACATCATCGCCGTCGAAGCGGTCACCCACCACGCCGGCGATGCCCCCGACCTGCTGATGGACGACGGTATCCGCGAACTCTGGTCGAGCTTCGCCGAAGACACCCGTGGCCCCGGCGTGCACATCCTCACCGGGCCCATCCACGTGCGCGGTGCCGAGCCGGGCGACACCCTGGCCGTGCGCATCATCGACATGGTGCCCCGCCTGCCCTACGGCTCGAACTGCGCTGCCAACTGGGGCTTGCTGTACCCCACGTTCGGCAAGGAGCGGATCACCATCTACGGGCTCGACGACCTGCCCAAGGGCGCGTTCCCCGCGTACGCCAGCCCGCTGTTCGGCTTCGACTTCACCGCACGTGAGCTCTACGACGTGCCCGGCGTGATCAGCCCGCCCGATGCCGCGGCGCGTCAACCGTTCAGCCGCGAGGTGCACGTTCCCGTACGGCCGCACTTCGGCGTGATGGGCGTGGCTCCGGCCCAAGCAGGGCGGATGTCGTCGATTCCCCCCGGTGTATTCGGCGGCAACGTCGACAACTGGCGAGTTGGCCCCGGTGCCACCATGTGTTACCCGGTGAACGTGCCGGGGGCCAACCTGTTCGTGGGCGACCCGCACTTCGCTCAGGGCGACGGTGAGATCTGCGGCACGGCCATCGAAGCATCGCTCAATGCTGTGATCCAGGTGTCGGTGCTGAAGGGTGTGGGCAACACCTCGCCATTGCTCGAAACCGATACGCACTGGTTCACCCACGGGTTCGGCGACGATCTCGACGATGCCATGCGCATGGCCGCCGAGCAGATGATCTGGCTGTTGCGTGAACACTTCGCTCTGTCGGCCGACGATGCCTATTCGCTCGCCTCAGTAGCCATCGACCTCGGGGTCACCCAGGTGGTCGATGGCACGCTCGGTTGTCATGCGTCCATCGCCCGCAGCATCCTTGGCTGAGTTCCCCCCTTCTCCCGCCGTGCGCTATGGTCAGACCATCAGTCCAACGTCGTGCTGTTGCCGTGTGCCAGCCGGCGTCGAGAGGGGTCTCGCCAATGCCGATTACTAGGATGAATCACGCCGTGCTGTACGTGCGCGACGCACGCCGCACCGAACGCTTTTATGCCGATGTACTGGGCTTTTCCACCATCATCGACCACCCGGGCGGTGCGTATGTGTTCATGCGCGCACCAGCATCAGACAATCACCACGACATCGCCTTCTTCACCATTGGCGAAGGCGCTGCACCCAGTGAGGCCGGCCGCCGCACGGTGGGCATGTACCACGTGGCCTGGGAAGTGCCCACGCTGCACGAGCTTGCCGAGATGCGCGAACGGCTCGCCGCGGCGGGCGCGTTGGTTGGTGCCAGCGACCACGGAGCCAACAAGAGCCTGTACGCACGCGACCCCGATGGGCTCGAGTTCGAGGTGATGTGGCTCGTACCGCCCGAGCACTGGGGCGAAGCCGAGCACCAGGCCATCATCGACCCGCTCGACATCGCCGCCGAGATCGCCCGCTTCGCGGAAGTGGGCTTGCAATGACCGCCACCAGTTTCGATCCGGTCACCCGGCGCACGGTGTCGGCGGAGATCCGCCAACGACTCGCCGATGCCATCCACAGTGGCCAACTCGCCCCCGGCACGCCGCTTCCCGCTGAACGCGTGCTCTGCCAAGAGTTCGGCGTGGCGCGCACCTCGGTGCGCGAAGCCATTCAGGGCCTCGTCATCGCCGGTTATCTCGAGCGTCGCGGTAACCGTTCGGTGGTGGCCGAGCAACTGCCCGAGATCAACTTCACCGGCGACGACCGCAAGGCACTGGTTCGTTCGCTGTTCGAGGTGCGCCAGGTCATCGAGCCAGCGATCGTAGAACTCGCCACCCGGCGCGCCACCGACGCCGAACGCGAACAGATCAGCGATCTCGCCGCGCGGCACACCATCGACCTCGTCGAGTTCCGCGAGATCGACCGCCAGTTCCACGCCCTGCTCGCCCGGGCCTGCGGTAACCCACTGTTGCACGAGGTGCACGCAAAGGCGCTGGCGTCGCTGTTCGGCTCGGGCGAGTTCGCCTCGCTGCTCTACGCCGAAGTGAACCGGGCCGAAGTGGCCGACATCATCGAGTCGTCCACCGACTCGCACCGCGCCATCGCCGATGCCGTGGTGAAAGGACATACTCGTAAAGCGGTGGCCGCCGTGGTCGCCCACCTCGACGATGTCGAGCGTCGAATGCTGGAGCGCTTGCTGTGACTGCCATCAACCCCATCAACGACACGCGCTATGTGTACTTCTTCGACGACAGCCAGTTCGTCGAAACCGATCGGCCCGGTTTCCGCCGCCGCATCATCCTCGGCGATCACCTCGAATTGTGGTTCTGGCGCATCACCGGTGGTTCCACCGGCTCGGTGATGCACAACCACGTGGCCAACGAACAACTCGGCATCATCATGCGCGGCGCGCTCGACTTCCGCATCGGTGAACCCGACGACCAGACGCGCCACGTGCTCGAAGCTGGTGCCGCGTATCTCGCCCCCTTCAGTGTGTGGCATGGCGACAGCGTGTTCGTCGGCGACGACGAACTGAATGAAGTGTGGATCCTCGACGTGTTTGCCCCGCCGCGCACTGCGAAACCTGTGACTGGAGAAGCAACATGACCGCCGACTGGCGCCTTGCCGTCGACATCGGCGGCACCTTCACCGACGTGGTCCTCTTCGACCGCGCCAGCGGGCGAGTGGTGGTCGACAAGACCCTCACCACACCGTCGGCACCGCTCGACGGTGTGCGCACCGGTGTGCGCCAACTGTTGGCCAAGGCTGGTGTGCGGCCCGCCGACATCACCGCACCCATCGTGCACGCCACCACGCTCATCACCAATGCCCTCATCGAGGGCAAGATCGGCAAGGCAGGCATCGTCACCACCACCGGGTTCGGCGACACGCTGCTCATCCGCAACGAGCACCGCTACGACATGTACGACCTGCAGATCGAGTTCCCGCCGCCGCCCGTGCCGCGCGATCGCATCGTCGAGATCTCCGAGCGCACCACACCACAAGGTGTCGTGGTCGATGTGCCCAGTGCCGCCGATCTCGATGCCATCACGGCGCAGTTGCGCGCCGCCAAGGTGGAAGCAGTGGGCGTGTGCCTCATCAACTCGTACGCCAACCCGGCCAACGAGCGGCTCATCGCCGAGCACCTGCGCCGCGAACTCGGCGTACCCGTGTGCGTGTCGGCCGAGATCTCCCCGCAGATCCGCGAGTACCCGCGCATGATCACCACGGCCTGCAATGCGGCCACCATGCCGGTCATCGGGCCATACCTCGACGAACTGCAGAAGTGGCTCGCCGGCGAAGGCTTCGGCGGCTCGGTGCTGATGATGCTGTCGAACGGTGGTGTGGTGTCGGCCGACGATGCCGCCCGTGCCCCGATCCGCCTCGTCGAGTCGGGCCCCGCCGCCGGTGCACTGGCCGGTAGTTGGTTCGCCCGCCGCCTCGGCGAAGAGCGGTTGCTGTGCTTCGACATGGGCGGCACCACCGCCAAGTCGTGTCTCATCGAGCATGGCGAACCCGAACTCACCAACACCTTCGAAGTGGCGCGCGTCTACCGCTTCAAGAAGGGCTCGGGCTTTCCCGTGTCGGTGCCCTCGGTCGACCTCGTGGAAATCGGTGCGGGTGGCGGCAGCCAGGCGCGTGTCGACGAACTCGGCCTGCTGAAGGTGGGCCCCGAATCGGCCGGTGCCGACCCCGGCCCGGCGTGTTACGGCCGCGGCGGCACCAAGCCCGCCGTCACCGACGCCGACCTCGCCCTCGGCCTGCTCGACGCCGGGTTCTTCCTCGGTGGCGACATGGTGCTCGACATGGAGGCCTGCACGCGTGCGCTCGAATCGGTGGCCGGGCCGCTGGGCCTCAGCGCCGACGATACGGCCGCCGGTATCCACGAATTGGTGAACCAGAACATGGCCGCGGCTTCGCGCATGCACGCCGTGGAACAGGGCGCCGACCTACGCGGTATCACGGTGCTCGCCTTCGGCGGTGCCGGCCCACTGCATGCCTGCGGTGTCGCCGAACTGCTCGAGTCGCCACGCGTGGTGTTCCCCGTGAACGCCAGTGTGCTGTCGGCATTCGGCACGCTGGTCACGCCGGTGCGTATCGACCTGGCCCGTTCGATGGTGCGGCCGATGGCCCGCTTCGACGTGCCCGGTCCCGACCTCGCCGAACGCGATGGCCTGCTCACCGAACTGCGCGATGAGGGCCGCCGCGTGCTGTCGGCCGCAGGTGTGGCCCCCGAGCAGATCCGCTTCCGCTACGGCGTCGACGCCCGCTACCTCGGCCAGGGCAACGAGATCACCATCTGGGTGGGCGAGGGCGACGGTTGGCCCGGCACCTACGCCGATGTGGTCGAGCGGTTCGAAGCCGACTACCGGCGCATCTACGGCCTCACCATTCCCGATGTGGGTGTCGAGGCCGTCACCTGGCGTCTGTCGGCCTACGCCGATGCCGCCCCGGTGGAACCGCAGGTCACCCTGGGCGAAGGCCAAGCCGCGCCGCACGCCGTGCGGCCGGTGCGGTTCTCGCGCCACGCGGCTGCCTACGACACGCCGGTGTACCGCCGCCCCGAATTGGGCCGTGGCCAGCAGATCGTGGGCCCCGCCATCATCGAAGAACGTGAAACCACCGCGGTCATCAGGCCCGGCTGGACGGCCCGTGTGGGCGACGATGGTTCCATCATCGCCGAGCGCAGCGGCACTGAGGGAGGTCTGTGATGAGAACGTTCGATCCCATCGAACTCGAGGTGCTGTGGCAGAGCCTCATCGCCACCGTGAACGAGCAGGCCAGGGCGTTGCAGCGCGCGGCGTTCTCGCCCATCGTGCGTGAAGCCGGCGACCTCGCCAACGCCGTGTTCGACCGCCGGGGTCGCATGGTGGCCCAGGCCGTCACCGGCACCCCAGGGCACATCAACTCGTTGGCCCGCGCCGCTTCGGCGATGTTGGACGAGTTCCCCACCGACACGCTGGTCGAGGGCGATGTGCTCATCACCAACGACCCGTACAAGACGGCGGGGCAGTTGCTCGACGTCACGGTGCTCTACCCGGTGTTCTACAAGGGTCGGGTCATCGCCTTCTTCGGTTCCACCATCCACCACACCGACGTGGGTGGTTACGGCATCGGTGCCGGTGGCCGCGACGTGTTCGAAGAGGGCCTCTGGATTCCCATCTGTCGGCTCATGATCGCCGGCGAGCGCAACACCGACGTGTGGAAGTTCATCCTTTCGAACGTGCGTCAACCCGACCATATGGCCGGCGACCTGCACGCGCAGATGGCCAGTGGCGAAGTGGGTGCACAGCGGTTGCTGGCGCTGTGCGCACGGCACGATCTCGACGACATCGAAGACCTCGCCGACGAGATCATCACCCGCTCCGAGGCCGCCACCCGGGCCAGCATCAGCGAACTGCCGGCCGGCACCTACAAGGCCAGCGCAGTGCTCGACCTCGCCGATGGCAGCACCATCGACATCGTGTGTGCCATCACGGTCGACCCCGTGAAGGGTGAGATCCTGGTCGACTACGAAGGGTCGTCGGGTGCCAGTCCCTACGGCATCAACGTGGTGAAGAACTACACGCACGCCTACACCACCTTCACGGTGCGTTCGGTGCTGAACCCCGAGTTGCCCAACAACCACGGCAGCCTCGCACCCATCTTGGTGGAGGCCCCGGTGGGCTCCATCGTGAATGCGGTGTCGCCGCAGCCCGGTACGGCCCGCCATGTGGTGGGCATGTTCCTGCCCAACGCGCTGCTCAAGGCCCTCGCCCAGATCCGCCCCGCCGACGCCATGGCCGAAGGGTCGGGCGCAGTGTGGACCATGCAGGTGAGCGGCACCCACGACGATGGCCGCCCGTTCATCACCGCCATGTTCACCTACGCCGGTGGTGTGGGCGCCCGCGCCACCAAGGCGGGGCTGTCGGCGTGTTCGTACCCCACCGGTGTGGCTGCCGTGCCCATCGAGGTGGTCGAAGCATCGGCCCCCATCCACTTCCTGCGCAAGGAACTGCGGCTCGGCAGCGGCGGCCCAGGCGCACAGGTGGGCGGCCTCGGCCAAACCATCGAGTTCACCGTCGACACCGAGCGCTCGTGGCAACTCAATGCGGTCACGTCGCGCCTGTCGGATGCACCGCAGGGCCTCTTCGGTGGCGAATCGGGTGCTGCGGGGTCGTTCACCGTGAACGGCGAGCCGGTGCGCACCCAGGCTCGAGTGACCCTGAAGCCGGGCGATGTGGTGCGACTCGACCTGCCCGGCGGCGGTGGATATGGTGCCGCCGAGTCCTCGTCCGCCGCCGACGTCGAAAGGGCGCTCGCATGACCGATCTCACCGCCGACCTGTTGGCATCGTTCGATGCGTCGGTCACGAACTTCGCCACCGCACTCACCCTGCCACCGGTCATTTACACCTCGGAAGAGTTCCTGGCCTTCGAGCGTGAGGCCGTGTTCGCCCATGAATGGCAGTGCGTGGGCCGGGCGAGCCGCATTCCGAACGTGGGCGACTACTTCACCACCACGGCCAACGGCGAGCCCATCATCGTGGCCCGCGCCAAAGACGGTGAGGTGCACGCCTTTTCGTCGATCTGCCAACACCGCGGCATGCAGGTTGCTGCCGACGAAGGCAACTGCACCAAGTTCACGTGCCTCTACCACCTGTGGAGCTACGACCTCACCGGGCGGCTGCTCGGCGCGCCGGCCATGGAGCGCACCGAGGGCTTCGACAAGAAGGAGTTCCCGCTCCCGCCACTGAAGGTGGAACTGTGGCAGGGGTTCGTCTTCGTGCACTTCGACCTCGACGCCGAACCGCTGGCACCGACGCTCGCCACCTACACGCCCTACCTCGAGCACTACGACCTCGAGAACACGGTGTGCCCCGGCACGTTCACGCTCACCGACCTGCCGTGGAACTGGAAGGTGATGTTCGAGAACTTCAACGACGGGTACCACGCCAACAAGCTGCACCACACCATCCAAGACTTCTGCCCCAGTGAGCTGGCGGCGTTCCCGGTCGACTGGCAGCCCGGTTCGAACGTCATCTTCCGCACCAACGGCTACACGCACATCGACGGTGGGTTCAACGCCACCACGAAGGCATTGATGCCGGTGTTCCCTCAGCTCACCGAGGAAGAGCGCACGCGCTCGACCTTCGCACTCATGCCGCCCACACTGTGCTTCGGTACGGCACCCGACCAGGCATTCTTCTTCATCGTGCGCCCGAAGACGGCCGACACCATCGACCTCGAGATCGGGTACCTGTTCCACCCCACGGCCCTCGAACACCCCATGTTCGACCACCTGCTGCAGATGAGCGACGCGGGCGTGCAGGTGTTCGTGAGGCAAGACCAAGACGCCACCACCAAGGTGCAGTTGGGCATGCACAGCCGCTTCGCCGCTCGTGGGCGCTACTCGTGGCAGGAAGAGAGCCACGTGCAGTTCAACAAGTGGCTCATCGAGCACTACCGGAAGCACTGGCCTGCATGACCGAACTGCCCTCCACCTCGGCCATCGCCGATGTGCTCGCGCTCTGGGGGCTCGACGGCTGGCTCACGCCACCGTTGCTGCCCATCGCGCCGGCACCGCTGTCGACGATGGCGCGCGTGCTCACGGTGGAGGTGCGCGTCGGCGCCGAGGGGCCGGGCATGGTGCCCATCTACGACGTGCTGTCGAACGACTTGCGCGACACGGCCTTGGTCATCGCCGGTGCCGAAGATGCGCCCGGGGCTGTGTGGGGCGAACTGCTGAGCATGGCGGCCAAACAGCAGGGTGCTCAGGCTGCGCTGGTCGAGGGTTGGGTACGCGACCGCGCCGAAGTGGAAGCGATCGGGTTGCCGATGTACGCGTCGGGTGAGCGCATCGCCGGGCCGGGGGGTCGTGCGCACATCGTGGCCGTAGGTGGGCAGGTGAACATCGGCGGCGTGGCGGTGGCCAGCGACGATGTCGTGGTGCTCGATGCAGCAGGATGCGTGCGCATCGCCGGTGAGCGCGTGCACGAGGTGCTCGATGCGGCGCGGCGCTATGCCGCAGCCGAGCAGCAGGTCGCCGAGGCCTTGGCCGCCGGCGAACCGCTGACGCGGGCGTATGCCCACAAGAAATCGATGGTCGACGAGTTGAGGAGGTGAGCCTGCCGAACGCGTTGTAACGCCCATCGAACCCGCTCGTGCCATCGAACCTGCGCATGGTTGTGCGCACGAGCGATTACCACCAACATCACCTCCAGGGGGAAACTTCACACATGAAAGCATCCACATTCACCGCCGCTGCGCTCGTTGCGCTCGGCCTCGTCGCCGCCGGCTGCAGTAGCGACAAGACCACCACTACAACGGCCGCAGCCACCACGGCGGAGGCCACGACGGCAGCCCCGGCTACCACTGCTGCGGAATCCACCGAGGCACCCACCACCGCCGCAACCAACGACGCCATCAAGCTGCTCGACGCCAATGGCGACGGCAAGGTGCAGTTCGGTATCGCCGCTGCCGGCCCGAAGGACGACGGCGCCTACTACCAGGCGCTGGTCGATGAGGCCACCAAGGTGTCGAAGGACAACGGCTTCGAGACGCCCATCGTGATCGACAAGATCGCTGCCGAGAATGCCGCCACCGAGCTCACCAACCTGGCCGAGCAGAACGTCGACGTCATCCTCGTGGGCGCCAGCTCCATCGCCGATCCGTTGAAGGATCTCGTCACCAAGTACGACAAGATCTTCTGGTACTGCAACTGTGGCGCCGGCTACCCGAGCAACCCGGGCCTCGCCCAGAGCCAGGACGACTCGTCGGAGATCAGCTACACCGCTGGCTACGCGACCGGCTTGTTGCTCAAGGCCAGCGGCGGCACCAAGGCAACCTTCCTCGGCTGCTGCGACCTCAATTTCGAAAAGGAGGCCTACCTGGCCTACGAAGAGGGCCTGAAGGGCGTCGACCCGAGCTACACCATGACCTACGTGCCTACCGGCAGCCGCCCCTACGACTTCGACAACACCGCTGGTGCCACCGAAGCCATGAACGCTGCCATCTCGGCCGGTGCCAACGCCGTGTACCCGTACCTCGGCGGTGCACATGAGGCCGTGGTGAAGATCGCCAACGAGAAGAAGATCATCACCATGACTGCTGGTTCGTCGAAGGGCTGCGCCCGTACCGACCTCAAGTACGACATGCAGGTGAAGTTCGACGGTGGCGATTACCTCGGCACCATCTTCAAGGAACTCCTCGACGGCAAGTTCAAGGAAGGCGATACCCGCGTGTTCCACGTGGGCGTCGACCCCGAGCCGGGTGCAGAGATCTGCAACCCCACCGCCGACCAGAAGGCTGCCATGGACGCGCTGTACAAGAAGATTGCTGCGGGCGATTTCGCAGCCGACTTCGGTGCGATCAAGGGCAAGGCCTACGCAGGCGGCTGACGTTTGACCGATTCGGTGAACTCCGCGGTGGGGACGGGCGCTACGGCGCCCGTCCCTGCCGTGCAGTTGCACACCATCACCAAGCGCTACGGCTCGGTGGTGGCGTGCAGCGATGTCGACCTCGAACTGTTCCCGGGGGCCATCCACGGCATCCTCGGCGAGAACGGTGCGGGCAAGTCGACCCTCATGAAGATTCTCATCGGGCTCGTCCAGCCCGATAACGGGTCGATCACGGTTGCCGGTGAACCCACCGTCATCCACGACCCGCAAACTGCCGCCGATCTCGGTATCGGCATGGTGCACCAGCACCTCAGCCTCGTCGAGTCGCTCACGGTGTGGGAGAACGTGCTGCTCGGCGACCATCGTCGCTTCGACCGGCGCGCCGCTCGGACCAGTGTGGCCGAGACCGCCGAACACTACGGCCTGACCATCGACCCCGATTGGCGCGTGGGCGACCTGTCGGCCGGGCTGCGTCAGCGCGTCGAACTGATCAAGTGTTTGCGCCGCGACCCCAAGATTCTCATCCTCGATGAACCCACCTCGGTGCTCACCCCGGCCGAGAGCGAGCAGCTGTTCGCCACCCTGCGCAATGTGGTGGCGGCCGAACAGCGTGCCGTGGCCCTGGTGAGCCACAAACTCGCCGAGGTGCTGCACGCCACCGACCAGGTCACCATCATGCGCCAGGGTCGGGTGGTCGAGCGACGTGCCACCACCGACACCACTGCCGCAGAGCTGGCGCGGGCCATGGTGGGGCGCGAGGTCTCGCTGCGCGACAGTGCTGCGGCCCTGGGCGCGAGCGACATCGTCGACACCGCCGCAGCGCACCGCGCCGACGCAGCCGCCGTGGCCGACCGGCCGGTGGTGCTGCGCATCGACGGCGCACGTGTGGCGCACCACGGTGTCACCGTGCTCGATGGCCTGTCGGTTGAGGTGCGCGCCGGCGAAATCGTCGGTGTGGCCGGTGTGGAGGGCAATGGCCAGCGCGAACTCGGCGACCTGCTCTCGAGCCTTGTCACCCTCGACGAGGGCACCGTCACCGTCGATGGCACCGTGGTCGACACCCGCCGTGCCGGTGCCATGGCCCGCGCCGGTGTGGCTGTGGTGCCCGAAGACCGCCACGACTCGGGTTGCGTGCTCAGCATGTCGATCGCCGACAACCTGTTGCTCGATCGCATCGATTCAGTGGCTCGGCGCGGTCTCATCAACGATGCCGCCCGCCGCCGCGAAGCACTGCGCCTCATGGACGAGTTCGAGATCGTCGGCGCCGGCCCCGATGCACCGTTCTCGAGCCTCTCGGGCGGTAACCAGCAGCGAGTGGTGCTGGCTCGCGAACTGAGTAGCAGCCCCAAGGTGTTGGTGGCCGCGCAGCCCACACGCGGGCTCGACGTGGGTGCCATCGAATACATGAGCCGCCGCCTGCGCGCTGCCGCCGAATCGGGCATCGCCGTACTGCTGGTTTCGACCGAACTGGAAGAGATCCTCGACCTCAGCCATCGCATCGTGGTGATGTCGCGGGGTCGAGTGATCGGTGCGCTCGACCGCGCCGACGCAACCTCCGAGCGGCTCGGTCTGTTGCTCGGAGGCGTCGAGGTGCCCGCTGAATCGTCGTTGCCCAACGAGGAGAACCATGCCGAACACTGAACGCAGCCGGGCGCAAGGCGTCGCCAAACTGATCGGCCTGTATGTGATCTCCGTGGTGGTGGCGCTCCTCGTGTCGGCCATCCTCATCAAGCTCACCGGTGGCCCATGGCAGAAAGTGGTGAGCGCCTTCTTCGACGGTGCCTTCCGCCGCAAAGGCCGCTGGGGACTCACGCTCACCGAAGCGGCGCCGTTGCTCATCGTGGCGCTCGGCGCCATCATCTCCACACGCGCCGGCTTGGTGAACATCGGCCAGGAAGGCCAGGTGGCAGTAGGTGCCGCCTGCATGGCGATGGTTGCCACCCGCGGCTCGGGCCCGCTGGTGTTGGTGCTCGCATTGGTCGCTGGCTTTGCCGGCGGTGCGCTGTGGGCTGGTCTCGCCGCACTGCTGAAGTACTGGCGCAAAGTGCCCGAGGTGATCTCCACGTTGCTGCTCGTGTTCATCGCCTCGCAGGGCACCGGGTACATGCTCACACGCACGTTCTGGCTGCTCGACAGCGACCCCAACAAGCCCAACAAGGTGCAGACCAGTGCGCAGCTCGATGCCAGTACGCGTATCGGCCAGATTCGCATCTTCGGCAACTCGTTCCCCTGGTCGGTGCCGGTGGCGCTGCTGCTGGCTGTGGTGGTGAGTGTGTTGCTGTATCGCTCGGTATGGGGGTTCCGACTCACGGTTCTTGGGCGCAATGCGCGTACGGCGCAGCGCATCGGGGTGCCGGTGGTCATCGCCGGTGCCTCCGCACTGGCACTCGGTGGCGCACTGGCCGGGTTGGCCGGGGCCACCATGCTGGCCGGTGGCGCGGCCAACTATCGCTTCACCTCGGGCTTCGCCAACAACGTCGGGTGGGAAGGCCTGCTCGTGGCACTGGTGGCCCGCAACCGTCCGTTGGTGTGCATCCCGGTGGCGTTGCTGTTCGCCACACTGCGCACCGGCTCGGGCTTCCTGGCGGCCACCGGTGTCGAGCGCTCCATCGTCGACGTTGCGCGGTCGCTGCTGGTGCTCGCGCTGCTGGTGCCACCTGCGGTGGCCGCCATTCGGCGTCGTCGCCTGTCGCCGCCAGCGGCACCCGTATCGACCGATGAGCCGGTCGTGGCTGCGGGGTTGGGCGCATGATCGCTTCCGTCCTCACGGTGTTCGGCGATGTGCTGTCGTCGCAGGCCATGTACAACTCGGCCATCCGCTTCGCTGTGGTGCTCGCCTTCGCTGCGGTGGGCGAGTGGGTGGCCGAACGCGGCGGCACCCTGAACATCTCCATCGAAGCGATGATGATCGGCGGCGCCTACACCGCCGCCGTCACGTTCTCGAATACGCACAACGTGCCGTTCGCGCTGCTGTGTGGTTGCCTCGCGGGCCTGTTGGTGTCGCTGGTGCAGGCGCACCTGAGCCACCAACTCACCATCGATCAGTTCGTGGTGGGCCTCACCCTCAACCTGTTCGTGCTCGGTCTCGCCCTATTTCTGAACAGCAAGTGGAAAGCCGTCACCAAAGTGGTGGCACCCACCAAGATCCCGTTGCTGAACCGCATTCCGTATGCCGGTGAGGCACTGTTCGGGCAACCCTGGCCGATGTATCTCATCGTGCCCATCGTGCCCCTCGCCTGGTGGTTGATGTTCCGCACTCGCTGGGGCCTCGAACTGCGTTCGGTGGGCGACAACCCGCAATCGGCCGATGTGTCGGGTATCCACGTGAACCGTCGCCGCCGCGAGGCGATCATGTTCACCGGGCTGTGCTCAGGCCTCGGTGGCGCAGTGCTGGTGCTCGGTCAGATCTCCATCAACGGCTACGAAACCGGGCACGTGGGGCTGAAGGGCATCGTGGCCATCGCTGCGGTCATCTTCGGTGGCTGGACCCTGCGCGGCACCCTTGCCGGGTGCCTGTTGTTCGGATACTTCTTCGCACTGCAGCAGGTGCTGCCGGTGACGGGCCACAAGATCAACGCCCAACTCGCCGCCAGTTTGCCGTTCATCGTGGCCCTCACCTTCACGGCCATCTTCGCCGCCCGTACCCGTCAACCACGTGCCCTGGCCCAGCCATTCGTGCGCGGCCTCACCTGACTCCACCCGACACCTTTCCCCCAGGAGATACCCATGAAGGCGTTGCTCTACCGTCAGCCCGGCGGCCCCGAGGTACTCGAATACGTCGACGTCGCCGACCCCACACCCGGGGCGCGCGATGTGGTGGTCGACGTGGCTGCCACCGCGCTCAACCACCTCGACGTGGTGCAGCGCAACGGCTGGTACACCATGCCGGGCTACACGCTGCCGCACATCGCCGGCATGGATGTGGTGGGCACCATCAGCGCCGTGGGCAGCGAGGTGACGCGCGTGAAGGTGGGTGACCGTGTGGTGGTCGACCCGTCGCTCGCCGAGGTGCCCGACGGGTCGATGTACGCGGGTATGGGCGACCTCTACGGCGACCTTGGTGTCATCGGCGCCACGGTGGCCGGTGGGTACGCCGAGAAGTGCCTCGCCCCCGACACGCACGTGCATCTCATCCCCGAGTCGATGAGTTGGCACGAGGCCGTGGTGTTCCCCACGGCATGGCTCACCGCGTGGCACGCCGTGGTCACCACCGGAAGGTTGCAGGCGGGCGAGACGATGATGGTGCATGCCGCCGGCAGTGGTGTATCGATGGCCGGTATCCAACTCGCCAAGCACCTCGGTGCCACCGTGCTGGCCACCGCCGGTAGCGACGACAAGTGCGCCCGCGCGCTCGAACTCGGCGCCGACTTCGTGCTCAACAACCGCACCGGCGACGTGACCGGTTGGGCGCGTGAGGTCACCGCCGGCGCTGGTGTCGACATGGTGTTCGATCACGTCGGCCCGGCACTGTGGGCGCAGTCGATGTTCTCGCTGAAGCCGCGTGGCCGCCTGGTGAACTGCGGCAACACCAGTGGCGATACCGCCACCATCCCGTCGCTCGGGTTCATGTTCCACATGGGCATCCAGATTCTCGGCAGCGACCCCTACCGCTACGACGAATTCGTCGAGGCGTGGAAGGTGTACTGCGCGGGCAGCTTCGCCGCGCCCATCGACAGCGTGTTCGCGCTCAGCGATGCGGCTGCGGCGCAGGACAAGATGTTGCGCTCCGACTTCTTCGGCAAGATC
>JBAXQV010000041.1:0-18753 GCA_037131575.1 Actinomycetota bacterium
CGCTCTGCGTGCTGGGCGTGCGTGGCGTGGTAGGTGCCGTCGTGAAAGGCCATCTTGTCGGGCCAGCGCTGCACCGGGGTGAAGAACTGCCGGTGGAACACGAGCTCTTTCATACACGCCCCTATCGTCGCTACGGCTGACGATACGGACTGCACCTGGCGTCACCGAGGGCCGTTCGACCCATTCAGCGCATGCGGTACTGCACCGGAAGGCGCTTCAACCCACCTACGAAGATGGTCTTCATGAGCGCTGGTTCGCCAGCGAGTTCGATGGTGTCGAGCCGCGGCAGCAACTCGGTGAACAGTGCCTTCAGCTCCATACGCGCCAACATCGCCCCGAGGCAGTAGTGGATACCGAAACCGAACGAGAGATGCTTGTTGGGCGAGCGCCCCACGTCGAACGTGAAGGGGTCGACGAAGGCGTCACTGTCGCGGTTGCCCGACGGATACGACAAGAGCACCGATTGCCCGGCCAAGATGGTCTTGTCGCGCAGCGCGAAGTCGGTGGTGGCGGTACGCATGAAGTGTTTCACGGGCGTGACCCAGCGGATCATCTCATCGACCGCAGTGTTCATGAGCGAGGGGTCGTTCCGCAACCGCTCGAGCTGATCGGGGTGCTCGATGAGCGCCAACATGCCGCCCGCCATCGCCGATGCCGTGGTGTCGTGGCCGGCAGTGGCGGCGATGACGTAATACGAGATGGTCTGCATCAACGTGAGCGGTTCACCCTCGATGGTGGCGTTGGCTACCACCGAGGCCAGATCGCCGGTGGGTTGCGCGCGTCGCTGTTCGGTGAGGGCCGCGAAGTAGGCGATGAAATCACCGACGACCGCAGCGACGTCTTCCGGCGATGAGCCACGCTGCAGGTCTTCGTCGGCGGCGCCGAACATCTCCTGCGTCAGGGTGAGCATTCGCGGGAAGTCGCTCTCGGGCAGGCCGAGAATGGCCAGGATCACGTTCAACGGCATCTGCATCGTGATGTCTCGCGCGAAGTCGCATTGCCCGTCGAGCGACGCCATCTTGTCGACGGTCGCCTTCGCCAGCCCAGCAAGTTGACCCTCGAGTTTGGTGAGGCTCTTCGGGAGGAACCAATCGGATGTGACGCCACGCAATTGGCGATGCTCGGGGTCGTCGACGTGAATGAGCGTGCGCAACAGATCGCCGTGTTCAGCGCGACGAGCATCGTCGAGAGCGCTGCCCAAGATGGGGCGCGGCTCGTTGAGGAAGATCTGGTGTTTGGCCTCGATGTCGAAGATGTCGGCATGTTTCGTTATGGCCCAGAACGGGTTGAAACCGGGCCCTTCCACCCAGTGCACCGGGTCGTGTTCGCGTAACAGGGCGGTGGCAGCCTCGAACCGCGGTTCGTCGGCATAGGCCGATGGATCGACGAAGGCGAAGCCTGCTTCGTGCACCGACATGGTCATGATGGCATCGTCCCCTCAGAGGTGATGGCGCGGTGATACAGCAACGGGTTGCTCTCGGAGTCGGCCAGGTCGCCGGTGTTGCGACCGCCCAACCACAGCGCCTGATCGAGCCGACGGGCCGGATGATCGGCCTCCCCGACACGTGTGCCGTCGGCGTAGTAGATGATGGTCATCACCGAACGCATGGTGGCGGTGGGGTTGGCCGGTGCGCTGTGCAGTGTCCAGCCTGCGTGGAAGGTGGCATCGCCGGCCGCAAAGGCACCGTATGAACGCAACGGTAGGTTGCGCTCGCGTACCAGCTGTTCGAAGTGGTTCTGCGACGGATCGCCGATGAGGAACGACCCTAAGTCGCCATCGAGATGGGTGCCAGAGGCGAACGTCATCCCGCCGATCTCGGTGGTGAGCGGCACCAGGGGCATCCACATCGTGATGGTGCGATCGGTGGCGAGCGGCCAATAGTTCTGGTCTTGATGCCACGGGGTGAGGCCACCACCAGGCTCTTTGAACAACGCCTGGTCGTGATAGAGGCGCACACCGTCGACGCCGAGCAGGTCGGCCGCTACCTGGGCGAAACGGCGGGCGAGTACGAACGGGCGCACTGCCGGGTCGCGCCACCACAGGTTGGGCACCTGCAGGAATGCCTTGCCGTACGTGTCGCGCTGGTCGAGTGGCCTGGTCTCGTGGGCGTACTTGATGGCTGCGGCCTCGATGATGGGCGCGAAGTGGGCCACCTCATCGGCCGAAGCGAGGCCGCGCACGACGGCATGCCCATCGCGAGCGAAGCCGTCGATGGTGGCCGCATCAACCGCATGGTGCTCAGCGAGTTCGTACATGGTTCCCCCCCCCTCGTGCAAGCGTAGCAATGGGGCAACCGATAAGAGTTCTTCAAAGACACTGCACAGCGTTCGCCAGGGAGGCACAGTCCACGGCGTGAGAGTTATCGGATCGCAGATCGGTCTTCCTGTGGGACCCATCGCCACCACATCAGGTGGACGGGTGGCGGTGCTCGATCGCGTGAGCGGGGTGGAAGCACCTGCGGCATCGAGCACCGATGAAACCATCGCTTCCCCCGACAACGGCCCCGATTTCTCGAAGTTCCGTGTCGTGGTGTCGATGGTGGAACGCCTCACGGGGCGGCCGGTGCGGGTGATCGACGCCACCGACAGCGCGGCACTGTCGACGGGTGCCCCAGAAGCGGATGCAATGCCCACCTTGTCGTCGCAGCCCACCTGGGGTGTCACGTTGGGCGTGATGAACCGTGGCAACTACGGCGTCACCGACGGCACCGCCGAAGTGGCGGCCCGGGCAACGGTTGCCAAACCCGACGGCACCCAGCACGACCTCACCGTGGCGCTCCACGTGTCGGGCGAGTTCGCGGCCGATCAGGCCGACCGGGCAAAGCAGGGCATTCCCCGACCCAGCGATCCGTTGTTGCTCACCTTCGGCGGCACCTTCAGCGCACTCACGGGAAAGTCCACCACGTTCTCCCTCGAACTCGACACGCACAGCGGTGTCGCACGGGTGACCGTGGGCACCGACACCGATGCCGATGGTGCGGACACAGCAGCCAGCATCGCCCGCCGCATCGCGGTGGCCCACCGTTCGTTCAACGATTCGAGGCGTGACGGCACCATTGTGGTGGTGAACAAGTCGATCGCCATGAACAAGCCCGGTGGCGACAGCTCGCCCTCCAGCCGATTCCAAACTGAGGCCGATGCCGAAGGCTCATCTCCGGCGTTCGACGTCTCGGCCTGAGCACGTCTCTCTAGCCGCGCTCCGACCGGAGCACCACGAAGTTGGGGTTGCCTGCCACCACCGTGCAGTTGCCGAAGACCCGCTTCAATTTCACGTGGTAGGCGAGATGCCTGTTGCCCACCACCCACACATCACCTCCGCTGCGAAGCGCGTGGCGGGCCTGTACGAACCAATCCCACGCGGTGGCGTCGCTGAGCGCATGACCGATGTGGAACGGAGGGTTCATGACCACTCGGTCGACACTGCCGCGAGCGGTGATGGCAGCGGGCAATCCATCGCCCACCCTGCACACCACCTGCCCGGCGCGGTGGCCGAGACCGTGCTGTGAACAGGTGGCCTCCCACGATGCCGATGTTGATGCCACTGCGTCGAATGACTCGTCGATGCACACCACCTGCACATCGGGGTTGCCGAGTGCGATGGTGAGCCCGAGTACACCGGTTCCACACCCGATGTCGACCACTGTGGCGCCGGGGAGCGAAGCGTCGAGATGCTCGAGCAGGAACGCCGTGCCGGGGTCGATCGCTTCGGCACCGAACGCATTGGCGTAACCCACCACGGTGAGCCCGGTGGCGGGCACCTGCCACTGCACCGGCCACGGCGACACTGCTGCAGGCTGTGCCGCGCCAACCTCGGCCAGCAGCAGTCGCGCCTTGCGCTGTGCGAGCGATGTAGGCGTGGGCCCGATGTGCCGTTCGAAGCATTCGATGGTCGACAGGTGCACGTGTCGGGTCATGGCTGCGCCTACCACCACCGCATCAGGCAGAAGATGCCCCCGTAAGCGCCGCAACTGTTCGTCGAGCAACGCCAACGCCTTGGGCACCTTCACGACGGCGATCGCAATATCGCTCGGCCACTCGTCGTGGCCCGATAGCGCTGTCACTCGGTGGCTGTCGACGCCGTTGCGCGCCAGGTTGGCACGTAACGCCAATTGGCTCACCAACGAGTCGCCCACATGGGTGAGCGAACACGCCGGGTACGCAACGGCCAGCGCAGCGGTGACGGCGCCCGATTCGTCGTTCACCACCACCACTTCTGCGCCGGGCTGCGCCAAACGCTCCGCTTGGGGCGACTGGGCGAGATGTTCGAGGACGTATTCGTCGGCGGCATCCCAGGCGCGCAGGGTGTCGCGTGGGCGCACCGGGTGGCGGAGCAGGTGCACCCTGCCCTGCGGCACCTCGAGGAACTCGTCGACTCCGGGCGCTGGCATGGTTCAGGCCCTGCGCGCCAACCGCCAGGCGTAGGCGAGCGCATGGTCGAGCGACGCGGTGAATGCCTCACCCTTCCATGCAATGTCGAACGCCGTGCCGTGGTCGACCGAGGTGCGGATGATGGGGAGACCGAGGGTGACGTTCACACCTGTGTCGAAGGCGAGCAACTTCATGGGGCCGTGACCCTGATCGTGGTACATGCACACGATGGCGTCGTACCGCTGGCGGTGCACCGCTTGGAAGAACACCGTGTCGGCCGGATGCGGGCCGGTGGCGTCGATGCCTGCCTCCACCGCACGGGCGATGGCCGGGGCGATGTGCTCGCTGTCTTCGGTGCCGAACAACCCGTGCTCACCCGCATGCGGGTTGAGCCCGCACACCGCTATGCGCGGCCGCGCGATGAAACGGCCCAGCGTGGCATTGGTGAGTTCGATCACTTCGAACACGCGCTCAGGCCGCACCCGCTCGATGGCCTCGCGCAACGAGCAATGGGTGCTCACATGCGTCACCGCCAGCGAGCCTGCCGTGAGCATCATGGTCACCTTGGCCGCACCGCACAACGCGGCGATGTACTCGGTATGCCCCACGAAACCCGGGTCGGTGCGTTGGGTGGCTTCCTTGTTCATCGGCATGGTCACCAACCCGGCCACCTTGCCGGCCAGGGCGTCGAGTGTGGCTCGCTGTACATAGGCGCGCGCTGCAGCACCAGCGGCCGCGTCGAGCACGCCCGGGCGATGCTGGGCGGCCTCGAGCATCCCGACGTCGACCACGTTCAAGGCGCCAGGCACAGCGTCGGCCACATCGTCGATGGCCTTCACATCGAGCTGCACACCGAGCAATGCCACGCCGTGCTGCACGATGGCAACATCGCCGTACACCACAACCGGTGCCTCGGGGCTGCTGAGGCGACCCGCTGCCGCTGCGCGGATGACGATTTCGGGGCCCACGCCCGATGCGTCGCCCATGGTGATGGCCATGGGAACAACGGAGGCGGCGAGCATCGTTCTATTGTGCCGCGTCGCCGTGGGGCGAGGGCACTTCACCGAGCAGACTCCGCACCAGTTCGACCAACGAATCGTCGCCACCGAAGCCACCCGAGCGAGTTACCACCAGCGGTTCACCGGGCGCGAGCACTGTTCCCCAGGGTGTGCCCGGCGCCAGCATGCCGTGCACCATCACGCCCGAATCGCCCAGCACCGCTGCTGCCGTATCGCCGCCAACCACCACCAGCGCGGTACCCGGGTGACGGGCCACATATCGGCGTGCACGTTCGGCGACCTCGACGCTGACCAACGTGGCGGTAGCCGGGTCGACCATTCGCCCCGACGGTGGCGACACCACCACGGCAACGCGATCGAGCACATCGGTCGAGGTCACGAGGCGGGCAAGCTGCCGCCGAGCCGCCGGGTGCAGGCTGGCACTGACCACCACGACGCTCGGTACGCGGGCCGGGTGGGCTGTGCGGGCCGGCCGCAAGGTGCCAGTCGAAGCCTGATGGGCCACCACGGCAGCAACCACCGCAGCGGTGCCAGCCACCACGATCGCTCGACCCAGCGTCGCTTCGGCACGAATGATCACTGCGGCGATTTCCTCGATGTCGGCGTTGGTGGCTGCATCGCACACCAGGAAGTGCGCCTCCGACGGCGACGCGGCGGTGTGGGCATTCGCCGTGAGCCAGTCGTGCAGCTCACGAGCCGAGCCAACTTCTGCCACGGTGGGCGCACCAGCAGCAATGAGATGGTCGGCGGGCCGACTCGACCGAACCGGGTGCACCGGGTCGCGTCCGGCAGGGCCTTCGTGCACCGGCACTCCGTTCACCAGCACCACTCCCCCCGAGCACACTCGCCCGGCGTCGGGCAGTGCGGCCACCACCACAGCCATGCAGGGGACCTGTGTAGCCCGTGCCACCAACTCCGCCGCCCAGTGGCCGCGCAGGGTGGAGTCGATCTTGTGGGCCACCCGGACACCATCGGCGACGTGAGGCACCGATACCCCACCCGGCAGCAGCCGCGACCCTGTATCGACCACGAGGTGCGCGGTGGGGGCCCCAGGAAGTTGCGTTCCGGCCACCACCTGCACCGAACCGACCCCACGCGCTGCGATTGCACCGGCTACTTCGAGGGCACCGGTGCGATCATCAGCGAACACGAACCAGGGCCTCATCGTGCATTCGACGTTACCGGGAGGCAGAATGCCCGGGTGACCGCGTACGACGCCGTTGTGGTGGGTTCGGGCCCCAACGGCCTCACCGCTGCCGCCACATTGGCAGCAGCGGGTCGATCGGTGTTGGTGCTCGAGGCCAACGACACCATCGGCGGGAACTGCCGCTCGGCCGAACTCACCCTGCCGGGCTATACGCACGATCTCGGTGCCGCCATCTTCGCGCTCGGCGCAGCATCGCCGGCGTGGGCTGCAATGGGCCTCGACCGGTTGGGGGTCGAGTGGTTGCACCCCGACATCGCGCTCGCCCATCCGCTCGCCGATGGGCGCGCTGCGCTGCTCCACCGTTCGGTGGCCGACACCGTGAGCGGGTTCTCAAGTGCCGGTTCGGCGCACGACGGGCGAGCCTGGGAACGGCTCGTGCAGCCGTCGCTGCGTTCGTGGCCGCAACTCCTGGAAGCGCTGCTGGCACCGTTGGTGAGGGTGCCGAGGCACCCCATCACCCTCGCCCGGTTCGGGTTGCAGGCACTGCCGTCAGCCTCGCTCGCCGTACGGCGCTTCCACGCCGATGAGGCGGCCGCACTGTTCGGTGGTTGTGCTGCACATGCGTTCCTGTCGCTGCGCGCACCACTGTCGGCGTCGTTCGGGTTGATGCTGGCGCTCTCGGCACATGCGGTGGGCTGGCCGGTGGCGCGAGGTGGCGCGCAGGCCGTTCCCGACGCTCTCGCCGCACGTGCGCGTGAACTCGGAGGTGTCATCGAAACGGGTCGACGGGTGCGATCGATCGCCGACTTGCCACCGCACCGGGCGTTGCTGTTCGACACCAACCCGGCTCAGGTGGTGGCCATCGCCGGCCAGCAACTGCCCGAGCGGTACCGCGCATCACTCCTCCGCTTCCGCCATGGGCCCGGCGCCTTCAAGGTCGACTTCGCCCTCGACGGCCCGGTGCCCTGGGCGAACCCCGAGTGCGCGCGGGCGGGCACCGTGCATGTGGGTGGCACCTTCGCCGAGGTTGCGGCCGCCGAGGCCGAGGTGGCAGCCGGTCGCATGCCGGCGCGCCCGTTCGTGCTGGTGGTGCAGCCGAGTGTGGTCGACCCCTCACGCGCACCCGACGGGAAGCACGTGCTGTGGACCTACGCCCATGTACCGCACGGATGCACCATCGACGCCACCGCTGCGGTAGAGGCCCAGATCGAACGATTCGCACCAGGGTTTCGCGACCGCATCCTCGCCCGCACCAGCACGCCCCCTGCAGGGCTCGAAGCACTGAATGCCAACAATGTGGGTGGTGACATCGCCGGTGGCGCCCACAGCGGCTTGCAGGTGCCTTTCCGGCCCACCATCACCTGGCGCACCTACGCCACCCCCAACCCGAGCGTGCTGCTGTGCTCGGCATCCACCCCACCGGGTGGCGGCGCACACGGCATGTGTGGGGCGAATGCCGCTGCCGTGGCGCTGGCCGGCGTTCTGCGCTGAGCGGAACGGTGCCCAAAGCAATGACCTTCGACCCTCAGGCGCCCACAGTGAGTTGATGCACACTGCATTCATGGCATTCGTGAACCGTGTCGATGCAGGCCGTCGCCTCGCCGAGTTGCTGCGCGACCATCGCGACAGCGATGTGGTGGTGTTGGGTCTGCCACGCGGTGGGGTGCCCGTGGCCGAGCAAGTTGCGTTGGCGCTGCACGCGCCACTCGATGTGATCCTGGTACGCAAGTTGGGTGTACCGCTACGCCCCGAGCTCGCCGCAGGCGCGCTCGGCGAAGGTGGCGTGCGGGTTGTGAACCCGGAAGTGGTGGGGGCGTATCACCTCACCGATCGCGACCTCGATGCACTGGCCGATCGCCAGCGTTACGAAATCGAGCGTCGCGCGCAGTCGATCCGTCGCAGCCATCCGCGACTGTCGTTGATCGGTCGCACGGCGATCGTGGTCGACGACGGTATCGCCACTGGCGCGACCGCCCGGGCCGCTTGCCATGTGGCTCGCGCCCATGGCGCAGCCCGGGTTGTTCTCGCCGTGCCGGTCGCCCCGCCGGGGTGGGTCGACGAGTTCGGCGATGCCGCCGATGAGTACGTGTGTGTGGAGACCCCTCACCGGTTCTCCGCGGTCGGGCAGGCCTACGCCGACTTCACCGCCACCAGCGACGACGATGTGCTGCGCTGTCTCAATCGCTCATCCGACCGTGGTTGGAACTTCAGTGCGCCAGCCGACGGCGTGCGCCTCGAAGGGCACATCACCCTGCCTGGCGGGTCGAGTTCCCTCGTGGTCTTCGTGCACGGCAGCGGCAGCAGCAGGCACAGCCCCCGTAACCAACTGGTGGCCACGATGCTGAACGAAGCCGGGCTCGGAACGGTGTTGTTCGACCTACTCACCCCCGATGAAGCTGACGACCGCGACAACGTGTTCGACATCGAACTGCTGGCCCACCGCCTCGCCGCCGTCACGCGCTGGGCTCGCAGCCAGTTCGTTGATGTTCCGGTGAGTATCGGCTATTTCGGAGCATCAACTGGCGCGGCGGCAGCACTCACCGCGGCGGCCCAACCAGGGAGCGACATCGCCGCAGTGGTGTCGCGCGGTGGGCGCCCCGACCTCGCCCATCATCATCTCGCCGCCGTTCGCTCGCCCACCCTCCTCATCGTGGGCAGTAACGACCACGTGGTAGTCGACCTCAACCGCCGCGCCGCAGCTCAACTTCGTTGCGAACATCGACTCGACGTGGTGCCCGGTGCCTCACATCTGTTCGAGGAACCCGGCACCTTGCACCAAGCAGCTGCGCTGGCGGCGCAGTGGTTCGCCACTCATATGCGATCGGGTGCGAGCGGGAACCCGCCGACTGCCGTTTCGATGGCATACCCGATCTCGAACACCGTGGCGTCGTCGTAGGTGCGACCTACGATCTGTGCCCCAGTGGGAACCCCGTTATCGGCCAGGCCCGACGGCACACTCAACACCGGGCAACGACTGAACATGTTGAACGGCACCGTGAGCGCGCCGAGGAGGTAGTGCTCGACTTCCACTCCGTTCACCGTGTGCGGCGTTGTGGTGTAGTCGTTGCCCGCCAAGTAACCACGCGTGGCCATGGTGGGGCACAGCAGCGCATCGTGATCGTCGAGCACATCGCCCAGCGCCGAGTACATCTCGCCCTCGAGGGCCATGCCTTCGAAGTAGCTGAGTTCACTGTGCATCATCTCATCGGCAAAGCGCCGCGCATACGGGGTGAGGAGGTCGGCGTGGTGGCGGAGGTCGGCACCGATCGATGCCCCGAAGATGGCGCCGAAGTGCGCCTGCATGGCGCGGTACACGTTGATCCGCTTCCACGGCAAGGTGACTTCGGTGACGATGGCTCCAGCGTCGGCGAGCAACGCTGCCACCGACCTCGTGTTCGCTTCCACATCGGGGTCGACCGGGAAGTCGCCGAGGTTGATGCACAACGCGATTCGACGACCAATCACACCGGAACCGCGCAGAGCAAGGCGCGGTGGGTCGGGCAACGACACCACGTCGTGCTTGTGTCGGCCGGCGATGACGTTCTCGAGGAGCGCACAATCGCCGACCGAGCGAGCCATGGGGCCGTCGTGGCAGAACTGATCGAGATTGAACGGAGGCATCGTGGGTACGCGTCCGAACGGTGGTTTGAAACCCACCACACCGCTGAATGAAGCGGGTATCCGGATCGACCCGCCGATGTCGGAGCCGGTGGCCATGGTTGCGTACCCTGCCGCCAGCGCCGCACCCGAGCCGCCCGATGAGCCGCCCGGCGTAAACTCGGGGTTCCACGGGTTGCGGGTGATGCCCCACAGCGTCGAATGGGTGAACCCTGCACAGCAGTACTCGGGCGTGGTGGTGCGCACGTGGGCAATGCCGCCGGCCGCTTGAATGCGCTCGACGATCGGGTGCGTCACGTCGGCGATTTCGTCGCGATGCACCATTGAGCCACTGGTGGCCGAACGACCTGCCATCGGCTGTTCTTCCTTGATGGCCACCACCAGTCCATCGAGCGCACCGCGAGGGCCACCACCACCGGCTGCGTACCGCGCCGTAGACGCGTGCGCCTCGGCTCGCGCTTCGTCGTAGCGTCGATCGCAGACCGCATTCAGCTCAGGTTCGAGCCGTTCCACTCGGGCGATCATCGCTTCGAGATATTCCGACGGCGACAACGATCGCGCCGCGAAGCGATCGAGCACTTCGGTACCCGACAGTTCGTGCAACTCGCCGCTGTGTGATGTTCCGGTCATTCCCAACCCCTCAAGATCAACTTGCCCACGTGTTCTTTTCTGGCGAACGCCTCGTGCGCCTGACGCACCTCGGAGAAACGATAAATGGCGGCTATCGAGGGCGCCAGTTCACCTCGCTCGACCATGCCCACCAACCGCGCGAACAGGCCGGGCGGCATCACCGTGGCGCCGAACATGGTGAGATCGTTCAGGTACAGCGTGCGCAGGTCGAGTGGCACCACCGCGCCAGCGAGAGCGCCCGACACCACGTAGCGGCCGCCACGGCGGAGCAGGTCGATCGCCTCGCCCCACTGTGCGCCGCCCACCACATCGGCCACGACATCCACCGTGCGAGCACCGCGTGCGGCGCTGAGTTGCGGTGCCAAGGGCTGCGCCCGGTCGAGCACCACGTGCGCGCCTTCGGCAAGTACGCGTTCGGCCTTCTCTGCCGTGGTCACCGCAACCACCGTGGCGCCGAACAATCGGGCGATGTGCACCAATGCCGTGCCCACACCGCCCGAGGCGCCGGTGACCAGCACGGTCTCGCCGGCACGCAAACCCACCCGTTCGAGCATGTTCAGCGCAGTGCCCGACGAGGTGGCGAAACTGGCCAATTCGGCATCGCTGAGCGCAGCGTGCACCGGGTGCGCATTCTCCATCGGTACCACCAGATACTCGGCGTACCCACCGTCGATCTCGGAGCCGACGTAACCGCACCCGTCGAGCCGTTCGGGGTGGTCGCGGTTGCGTAACCACGGGTCGACCATCACCCGGTCGCCCACCGCTAGCGCCGGCGCGAGGGTTGCGGCGGGCAACGACTGCCCCACAGCCACCACCTCACCACACACATCGGCGCCCTGCACCCGCGGGAAGCGCAGCGGCTCATCCCAGGCCCCATTGTCGTCGTCGCGTGCGTACCAGCCCACCCGAGTGTTCACATCGGTGGCGTTGATGGCACACGCACCCACGCGCACCAGCACCTCGCCGGCCGCGGGCGACGGGCAGGGATGGCGCTGCACCACCTCGAGCCGATCGAGGCCGCCGTGGCCGGTGAGCAGCACGGCGCGCATGGTGGAAGGCATGTGCGGTCAGTCGGCGAGGGTGATACCGAGCAACGTGGCAATCGATGTGCGCAGGATCGCCGATGCTGTGGCTCGGTTGTGGCCCTGGTCGACGCGCAGCAACTGGTAGCCCTCCCATGAGCACAGCACGTCGATGGCGGCCAATGCACCCTCGGCACGAACCGGGTCGAGCGCGCCCAACTCGGGCGCCAGGATCTTCTTCACCTGATTCCGCATGAACGTGCGACCTTGGGCGAGTTCGGCGGCGATGAGTGGCTGGATCGGGGCACGCATCCGCGCTACCTGGCCAAGAAAGCCATTCGCCTCGAACATCGTCATTCTCGCGTTGATCAAGGTGTCGAGCCGTTCGCTGAACGATTCCGAAAGGTCGATGTCGAACATCGCCAACGGCATGATCCGCTGATTCTGCCGCCGGATCGCCTCGCTGCACAGGTCGTCGACATCGTCGAAATAACGGAACAACGACCGCGCCGACGATCCCGCTCGCTCAGCCACCTCGGTGGCCGAGGGTTGCAGGTTTCCCTCACGGTAGAACTCGAGCAGGGCCTCCACCACGGCCTCACGGTTGCGCTCGCGCCGGAGATGGCGTCCATCGACTTCTTCGGAGCGAAGGGCTACATCGTTCATAGCAGCCATTCTCGCGCCGATGCGCCCGATTTCACATCTCTCCCCCATGCCGTTCACCATGCGCGTCGATACCGTCACTCATTGTGACGATCAACCGCCGCGGCCCGCTCTGTCTTCTCCTCGCCACCGTGGCGATGAGTGCGACAGCCTGCAAGGCCTCGCAAGTGGGGCAAGACACCGCTGGGGTGGGCACGCCATCGGCCACCACCGCCACCTACGTGCCGCCCGAGAACGGCATCGTGTTGGTCGGCGATTCACTGATGCAGGAGGCATCGCCGTTCATCGGTGTGTTCCAGCAGGCCCGACCAACCGTGAACCGCTACTGGGGCGGCACCGCACCCTGCGACTGGACCGGCACCGACCTCTACGTGCGCACGGGCAGCACCGTGGTGATCTCGTTCACCGGTAACTCGCTCACCCCGTGCATGAGCGATGGCAACGGTGGCCACCTGCACGGGCAGGCATTGCTCGACAAGTACCGCGCCGATGTGACCACCTTGGTGAACACCGCGCGCTCCAGCGATGTCTGGGTCATTCTGGTGGGCCAGCCCGCTCGTGGTCCCGGTGTGCCGGGCAACGACGAAGTGGACGGCATCAACGCCATCTATCGCGATCTCGCTCAGGCACCGAAGGTGGCCTTCGTCGACGCCGCCGCAGCCGCGGAGAACCCCGACGGCACCTTCGCCCACGACCTGCCCTGTGCGCCCTATGAATCGACCTGCGACCCGTCGGGCCGCAATGTGGTGCGCAGCGACGATGGTGTGCACTTCTGCCCGGGTCTGCACACCCAGCCGTGCCCCGCGTATTCATCGGGCGCGTACCGCTTTGCGTGGATGATCTCGTTGGCGCTGGCCGACCCCGCGAGCTACGACGCTCCCTCGGCTAGCTGACCGCGCAGCGGAAGCCGATGTTGCCCGTGCTGCTCTCGGGCGTGCTGGCCATGCGCGCGGCCGGCCGATAGCGCCGACAGTACGACGCGTGGCAGAGGTACGAGCCGCCCTTCAGCACCAACTGCTCGCTCGGGTTGGCACCGTCCCATGTCGACCCTGTCCACTCCCACACGTTGCCGGTGGTGTTGTACAAGCCGTACTGGTTGGGGGCGAATGCGGTGACCGGGCATGTGCCGAGCCAACCATCGGCAACGGAGTTCACAGCCGGGAAATCGCCCTGGAACACGTTCATCCGGTGTTCACCGCCAGGCTCGAGATCGTCGCCCCACCAGAATGTCGAGGTGCTGCCGCCACGCGCCGCGAACTCCCATTCGGCTTCGGTGGGTAACCGCACGCCTCGCCACGCGCAATACGCCTGCGCGTCGTTCCAACTCACGTGCACCACCGGATGATCGGGGCGCTCGGCGATGTCGCTGTGCGGGCCTTCAGGGCAGCGCCACGACGCACCCAGCACTTCTCGCCACCACGGCGCTGCGGCCACACCGCGGGTGTCGGGGAAGTCGTCGGGTAACAGCCCGCCGAACACGAACGACCAGCCGTAGTGTTCGGCGTCGGTGCGGTAGCCGGTTGCTTCCACGAACGCAGCGAACTCGGCATTGGTGACCGCCGTTGGCGAGATGGCGAAGGACGCCACCGCAGCCGCGCGAGGTTGCTCTCCATCGGCCGGGTACGCCCAGGGCCCGCCCTCGCCCATGGTGAACTCCGTTGCATCGAGCCGAATGAAACCGCTCGTGTCGACAGGTTCGGCCGCACCGGCCACGGGGCGATGTTGCGGGGCAGGTTCGTCGCGCCCGGGCGCGCAGCAGGCCCCCATTGCGGCTACTGCCGTGCGTTCTCGGCGGCTTCGGCGGCCGCCGCATTGGCCACAGCCTGGCGGGCCCGCTCGGGCGCGAGTTGGATGTCGAGCCGACGGATGGTGCCGGTGAACGCGAACGGGCCGCGGTACTGCTCGCTCACCGCGGAGCCCATGTCGGCGCCCACGCTGGTGCCGACGCTCGAGATCATGCGCATCACCAAGGCGATGTCGGCTCGCCCGCACGGCTCACCGTCGATGACGAGTGTGGCGGCACCATTGCGGCCGAGACGTTCGAACTGCACCCCCACCACACTGGCCCCAACCGGCACGGCAATGTCGGAGCTCACCACGGTGTGATCGCCGAGCGAGTTGTAATCGAACACCAGGTGGTTGTCGTGGATGAACAGGCTCACGCCGCTGTTCTCGGTGCCGGTGGCGAACAGCACACCGTTCGCATCGGCCGGGCGATCGATGGTGGCCTCCATCGTGAACGACCGTCCTCCGATGGTTGCCGACGCCTGTGGGGTGATGGGCGACATCGGTGGGTAGTACGTGTAGTGGCGGCTCTCCGGGTGCACGCTGCGATCGGCGAATCGCGCCCCGAACAACTCGATCCCGCGATCGTCGAGCGGCAGCACACCGTGCACTTCGGCTTCATGCCACCACAGGGCGACCATCTCGGCCAGCTTCTCGGGTTGTGCGGTCGCAAGGTCGTTGCACTCAGAACGATCGACGGCCACGTGGTACAGCTCCCACACATCGTCGTCGAACGAGGAACCCGGCGTGTGGCGGGTGACCGCTTTCCAGCCGTCGTGCCAGATACCGCGATGGCCGCCCATCTCGAAGTACTGCACCGGCTTGCGAGTGGGCTCATCGGGGGCAGCAAAGCTGTAGGCGATCGACGTACCCGTTACCGGCAACTGCTCGAAGCCGCGGTACGTGCCTGGCGGTGTGATGCCGATGAGTTCGTACACCGTGGGGGCGAGGTCGTTCACATGGTGGAACTGATCGCGCACTTCACCAGCGGTGCCGATACCTCGCGGCCAGTGCACCACCAGCGGCACATGCACACCACCTTCGTGCGTGTTCTGCTTGTACCACTTGAACGGCGTGTTGCCCGCCTGGGCCCAACCCCACGGATAGTTGGTGTGGCTGTGCGGCCCACCGATGTCGTCGATGCGGCCCACGGCTTCGTCGGGGGTTTCGAGAATGCCGTTGAAGAACTTCATCTCGTGCATCACGCCGAACGGGCCACCCTCTTGGCTGGCACCGTTGTCGGCCAGCACGAACACGATGGTGTTGTCGAGTTTGCCCAGCGCGTCGAGGTCGGCGATGAGGCGGCCGAGTTCGGTGTCGGTGTGATCGAGGAATGCGGCGTAGGCCTCTTGCATTCGGGCGGCGAGGCGGCGCTGGTTCTCCGACAGGTCGGCCCATGCGTCGACGCCGGGGTTGCGTGGCGCAAGTTGGGTGTCGGCCGGGAACAAGCCCATCTCGAGCTGCTTGGCGAACCAGGTGGCGCGTGCTTCGTCCCAACCGCTGTCGAAGGCACCGCGGTACTTGGCGAGGTACTCGGCGGGCGCCTGGTGCGGGGCGTGCGTGGCCCCGAAGGCGAGGTACAGGAAGAACGGACGATCGGGCCGCAGCGAGACCGAGTCGTGCACGAACTCGATGGCGTGATCTATCAGGTCTTCGGTGAGGTGATAGCCCTCTTCGGGGCGCTTGGCCGGCTCGACGCGGTGGTTGTCGTAGGTGAGGTCGGGGTTGAACTGGTCGGTCTCGCCGTCCATGAACCCGTAGAAGCGGTCGAACCCACGGGCCAGCGGCCACTGCGTGTACGGGCCGGCAGCCGAGGTGTCGGCCATCTGGCACAGGTGCCACTTGCCCACGGCGAAGGTGGCGTAGCCCTCGTCGCGCAACACCTCGGCCATGGTGGCCGCGTGGTTGGTGATGTGGCCACGCATGTGTGGGAACCCGGTGTTGAAGTTCGACACACTGCGCATGCCCACCGAGTGATGGTTGCGGCCCGTCAGCAATGCAGCGCGGGTGGGCGAGCACAGCGGGGTGACGTGGAAGTTGGTGTAGCGCAACCCGTTGGCGGCCAACGCGTCGATGTTGGGGGTGTTGAGCGTGGAGCCGAAACAGCCGAAGTGGGCAAAGCCGAGGTCGTCGAACAACACGATCACCACGTTCGGAGCGTCCTCACCCGGGTGCGGCGCCACGGCGAACTCGGGGGTCGATTCAGCCAGGGTGCGGCCGATCACGCCGCCGAACTCGATGCGCTTGGTCATGGGGCCCTCCACCTCATCGGCCACCACCGGCGGCACTGGTTTCGGCAGTCATTCTGCCAGAACGACGGTGACGCATGGGAACCGCTGGGCGCGTACGCTCAGTGCATGGGGGAAGTCGAGACGTTCTGTCGTATCTGTGAGCCATCGTGCGGGCTCATCGCGCATGTCGAGTTGGGGCGGCTCGAGAAGCTCACACCACATCGCGACCATCCGGTGACGAATGGGTTCGCCTGTCACAAGGGCCTGGCCGCGGTCGACCTGCACCACGACCCCGACCGTCTGAATCACCCCACACTGCGCAGTGCCGATGGCGCCCGGCGCACGGTGAGTTGGGACGACGCAATGGCCGACTTGGCCCAGCGTTTGCGTGGCGTCACCGCTACCCATGGCCCCAATGCCGTGGCCGCCTACGTGGGCAACCCGATGGCATTCAATGCGCTCGGCTCACTGCACATCGGCACGTTGCTGCGTTCGCTCGGTGTGCGCCGCACGTTTTCGTCGGGCACCCAGGACTGCGCCAACAAGTTCGTGGCCAGTGAGGCCGTGTTCGGTTCGTCGAACGTGCACCCCATCCCCGATCTCGAACACACCGACCTGTGTCTCATCATCGGCGAGAACCCGCGGGCGAGCCAAGCGAGCTTCTATTCGGTGCCCAACGTCATCGGCGAACTGCGCCGGGCCTCGGCCCGCGGGGCGCGTTTCGTGTTCGTGAACCCGCGGCGCATCGAAACGCCCGAGCGCGGGGTGGGCGACACACTGCTCATCAGGCCCGACACCGACGTGTGGTTCCTCGCCGCCCTGCTGCACGAGATCGATCTGCTCGGTGGCTTCAACGCTGGCGTCATCGCCCGTCACGGCCGCAATGTCGAGTCATTGCGCGCGTTCATCGCCGCCTATCCGGCCGAGCGGGTGGCCGACACCACGGGTATCTCGGCTGCCGCGCTGCGCGAGCTCGCCGCCGCATGGGTGGCTACCCCGCGTGCGTCGGTCCATGCCTCCACCGGGCTCAACATGGGCCGCCAGGGCACGCTCGCCTACTGGCTCGTGCACATGCTCAGCTTCGTCACCGGCCGCCTCGATGCCGAGGGCGGCAACCTCAAGAGCGACGGCTTCTATCCCAACGCCAAGTCGGGTGCCGGGTCGCTCGAGCAGGGCTATGTCGACACCGAGTTCGGTCGGCTCCGCCGCGGTGCGCTGCCGGGCACGCTCATGTCGCACGCCATCCTCGACAGCGACGACCCCATCCGGGCGATGATCGTGGTTGCCGGCAACCCGCTGCTGTCGATCGCCGGCCAAGACCGGTTGCGCAAGGCGTTCGAACAACTCGACCTGCTGGTGGTGATCGACATCTACCCGAGCGCCACCGCCGAGCTGGCGCACGTGGCGCTGCCCAGTACCGACATGTACGAGCGCGACGACCTCAACATCGTGAACATCGGTACCAGCGCACAACCCTTCGCGCAGTACACCCCCGCCGTGGTGGCCCCGCAGGCCGATCGGCAGCCCGAGTGGTGGATCGCTCACCGCCTGCTGCAAGAACTGGGCCTGCCGTCGATCCTCGACGACGAATCGCCCGATCCGTGGGCGAAGTGGCGGCACATGCTCGCCCGCGGTTCGGGTGTCGACCTCGATGCACTGCAGGCCGGGCCGCACACCGTGGTGCTGGCTGCACCCACACCGGGCGAGTTCTTCGACCGGCAGGTGCACACCGACGACGGCAAGGTCGATTGCTGCCCGGCCGGTTTCGGTGAGGCCATCGAGCGCTGTCATCGACTGTTCGACGAGACCGCCCTCGAGGTGGCGAGTGCCGACGGGTCGCTACGGCTCATCCACAAGCGTGATGCGTGGATGCACAACTCGTGGTTCGCCAACATGGCGCGCATGAAGCGCAATGGCCGCACCAACAACCCGCTGTCGATGCACCCCGACGACGCTGCGGCGCGCGGGCTGGCCGAAGGCACCGAGGTGACCGTGGCCAGCGCACACGGTGAGGTGGCCACCGTGGTGGAGCTCGACGCCGACCTGATGCCCGGCGTGGTGTCGATGGTGCACGGCTGGGGGCATGCCATCAGCCCTCACCTGCGGGTCGCCCACGAACACCCCGGCGCCAACCCGAACGTGCTGCTCCCCATCGGCGAGGGCAGCTTCGAGCCGCTGTCGAGTCAGGCGCACATGACCGGCATCGCGGTGCGCGTCAGCGCCCGGTGAAGTTGGCGGGCCTGCGTTCGAGGAACGAGGCCACGCCCTCA
>JBAXQV010000042.1:0-18623 GCA_037131575.1 Actinomycetota bacterium
CGACCGCTCCTGCGTCGACCACACCCGTTGAGTTGCCTCGCCGCCTCGTGGTGGTGGGCGACTCGGAAGCACATTCGCTGTTCCGAAATCTCCCCAAGGGGCTCGGCAGCACATTCACCGTGACCGATGGTTCCATCGACGGGTGCAGCATTCACAGCGATGGGCAGGTGGTGACGGCGCGCAAGGGGTTCCGGCGCAGTTTCACCAATTGTGCGGGCTGGGACAAGACGTGGGCATCGGCTGCCGGGAAGGGCAAGGCACAGGTGGCTCTGGTGGTGATCGGTGCATGGGAGGTGTTCGACGTCACCGTGAACGGACAGCGCATCGCGTTCGGCACACCTGAAGCCGACCAGCGGTTCCTCACCGACCTGCAGCAGGGCATCGACGCCCTCGCTGCCGTGGGCACCAAGGCCGCACTGCTCGAGATCGCCTGCATGCGCCCTCAGGATGTGAAGGGTGCCGGTGTGCCTGCCCTGCCTGAACGAGGCGACGATGCGCGTGTGGCACATCTGAACGATTTGCTGCGTCAGGCCGCCGCCGCCAACCCGGGCCAGGCAACGTTCGTGGCCGGGCCTACCCAGTGGTGCAACGACCCGGCCATTGCCTCGAGCCTGGCGTATCGCTGGGACGGTGTGCACGTATACCAACCCGGGGCGAACTTGATCTTCGAGACGATCACGGTGCCGCTGCTGGCGATTTCCCTTTAGCATCGACGGCACTGTGAGGATCGAGCGAGACCCCGCCCGCCTGGATGATGCGTACGACCTGCTGGTGGTCGGTGGTGGCATCACCGGTGTGAACGTGGCCCGTGAAGCGGCGGGCCGCGGCCTGCGCACGCTCATCATCGACAAGGGCGACTTCGGATACGGCACCAGTTCGGCCACATCGAAACTCATCCACGGCGGTATCCGCTATCTCGAGACCTACGAGTTCGGAGTGGTTCGCGAGAGCCTCCGCGAACGACGCGTGTTGGCCCTCGCCGCGCCCCACATGGTGAGCCAACAACGCTTCCTCATGCCGGCCTGGCGGTGGAGCAAGCCGCCGACCGCGCTCATCGGCGCCGGGGTGGGGTTGTACACCGCGCTTGGTTACGACCGCAACCGCAACATGCCGAAGGCGATGCGCATCCCGATGCCGCGCTGGGTGGGCCGCAAGGCGCTGTTGCAGGCGGTGCCGTGGATCGACCCCGAGGGTTTGCAGGGTGCGTTCGCCTATCACGACACGTTCAACCTCCACCCCGAACGACTGCTGCTGGCGCTGCTCGGTTCGGCCGTTGCCGCAGGGGCGCAAGCGTTCAACCATGTCGAGGCCGTGGGGTTCATCACCGAGCCGGTCGCTGGCGATGCGCGTGCCAGTGGCACGATCACGGTGTGCGGTGTGGAGGTGCTCGACCATTCCACCGGCAGGCACCATCAAGTACGCGCCCGCACCGTGGTGAATGCTGCCGGGCCCTGGATCGACCTCGTGCTGGCCCGACTCGGCAAACCGATGGGCGTGAAGGTGAACCGCTCGAAAGGTGTGCACCTGCTCACTCGCCCGGTGGGCAATGCGGGGCAGGTCACCGACACCGTGTTCGCGCGGGCGCGCAGCGGTCGCCATGTGATCGTGTCGCCCTGGCAGGGCTACTCGTTCATCGGCCCCACCGACACACCGGTCGACGACACCCCCGATACGGTGCGCGCCGACCACGACGATGTCGAGCTCATTTTGAGCACCGTGAACGACACCATCTCCAACGGTTTCCCCAAGCTCACCGCTGCCGACATCGAGGCCACCACGGTGGGCATCAGGCCGCTCATCGTCGATGAAGGCAAGGACTCGTACAGCACCAGTCGCCGGCACGAGCTGTACAACCATGCGCCGTCGGGTGTGGTGAACCTCTGGTCGATCGGTGGAGGCAAGTGGACCACCGGGCGTGCCCTCGGCCAAGAAACCGTCGACGCCGTGCTGAAGGCGCCCGTCCTGCGCGGTGTGACGCTGCGACCGTTCGATTCGAGTCGTGCGCCAGCCGCGGGCACGTTCGCCTGGGCGCACGACCCCGCTCCGTTCTTGGCGCAGGCCGCAGCGGCGCGGCCTGCACTCGGGCTCAGCGCCGTTACCCTCACTCACCTTGCCCGCCTCTATGGCACCGACTACGTGCGCGTGCTCGATCTCGTGGCGCACGACGCGCGGCTTGCGCAGCCTGTGTCTGATCGGCCCGAACGGCTCGACATCGCGGCACAGGCGGTGTTCGCGGTCACCGATGAAGGGGCACGCACGTTGAGCGACGTACTCGATCGTCGGCTCGTCATCGGCACACTCGGCACCGTGAGCCGACTCGAGGTCGAGCGTGTCGCCATGGCCGTGGCACCAGTGCTCGGCTGGTCGCTCGAACAGACCAGCGCAGCGGTCGAAAGCGAACTCGCCCGCCGTGCTGCCATCGCCGCGCGATGGCAGCGGGTGTCGGTGTAGCTAACCTGGCCCGATGGCAATCGACGTCACCGACGCAACCTTTGAAGCCGATGTGATCGAGCGATCGATGCACACCCCTGTCATCGTCGACCTGTGGGCGCCCTGGTGCGGGCCGTGTCGCACCATTGGGCCGATCCTCGAGGCGGCTACCGACGACACCGACGGCAAGGTGGTGCTCGTGAAGGTGAACGTCGACGAGAACCCGGCCATCAGCCAGGCGTTCCGAGTGCAGTCGATTCCTGCGGTGTACGCGCTATCGGGCGGGCAGGTGGTCGATGGTTTTGTCGGCGCACAGCCCGAGCACCTCATCCGCGAGTTCATCGCCGCCCTCCAGGCCGAGTTCGACGACACCGCGCTCGAAGAGGCCGAGGAAGCAGCCGCGGCAGAGGTCATCGACGAGACGGTCGAGCCCGAGCCTGAAGCCGCCCCCGCCGACAACTACGACGAAACGCTCACCGAGTTGCTCACGCGGGTGAAGGGCGACGACGAGGTGCGCCAGCAGTTCCTCGAGATCCTCGAAACGATGGGCCCCGACGATCCGCGTACGGCCCAGTACCGCCGCAAGCTCTCCACAGCGCTCTACTGAGTTCGCTGCAGCGTCCAGGCCTGTCGTCGCGATACCCATGCATCTTCAACGGCATCACGATTACACCGTGTGGGTGGGTGGCCCGGTGCCGAAGGGGGCCGATGGCATCACGCTGGGTTCGTTGATCATCGTGCGGGCTGGTGCCGAGACATCCACGTACCTGTTGCGCCACGAAGCCGTGCATGTGCGGCAATGGCGCCGACACGGGGTGTTCGGGTTCCTGGTTCGCTACGTGGGCGCGTACCTGACGTGGAGGTTGCGAGGCTTCGGGCACGATGGCGCGTATCTGCGCATTCCGCTGGAGGTGGAGGCCGACTGGGTAGCGCGTCGTTCTCTGGCGACGGCCGTGCCGGCCGATGCACCCACGAACGTTGCTGAGGTGTCGTCGCGCTGACGTACCGATAAGGTCGACAAGGCTTCCCCCGATGCACCCGGCGCTGCATGCGCCTGCCCCGGAGGTGCCCTGTGGAAGCACTGCCCCCTCATCGCACGACGTTTCGGCCCCTTGGCCAGCGAGTGCGCGATTGGATCACCTGGTTCGGCACCGCACGGCTGGTGGTGACTGCGCTGTCGGTGTTGGCCGTTGGTGGCGGCGCCTACTGGCTGGTGCGCGTGCCCGCGCCATCGGTCGAGTCGTCGTTACCTCGCGCCGGAGGTGCGGGCCAATCGGGTTCGGCGGGTTCGGCGGGCTCGGGAAGTGGCTCGCGCTCGCCGAACACGGGATCGTCCGACGATGGTGCGCCCGCCACCACACAGGCAACAGTGGTGGTGGTGCACGTGGCGGGCGCGGTGGCCGTACCCGGGGTGTATCGGTTGCCTGCCGGGGCACGTGTCATCGACGCCGTGGCCGCTGCTGGCGGGGCGGCGGCAGGCGCGCGTCTCGACGCCATCAACCTTGCCACACCACTGCGCGACGGCGACCGGCTCTACGTACCGCTGGCGCGTGAGGTGCCCGCGGTGGTGCCCGGTGTGTCGTCGAGTTCGGGCGAAGGTGCGAGCGGGGGCGCGCAGGGGCCGGTGAACCTCAACACCGCCACCCTCGAGCAATTGCAGACGCTGCCAGGGGTAGGGCCGGCCACAGCGGCTGCCATCGTGAGCCACCGCGAACGCAATGGACCGTTCGCCTCGGTGGAAGCACTCGGCGATGTCCACGGCATCGGCCCGGCCAAGCTCGATGTACTGCGACCGTTGGTCAGCATATGACGCCGCGCCACGGTGGGGTCAGGCCAGCGAGCGACCGAGAATCAGGTTGGCAGCGCCAAGGGCCACCACCACACCGATCCAGACCGCAGCGAGCATCCACGCATATTCGCCCCAGAACCGCTTCCAGGTGCGGGGGCCACCCTTGCCGGCGCGGTAGGCGGCGAAGGTGCCGATGGCGAACCACAACGCCACGCTCATGGCAATGGCGGCGAGGTACAGGCCGAGTCCGGTGCGCAGGGGTACCCCGGCAACCAACAGCGTGGGGGCAGCCAAGATGGCGGCGCCGAAACTGGCGATGCCTCGCATGGTGCTGGTGTTGTCGTGCCGCAGCATCCAGGCCACACCACCGAGCACGGCCGGCAGGAGGAGCGCCAGGAACGGCCCGAGTGCACTCACGCCGGTACTACCGCTCGGTCGAGCAACGGTGCCCTGTGGGTCGGCCGCAGCGGCCGCCCCGGGGGTGCCGAGGTCGGCCAACTGACTCAACGCCCGGTCGTAACGATCGTCGGGAGGGCGGCCGGGCATGAACCGAGCGTACGAGATCGGGGACCCGCAAGGTTGGCAGGTCGCGGCCGCGCCCCCGCCGCAGAGGCCACCAGCGGGGTGGCGCAACGATGCTGCGTCGGTGTTGTGCGTGGCCACCTTGGTGGCTGCGATGTGGCAGGGCGCTGCGGCGGCAGCGTTCGGTGCCGTCATGGTGGCCTTGGTAGCGCGCCGAGTTCGCTGGGGCTTGGTGGTGCTGGTGCTGGGCCTCGCGGCAGCGTGGTGGGCGACACATTCGTGGGAACAGGCCGAGCGACCCCAGCTCGGCGCCTTCCACGGTTGGGCAGTGGTGGCCGGCGATGCCCGCCCAGTAGGTGCCGGAACTGAATTGGTGCTCACCATCGAGGGACAACGGTTCGAGGTGCTCGCGTATGGCCCACTCGGTAGGCGCATCGCGTCGCGAACGGTGGGCGAACCGCTCGAAGTCGATGGTGTGCGGCGCCCGTTGCGCGGACCGTTCGCTCGCCGAGCTCACGTGCGCCACATCGTGGGTCGGTTCGAACTACACGCACTGGGTGCCGTGGGTACGGCCAGTCCGCTCGCTCGATCGGCCACCGCGGTGCGCAGTCGGTTGCGTGGCGCTGCCGAGCAGGCAATGCCTGGCACAGATGCGGCGCTGTTCTCGGGGTTGGTCATCGGCGACGACGCCCGCGAACCGGCAACCATGGTGGCTGCCTTCCGTACCGCCGGGTTGTCGCACCTCACTGCCGTGTCGGGGCAGAACGTCGGTTTCGTACTGGCCGTGGCGGCATTGGGTGTGCGGCGCCTGCGGCCCTGGTGGCGATGGACGGCCACCATCGGGGTGATCATCTGGTTCGTGGTGCTCACCCGAGTGGAACCTTCGGTGGTGCGGGCCGGTGTGATGGCCGGTTGGTCGGCAACCGCGTTCGTGCTGGGCAGGGTCATCAGCCCGGTGCGGTCGCTGGTGGCCACGGTGGCGGTGCTGGCTGTCATCGATCCTCTGCTGGTGTGGTCGGTGGCGTTCTGGTTGTCGGTGTGTGCCACGGCGGGGGTGTGCGTGGTGGGCCCGTGGTTGCAACGCCGACTCATCGGCCCACGTTGGGTTGTCGACCCATTGGCAGTCACGCTCGGTGCCCAGGTTGGTGTACTGCTGCCATCGTGGCTGGTGTTTCACCGGCTGTCGGCGCTCGGTGTGGCGGCCAATCTGCTCGCAGTTCCCGTAGGAGGGTTCGTGATGCTCTACGGCATCCCCGCCGGTATCGCGGCAACGGTGGTGCCCCGACTCGTCGGCACGGTCATCATGCTTCCCGCCACGGTGGGAACGCGCTGGGTAGCCGCAGTAGCCGACCTGGTGGCCCGCTTCGAACCACACGGGGCGGTGGCAGCGGTGTGCTGGATCGGGCAGTGGGTAGCCGTGTCGGTGCTGGTGGTGTGGCAGGGTCGGCGAACGGGTTGGGCCACACCCCGCACATCTGTGGAACGATGACGTCGGTATGGGCGTGCATCTGGTCACCGGCGACGACGAGTCGCTCCTGTCGAGCGGGGTACTCGAACTCGTGCATCACCTGGTGGGCGATGAAGACCGGTCGCTCATGGTCGACGAGTTCGACGGCCCCGACTACGACCTCGGCACGGTCGCCGATGCGGCCCTCACTCCGGCCTTTCTCACTGAGCGGCGAGTGGTGGTGGCCCGCGGTATCGGCCGGTTCGGCGCTGAAGATGTGGGCCCCTTGGTGGCATACCTCGCCGACCCGTTGCCCACCACCGATCTGGTGCTCGCGGGTGGGGGAGGTCGCCTCGCGAAGGCACTCACCGACGCGCTGAAGCAGGCGGGGGTGAACACCATCGAAACGGGGGCACCCACCAAGGCCCGCGACCGAGCCGACTGGGTGGCGCAGCAGGTGGCCGACGCCGGGCTGCAACTCGACGGGGCTGCGCAGGCGCATGTGGTGGGGTGGATGGGCGAAGATGCCGGACGCTTACCGAGTGTGCTCGACACATTGGTCAGCACCTTCGGCACGGCACGGCGGCTCACCCGCGACGACATCGCGCCGTTCCTCGGTGAAGCCGGCGACGTACCCCCGTGGGATCTCACCGATGCCATCGATCGTGGCGACACCACCCTTGCGCTTTCGCTACTCCACCGCATGACGGGCAGCGGCGAGCGGCATCCGCTGCAGGTCCTGGCAACCCTGCACAACCACTACGTGCGCATGCTCAAACTCGATGGTGCGGGCGCCCGTGATGAGGCCTCGGCCGCAGCGGCAATGGGCATCAAGCCGGGCTTCCCGGCGCGCAAAGCGCTCGAGCAGTACCGCCGTCTGGGTTCGAATGGCATCACCCGAGCGGTCGCCCTGCTCGCTCAAGCCGACCTCGACCTCCGTGGCGCGAAGGACTGGCCGGAATCGTTGGTGATGGAAGTACTGGTAGCGCGGCTGACGAAGTTGGTGCCCGGCAGGCGCTGACGCAGCGGCTCAGCCGGCTGCGTTGACTTTCTTCATGAGGCGGCTCTTGCGGCGAGCGGCCTGGTTGGGGTGGATGACACCCTTGGCGGCAGCCATGTCGAGCCGCTTCATGGCCATGCGCACTGCTTCGGGGCCCGTTTCGGTGCCGGCAGCGGTGGTGGCGGTCTTCACGCGGGTCTTCAACTCGCTCTTGACGGCCTTGTTGCGCACGGCCGACTTGGCGTTGGTGAGGTTGCGCTTCTTCTGACTCTTGATGTTCGCCACGTGGTGTCTCCTGAAATCGGTGCCTGCCCCCGACGCACAGCGCGGGTACAAAGCGACGCTCGATACTACCAGCGACCGGTAGAGTCACCACACCCCCCAACGACAGCGCCCCATGGATCTCTCCCGCATTCGCAACTTCTCGATCATTGCCCACATCGACCACGGCAAGTCGACGCTGTCCGATCGCATTCTCGAAATCACCGGCGCCGTCGATGCCCGCGAGATGCGTGCCCAATACCTCGACTCGATGGACCTCGAGCGCGAGCGGGGCATCACCATCAAGGCGCAGAACGTGCGGGTGAATTGGAAGGGGCATGTGCTCCACCTCATCGATACCCCTGGTCATGTCGACTTCGGCTACGAAGTGAGCCGGTCGCTGGCCGCCTGCGAGGGTGTGGTGCTCGTGGTCGACGCGGCCCAGGGCATCGAGGCACAAACCCTGGCCAACTGCTATCTGGCACTCGAGCACGACCTCGAAATCGTGGCGGCACTCAACAAGATCGACCTGCCTGCCGCCGACCCCGACCGCTACGCCGGCGAGATCGAACGGGTGCTGGGCATCCCGGCCGATCAGATCCTGCGCATCTCGGCCAAGACCGGCCTCGGTGTCGACGGTCTACTCGATGCCGTCTGCGAGCGCATCCCTGCACCCACGGGCGACCTCGACGCACCGCTGCAAGCGCTCATCTTCGACAGCCAGTTCGACCAATATCGCGGTGTGGTGTCGTCGGTGCGGGTGATGAACGGTCGCCTCACACCCAATACCAAGGTGCGGTTCATTCAGGCCAACGCGCTGCACGAAGCCATCGAGGTGGGGGCGCGTCTGCCCGTGCCCACGCCGGTGAGCGAACTCGGGCCCGGCGAGGTGGGCTATCTCATTGCCGGTATCAAAGACGTTGGCGATGCCCGCAGCGGCGAAACCGTCACCACGGCGGCCAACGGCAGTACCGAAGCGTTGCCCGGCTACCAAGACCCCAAGCCGATGGTGTTCTGTGGGTTGTTTCCCATCGACGGCGACGACTTCGAGCGGCTCCGTGAGAGTCTCGAGAAACTGAAGCTCAACGACGCGTCCATCACCTACAGTCCCGAGAGCTCTGGAGCGCTGGGGTTCGGCTTCCGGTGCGGCTTCCTCGGTCTGCTGCACATGGAGATCGTGAAAGAGCGACTCGAGCGAGAGTTCGACCTGGCGCTCATCGCCACCGCACCCAGCGTCGAATACCGCGTTCATCGCACCAACGGTGAGGTGGAACTGGTCGACAACCCGGCCGATCTGCCCATGCCACAGGCCATCGACTACATCGAAGAGCCGTTCTTCCGAGTGAGCATCATCACCCCGAAGGACTACACCGGCTCACTCATGGAGCTCTGCCAGAGCCGCCGTGGTGAGATGAACAAGATCGAATACCTCTCGCCCGAGCGGGTGGAGCTGCATTACCGCATCCCCCTCGCCGAAGTGGTGGTCGACTTCTTCGATCAGCTGAAGAGCCGCTCGCAGGGCTATGCCAGCCTCGACTACGAACTCAGCGGGTACGACCGCAGCAACCTGGTGAAGGTCGACCTGTTGTTGAACGGCATCACCGCCGATGCGTTCAGCACCATCGTGCACCGCGACAAGGCGTTCGCCTATGGCAACCGCATGTGCGAGAAGCTGAAGGAACTCATCCCGAGGCAGATGTTCGACGTGCCCATCCAGGCTGCCATCGGCGGCAAGGTGATCGCCCGTGAGACGGTGAAGGCCAAGCGAAAAGACGTGTTGGCCAAGTGCTACGGCGGCGACATCACGCGTAAGCGGAAGTTGCTCGAGAAGCAGAAAGAGGGCAAGAAGAAGATGAAGGCGATCGGGCGGGTCGAGGTACCCGGCGACGTGTTCATCAATGCCCTCAAGCTCGACAACTGACGATGCCTGACCGCCAGTTCGCCCCGCGAAACGGGTAGACATGATGGTGCATGGCTGAGTCGCGGATGTTCCGATCGTTGCGGCACCGCAATGCTCGGTTGTTCTTCATCGGGCTCACGCTCAGCAACGTCGGTACCTGGATCCAGTCGACAGCGATGGGTCTGCTCGTGTACCGCCTCACCGGCAAGGCCACCGACGTAGGCATCAACCTGCTGTGCCAGTTCCTGCCGATGCTGCTGCTGGGCGCGTGGGCCGGCGCCGTGGCCGACCGGGTGAACAAGCGCAAGATGGCGCTCATCACGCAGACCCTGCTGGCAGTCCAGGCGATCACGCTCGGCCTGTTCGAACTGGCGGGCTGGGCCAACCTCGGCGTGGTGTACGTGCTGTCGTTGGCGGCCGGAATCATCGGGGCGCTCGACAACCCGGCGCGGCGCGGGCTGGTGGTCGAGCTGGTCGAGCCAGCCGAAATACCCAATGCCCTGTCGCTGAACACCGCTGTCATGACCGGTTCGCGCATCTTCGGCCCTGCCATCGCGGCGCTGCTCATCAAACCGTTCGGGCCGGGGTGGTTGTTCATCATCAACGGCATCTCCTTCGCCGCCATCCTCATCCCGATGCTCATGATCGACGTCTCGCTCTTGCATGTGAGCAAACCTGCGGCGCGCGGCGGACAACCGGTGCGCGATGCGCTGCGCTATCTGCGGCGTAGCCCGAAGTTGTTCGTGCTGTTCGTGGTGTTCACCATCGTGGGCACGTTCGCGTTCAACTACGGCGTGTCGCTGCTGAAACTCGCCGACGTTCGCTTCCACAACAAGAACCTGTTCGGGTGGCTGCTCGCGGTCACCAGCGTGGGCAATGTGATCGGCTCGTTGTATTCGGCCAGCCGACCGCGCATGGGTATGCGGTTCTTCTTCCAGGCCACCACGCTGTTGGCACTCGGGGGGTTCGCGCTGGCCTGGGCCCCCAACATCTGGGTGGGGTTCGTGGTGTCGATTCCGCTGGGCGCCGGTGGTGCCGCCATGATCGCCTCGTTGAACGGCATCACCCAGATGGATGCGCCCGCCGATATGCGTGGCCGGTTGCTGGCACTCGGTGCGGTGGCTTTCTTGGGCACCACGCCCATCGGGGCGCCAATCACGGGCTGGGTGGCCGACCACATCTCGGCCGAGTGGAGCCTCGCCTACGGCAGTGCCATCACCCTGGTGTGCGCCGCAGCGGGCGCGGCGTGGTACCGCCGGTTACTGGCCGCCGATGTTCCAGCCGGTGAGCACCATCTCACCACGGCGTAGTTCGACCATGGCGATGCTGGCCGTGTCGTTGTAGAACACGGCGCCCGATGCCACGGGCAGGCCCAGTAGCCGGGCGGTGAGCATACGGCTGATGTGCCCGTGTGTGAATGCCACCACCATGCCGCCCGTGGCCACACGTTCCATTTTGGCGATGAACGAATCGCACCGCGCCGCAGCGCTCGCTGGGCTGTCGCCGCCCGGGCTGGCCGTGGTGAACACGTCCCAGGTGGGGTCGATCTTGTGGATCTCGGCGATGGTGAGGCCCTCGTAGTCGCCGTAGTCGACTTCCGTCAGCATGGGCACCTCGTCGGCGTCGACATCGGGCATGGCCAGCGCTGCGGTTTCCTTGGCCCTCGCAAGTGGGCTGGTGAACACCGTGAGGCGGCCACCCTCGAGCCGTTCGTCGATGAGTCGTCGAAGCACGGGCCGCACACGCCTCACCTGATCGCGACCGAAGTCGGTGAGGTCGATATCGGTGCGGCCGGTGTGGCGGCCAGAGGTGGACCATTCGGTGGCGCCGTGGCGTACGAGCAACACCAGTGTGGGCCCAGGATGTGACACGAGTGCACACCCTAGGTGACACTGATGAGCTATGGCGCGATCGCTGCTCTGGTTCCGGCGCGATTTGCGCATTCACGACCTTCCTGCGCTTGGCGCCGCTCACGCTGCGGGCGAGGTGGTACCGGTGTTCGTGGTCGACCCAGCGTTGGTGGCCGCCGCGGGCGCTCCCCGTGTGGCGTATCTCGCCGCAGCTCTCAGCGCGTTGGACGAACAGCTCGGCGGCATGCTCGTGGTGCGCGTCGGCGACCCTCGCCAGGTGGTGCCGGCCCTCGCCGTCGAGGTGCAGGCAACGGCGGTGTTCGTGAGCCGCGACTTCACCCCATACGGTCGCCGCCGCGACACAGCGGTGAAAGATGCGTTGGTCACCACAGGCAGCACGCTGCGCGGTGTCGGCAGCCCGTATGCCGTCGACCCCGGCACGGTGAAGAAGAACGATGGCACCCCGTACGCGGTGTTCACTCCGTTCTCGAAGGCGTGGGCCGCGGTAGGCGAACCAGCGTGGCGAACCGCCCCGTCCACTCCCGAGGTAGGGGAGGTGCGCTGGGTTTCGGCCGCAGGCGACCCGATCGAGCGATGGGGGTTGCGTGCCGATGGCGTGGGTGCGCTACCGCCGTCGAGCGAACGTGGGGTCGATGAACAGTGGTGCACATTCCGCGACCACCATCTCGACGCCTACGACCAGCGACGCGATCTGCCGGCGGTGGAGGGCACGAGCCGTCTGTCGGCAGCGCTGCGGTGGGGTGTAGTGCATCCGCGTCGACTCATCGCCGATCTCGGCCCCGAGCGGTCACATCAGGTGTTCCGTTCCGAACTGGCGTGGCGCGACTTCTATGCCGATGTGCTGTTCCGTCGCCCCGACACCACCTGGAACAACCTGCAAGCCGCCATGGATGCCATGCCGGTCGACACCGATGAGCGAGCACAGCACCGGTTCCACGCCTGGTGCACTGGCACCACCGGTTACCCCATCATCGACGCAGGCATGCGCCAACTGCTGTCTACGGGCTGGATGCACAACCGGGTGCGCATGATCGTGGCGAGCTTCCTGGTGAAAGATCTCCACCTGCCCTGGCAGTGGGGCGCGCGGCACTTCATGCAGCACCTCGTCGACGGCGACATCGCGTCGAACAACCACGGCTGGCAGTGGGCCGCCGGCACCGGCACCGATGCGGCCCCGTACTTCCGGGTGTTCAACCCCACCGCGCAATCGCAGCGGTTCGACCCAGAGGGCCACTACATCCGCCGCTGGGTGCCCGAACTGGCCGATCTCGGCGCGGCTTTGGTGCACCAGCCGGGAATCACCCGGCCCGATGCCTACCCGGCGCCCATTGTCGATCATGCCGCCGAGCGCGAGGAGGCGTTGCGGCGATACCGACTGCTGCGGGCCAACGCTCGCTAGCCTGTACCGACACGTCCCTGAGGCCACCATCATGCTTGACGAACGCAAGACAGCCATCCTGCGGGCGATCGTGCAGGAGTACATCTCTACTGCGCAGCCTGTGGGTTCCAGCCACGTTGCGGCATTGGCTGGCGTGCCCGTGAGTTCGGCCACCATCCGCAACGAGATGGCCGTGCTCGAACAAGAGGGCTACCTGGTGCAACCGCACACGTCGGCGGGGCGGATCCCCACCGACAAGGGGTATCGCTTCTTCGTCGATCATCTCACCGACCGGCACAGTGTCGATACCTCCACCGTGCAGCGGGTGGGCGCCTTCTTCGATGTCACCCACGGGCGCCTCGAGGAATTGCTCCACCAAACGTCGAACCTGCTCGCCAACCTCACCCATCACACCTCGTTGGTGCTCGGGCCGTCGGCCGAACGGGCAACGGTGCGTTCGGTGCAGGTGGTGCCGGTGTCGGGGCGCGTTGCTGTGGTGGTGGCGGTGTTGTCGAACGGTTCGGTCGAGAACCAGACCGTGGAGTTCGCCGGTGAACTCTCCGATGTGCGCGCTGCAGCCGCCACCGCGCATCTGCAGCGGCATCTCATCGGGTTCCCTCTCGACGATCGGGTGCTGCCGCCCTCGGGCGATGCGGCCGTCGACGAGGCGTGTCGGTTGGCGCAAGGGGCCCTGGTTGGTGCTCGCGTGCGTGAATCGGTGTTCGTGGGCGGCACTTCGGTGGTTGCACAAGCCTTCGATGCAGTCGATACCGTGCGCACTGTGTTGCAGGTACTCGAGCAGCAGTACGTCATGGTGTCGCTCATGCGCGATGTCATCAATCGAGGTCTCTCGGTAGCCATTGGCGCCGAGCACGGGGTCGAGCCATTGGCTGCCTGCTCGGTGGTTGTGGCGCCCGTTGTGGTCGATGGTGAGCACCTCGGCACGGTGGGTGTGCTCGGCCCGACACGTATGGATTACCCGCAGGCCTTGGCTACGGTCGAGGTGGTGAGCGACCGGTTGGGTCGCCATCTCGGAGATGGGGCGAGTTGACGATGGCCGATTACTACGACCTGCTCGGCGTGGCACGCAATGCCAGTCCCGATGAGATCAAGCGTGCGTATCGCAAGCGTGCGCGCGAACTGCACCCCGACGCGAACCCTGGCGACCCCACGGCCGAAAACCGGTTCAAAGAGGTGGCGCTCGCTTACGAAGTGCTCAGCGATCCCGACCAACGTATGCGGTACGACCGCTTCGGTGAGGCGGGCGTGAGCGGTGCCGGTGGCGGCGGTGGCGACCCGTTCGGTGGTGGCGGTCTCGGCGACCTGTTCGATGCCTTCTTCGGTGGCGGTGGCAGCCCCTTCGGCGGTGGCCGCGGCGGTGGCGGAGGTGCCCCACGTGGGCAGGACCTCGAAGCGGTGGTCGACATCACTCTCGAGCAGGCGGTGTTCGGCGCCACGGTGCCCGTCACGGCGCGCACGGCGATGCGCTGCGATACGTGTTCGGGTTCGGGCGCGGCCGAGGGCACACAGCCCGTCACGTGCTCCGACTGCAATGGCCGCGGTCACGTGCAGCGCATCCGCCAGAGCCTGCTCGGCCAAATGGTCACCTCATCGGTGTGTACCCGCTGCAGCGGGCTCGGCCAGGTGGTGGCCAGTCCGTGCGCCGCTTGCCGTGGCGAGGGGCGCATCATCACCGACAAGACCTATCAGGTCGACATTCCGGCCGGTGTCGACACTGGCTCGACCCTGCGCCTCACCGGCCGCGGTGCAGTGGGCTTGCGCGGCGGCTCGGCAGGCGACCTCTATGTGCACGTGCGTGTGGCCGCCCACGACCGCTTCGAGCGCGATGGTGACGACCTCGTGTGCGATCTGTCGGTGTCGATCGCGCAGGCGGCACTGGGGGCCAAGTTCACCATTGCCACGCTCGACGGCGATGAAGAGATCACCGTGCCGGCGGGTTCGCAGCCGGGACTGCAATTCATCCTTCGCCAGCGTGGTGTCTCGCACCTCCAGGGTCGCGGGCGGGGCGATATTCGGGTGCGGGTGAAGGTGGAGGTGCCCACCAAGCTCACCGATGCCGAAGCCGAACTGCTGCGCAAGTTCGCCGAGCTGCGCGGTGAGCCGGTGCACATCGAGAGCAAGTTGTTCTCGCGCATCAAGTCCGCCTTCACGTGAACCCCACGTTGCGGCACGCCGCGGCGCACTGTTTCGTCGAATCACTCGACGCGCCCGTGCTTGCTGCCGACGACGAACATCACCTGGCCAGGGTGCTGCGCATCACCGCCAACGATGCGATCACCGTCAGCAATGGTGCCGGGGCATGGGCACCGGCGCGATTCACCGCCGTCGGCGGGGTGGTGCTGCAGGGCGATGTGGTGCACGAACCGCCGCTGGCCGACACCACCATCGCCTGTGCCATCCCGAAGGGCGACCGGCCCGAATGGATCGTGCAGAAGCTCACCGAAATCGGTGTCGCGCGCATCGTGTTGTTCACCGCTGCTCGGTCGGTGGTGCGCTGGGATGCCGAACGCACTCGTAAGAACGTCGAACGATTGCAGCGGGTGGCTCGCGAAGCATCGATGCAGAGTCGGCGGGTGTATCTGCCGGTGGTGGAGGTGCTGGCGTGGAGCGATGTGGCGCGACTCGAGGGGTTGGCGATCGCCGAGCCGGGTGCCACCGGCCGGATCGATACCACGGTGCGTGTTGTCGCGGTAGGCCCCGAAGGCGGGTTCGACCCGTCGGAATTGGCCGCCGGCATCCCAACCGTTACACTGTCTGAGCAGGTATTACGGGTCGAAACAGCAGCTCTCGCCGGTGGGTTGGAGTTGCTCCTCGCACGGCGCTGAGGGGTGCCGGGGCGATCACCTACCGTGACCAATCAGAATCTTGACGATACCTAGAGCGGTCAAATGACCACTCCTAGTTGTCAAATTGCCACCACCCTGGCACTATACGTTCCAGGAGTGCCGAGCCAATCGGTGCCGACGGCGTTGCTGCGAGGGAGCAGGATCATGAGAGAGTTCGATGACGATGATGTCCAGTCGTCGCCGTATAGCCGCAAGGTGGGCGACCGCCTGCGAGTGATCCGCAAGCAGAAGCGCTTGTCACTGCAGGAAGTGGAAGCCACCTCGGGCAACGAGTTCAAGGCCTCCGTGCTCGGTGCCTACGAGCGTGGCGAGCGCGCCATCTCGGTGCCCCGCCTCGAACGGCTCGCTGCGTTCTACAACGTGCCCGTCGATCAGTTGCTGCCGCGCGAAGACGTGAGCGCCCCTGGCGAGACCGAAAGTGCGCCGCGCAAGATCGCCATCGACCTCGTGAAGTTGCAGCAACTGCATGGCCAACCGTTCGAAATGCTCGTTCGTTTCTTGAAGATGATCCAGGTGCAGCGCCAAGACTTCAACGGCAAGGTCATCACCGTTCGTGGCGACGACACCCGCGCCATCGCCGCCATGCTCGACGTGCCCGTCGACCAGGTGGGCGATCGTCTCGATGCGCTCGACCTGCTGTTCCACGGCTGGCCGGCCGCGAACCCCGCTGGCTGAGCTTGCGCCCTTTCGGCGTCTACGTCCACATCCCGTTCTGTGCGCGGCGCTGCGACTATTGCGCGTTCGCTACGTGGACCGACCGCAATCATCTGCAGCAGACCTACCTCGACGCGCTCCAGCGCGATATCGAGCGCAGCGTCGACGTGCCGGCCAACAGTGTGTTCGTGGGTGGCGGTACACCCACGCTGGTTGATGCCAGCGCCCTGGCCCGAGTGATCGCGGCCATTCCGCGTACCGACGACGCCGAGATCACCGTCGAGTGCAACCCCGACGACATCACCGTGCCACTGCTCGAGGCGTACCGCAGCGCTGGCGTGAACCGGGTGAGCATCGGCGTGCAGTCGATGGTGCCGCATGTGCTGGCTTCCCTCGGCCGCTGGCACGACCCCGCCAATGTGGAACGTGCCGTTGCCGCTGTGCAGGCCGTGGCGATGCCCACGTGGAACATCGACATCATCTACGGCGGCGCAGGAGAGACACTTGCCGACTGGGCACACACCGTCGATCGAGTCGTCGAGTTCGCCCCACCGCATGTATCGGCATATGCGCTCACGGTGGAGGCCGGTACGCCGTTGGCTGCCCAGCCCGAGCGGCACCCCGACGACGACGATCTGGCCGACAAATACGAGTTGGTCGACGATCGCTTCGCTGCTGGCGGCCTGCAGAACTATGAGGTGAGCAACTGGGCTCAGCCAGGCCACGAGTGTGCGCACAACCGGTTGTACTGGTTGCAGGGCGATTATCTCGGCTTCGGTTCGGCAGCGCATTCGCATCGCGAGGGCAGGCGTTGGTGGAACGTGCGCACCCCCGAGCGCTATATCGGAGCGGTCATGGAAGGTGAGACCACCGAGGCGTCGGGAGAACTGCTCGACCCCGAGGCGCGGCGCATCGAAGGGCTGCAACTGGCGCTACGGATGCGTGAGGGCGTTCCTGCCGATTGCCTCGACACCGACGAACTCGACGATTTGGTCGTGGTCACCGGCGATCGTGTGGCGTTGACCCGCCGCGGCCGGTTGCTGGCCAACGAGGTGTCGCTGCGTCTGCGCTGACTGGTAGATTGTCAGGCGCTACACGGGCGTGTAGCTCAGTTGGTTAGAGCGCCACCATGACACGGTGGAGGTCCCGGGTTCGAGTCCCGTCACGCCCACCAGAGGTTGTCCGACCAATCCATGTCGGTGAGCTGTTGCTGTGGCCCGTGTTATCGTTGCGATCGCAACAACTTTGGAAGAGGCCTCATCATGACCATCACTCTTGTCGTCACCGCAACGCTGCTCGGCCTGGCGGCTGCTGGCTCCGGGTTGGCAAAGATCACCAAGCAACCGGCGCTCATCGAGAACCTGTCGCATGTCGGTGTGCGCGAGCAACAGGTGCCACTGCTCGGAGTGCTCGAGGTGGCCGGTGCGATCGGGCTGTTGGTCGGCATCTGGGCGAGGCCTCTCGGCATTGCAGCCTCGATCGGCCTCGCCTGCTACTTCCTCGGTGCCGTCATCGCTCACCTGCGCAAGGGGCAGGGCATGAAGGAGACCGCACCGGCGCTGGTGCTGTTCGCTCTCGCCGTTGTGGTGGTCGTGCTCGAACTCAAGCGGTGACCTACGCGGCCGTCAGGCCAGCTTCACCATCAACTTGCCGGTGTTGCCGCCGGTGAACATGAACTGCAGCGCGTAGGGGTACTGCTCGATGCCGTCGAGGATGTGCTCGGTCACGTGCAGTGACCCCTCGCGTAACCAGTTGGCCAATTCGGCCGCGGCCTCATCGAGGTCGTCGAGGAAGTGGAAGTAGGCGTAGCCCTCCATCCGCGATTGCCGTTCAGCCAGGCGCAGGTACAGCGACGGCCCCACCACATGGTCCATGTCGTCGTACTGCGACACCGCGCCGCACAGCACCACCCGGGCGCGCAACGCCAGGTTGTCGAGCGCCGCGTCGAGCATGGGGCCGCCGACGTTGTCGAAGAACACGTTCAGGCCACCGGGGCACAGTTCGCGCAGGCGAGCATTCACGTCCTCGTTCTTGTAGTCGATGGCGGCGTCGAAGCCGAGTGTGTCGAGCAGGTAGGCCGCCTTGGCTGGGCCTCCGGCGATGCCGATCACCCGGGCGCCGTCGTGTTTGGCGATCTGGCCGGCCAGCGAACCCACTGCACCGGCGGCGGCCGACACCACGAACGTCTCACCGGGTTGCGGTGCACCGATCTTGCGCACACCGAGCCAGGCGGTGACCCCGGTGGAATTGGAGAGAGCGCCCAGATACAGGCTGAGCGGCCCCACTGTGTCATCGAGAGCCTTCAACGAATTGCCGGGAACCGTGGCCATGGTTTGTACCCCGAGCCCGCCCTTCACCGCTTGGCCCACCGGCCATGCATCGTCGGCGGTCTCCGCCACTCGCCCCACGGCACTGGCGCGAATGGTGTCGCCGATGCCCACCTGCTGGTGAAAGCCTTCGCCGCGCAGCATCGTGCGCGTGCCGGCATCGACCGAGACGTACTC
>JBAXQV010000043.1:0-18594 GCA_037131575.1 Actinomycetota bacterium
CGATGATGAGCAGCACCGACGAGATGATGCCGCAGATGCGTCCGGCGGTGACGTTGCCGCGGTTCACGTAGTTCACGCCCGGGTTGGCGTTCATCTCGCGCAGGGCGTCGTTGGACATCTTCCAGGCGAACGGGCCGAGAATGCCGCACGCCAGCAGCGACAGAATGCCGAGCACCAAGATGGTGGTGCCATTGGGATGCTCGACTTGTGGCAGGCCATACCCGGCATAGGGCGAGTATCCCTGCTGATACTGGCCGGAGGGGGGCTGTTGGCCCCACGGACCCGACGGGTTCGGCGGTGGTGGCGGTGGCATGCTCATCCGCCCAGTATCGCACCCTTCGCACCTGCTCATGGACCCATCGAGGGTGAACGGCGAGTGACTCTCCGGGCCAGGTACTGTCGCCACCCGGTTCATCGCCAATATCGGCTGGCCCTTTGCCCACGCGAAGACGTAACATGTCGTTCACACTTCGGGCCAACGTCGTCCCGGGGCCACATCCGCCGCATCCATCCCCTCGGGGGTGGCCGACACCGTGGAGCCCTCGTCGATGACACGTTTCCTGAACCCCGATTTGCCCGCGCCCACAGGCCTGTACGACCCGCGCTTCGAGCACGATGCCTGCGGTGTGTCGTTCGTGGTCGACATGCATGGCCGCGCCACGAATGAGATCGTCCAGATGGGCATTGGCGCACTGTGCAATCTCGAGCATCGCGGCGCCACCGGTGCCGAGGCCGATACGGGCGATGGTGCGGGCATCCTCATCCAGGTTCCCGACCGCTTCCTGCGCGCTGTGGCGGGCTTCGAGTTGCCGGCCGCCGGTGCCTACGCAGTCGGTATCGGTTTCCTGCCGGCCGACGCGCACGATGCCGAGAAGGCACAGAACTCGATCGAGGCGATCGTGGCCGACGAGGGCCTGGTCACCCTCGGCTGGCGCACCGTTGCGGTGAATCCCGCCTGCCTCGGCGAGAGCGCGCGTGCGGTGATGCCGAGCTTCCGCGAGCTGTACATCACATCGCCTGATGGGGCGTCGGGTATCGACCTCGACCGCCGTGTGTTCGTGGCGCGCAAGCGCATCGAGCACGAACTGCCCGACGAGCAGCGCACCTACTTCCCGTCGCTGAGCAGCCGAACCTTCGTGTACAAGGGCATGTTCACCACGCCGCAACTGGCGGCGTTCTACCCCGACCTGGCCGACCCCCGCATCGAGAGTGCCCTGGCGCTCGTGCACAGCCGGTTCAGCACCAACACCTTCCCGAGTTGGCCGCTGGCGCACCCATACCGCTTCATCGCCCACAACGGCGAAATCAACACCGTGCAGGGCAACCGCAACTGGATGCGCACCCGTGAAGCGATGCTGCGCAGCGACCACCTGCCCGGTCTCGAGCGTGCATTCCCCATCTGCACACCCGGCGGTAGCGACACGATGAGTTTCGACGAGGTGCTCGAACTGCTGCACCTCGGCGGCCGCAGCCTGCCCCACGCCGTGTTGATGATGATTCCGGAGGCCTGGGAGAACCACGACACGATGGACGCCGACAAGCGCGCGTTCTACCAATTCCATGCATCGCTGATGGAGCCGTGGGATGGCCCCGCTGCGGTGGCGTTCTCCGACGGCACCCTCATCGGAGCACTGCTCGACCGCAACGGCTTGCGCCCCGGCCGCTACTGGGTCACCGATGACGGTTTGGTGGTGCTGGCCAGCGAAGTGGGTGTCATCGACATCGACCAAGCCAGGGTGATCCGCAAGGGCCGCTTGCAGCCCGGTCGCATGTTCCTCATCGACACCGCTCAGGGTCGCATCGTCGAAGACGACGAGATCAAGCGCGAACTCGCCACCGCCCAGCCGTATCGCCAATGGCTCGACGAGGGAATGACCCACCTCGACGAACTGCCCGCACGCGAGCATGTGGTGTTCAGCCACGACAGTGTGCTGCGTCGTCAGCAGATGTTCGGCTACACCCACGAAGAGTTGAAGCTCATCGTGGCGCCCATGGCGAAGTCGGGCCTCGAACCGCTGGGGTCGATGGGCACCGATACGCCCATCGCTGTGCTGAGCCAGCGCTCACGGCTGTTGTTCGACTACTTCCAGCAACTGTTCGCCCAAGTGACCAACCCGCCGCTCGACGCCATCCGTGAAGAAGTGGTCACCGCGGTCAGCTCGTCGGTGGGCCCCGAGGCCAACCTGCTCGAACCCGGCGCCGACAGTTGCAGGCAGTTGGCCCTGCCGTTCCCGGTCATCGACAACGACGATCTCGCCAAGATCATCCACATCAACGACGACGGTACCTATCCCGAACTGGGCAGCCATGTGGTGAGCTGCCTGTACCGCGTGAGCGGTGGCGGATTGGCGCTGAAGCGTGCCCTCGATGCCGTGCGCACCGATGTATCGAAGGCCATCGACGAGGGAGCGCGGGTGATCGTGCTCAGCGATCGCAACTCCGACGAGGTGTACGCACCGATCCCGTCGCTGTTGGCCACGGCTGCCGTGCACCACCACCTCATCCGCGAAAAGAAGCGCACCAAGGTGGGCCTCATCGTCGAGTGTGGTGACGCCCGCGAAGTGCACCACATGGCGTTGCTCATCGGGTTCGGCGCCGGCGCCATCAACCCCTACCTCGCCTTCGAGAGCATCGAAGACATGGTTGCTGAAGACCTCAACGGCCTCGGCGGTGTCGACGCGGTGAAGGCCGTGAAGTACTACATCAAGGCCGCCGGTAAGGGTGTGCTGAAGGTGATGAGCAAGATGGGTGTGTCGACGGTGGCCAGCTACACCGGGGCGCAGATCTTCGAAGCCATCGGGCTCGGCCACGAACTCGTCGACGAATACTTCACCGGCACGGTGAGCCGCCTCGGCGGCATCGGCCTCGACGAAATCTCGGCGGAAGTGGCCGCACGCCACGCCGCAGCCCACCCGACACGGCCGAGTGAGCGGGCCCACCGCAAGCTCGAACTCGGTGGCGAATACCAGTGGCGTCGCGAAGGCGAAACGCACCTGTTCAACCCCGAGACGGTGTTCAAACTGCAGCACGCCACGCGCGCCGGCCGGTACGACATCTTCAAGCAGTACACGGCACTGGTCGACAACCAGAGCGAACAACTCACCACGCTGCGCGGGCTGTTCAACCTGCGCATCGGCGACCGCCCCGAGGTTCCCCTCGCCGAGGTCGAGTCGGTGAGCGAGATCGTGAAGCGGTTCTCCACCGGTGCCATGAGCTACGGCTCGATCAGCGCCGAAGCACACGAGACGCTCGCCATTGCCATGAACGCCATCGGCGCGAAGAGCAACACGGGTGAGGGCGGCGAAGACAGCGATCGCCTGTACGACCCACAGCGGCGCAGCTCCATCAAACAGGTGGCCAGCGGCCGCTTCGGTGTGACCAGCGAATACCTGGTGAACGCCGACGACCTGCAGATCAAGATGGCGCAGGGTGCAAAGCCCGGTGAGGGCGGGCAGTTGCCCGGCCACAAGGTCTACCCGTGGGTGGCCAAGACCCGCCACAGCACGCCCGGTGTGGGTCTCATCAGCCCGCCGCCGCACCACGACATCTACTCGATCGAAGATCTCAAGCAACTCATCCACGACCTCAAGAACTCGAACCCTGCGGCACGTGTGCACGTGAAGTTGGTGGCCGAGGTGGGCGTGGGCACGGTTGCCGCCGGTGTGAGCAAGGCGAAGGCCGATGTGGTGCTCATCAGCGGCCACGACGGTGGCACCGGCGCCTCGCCGCTCACCTCGCTGAAGCATGCCGGCGCGCCGTGGGAGTTGGGCCTCGCCGAGGCACAGCAGACGCTGTTGCTGAACGGGTTGCGCGACCGCATCGTGGTGCAGGCCGACGGCCAGATGAAGACCGGCCGCGACGTGGTGATCGCTGCGCTGCTGGGTGCCGAGGAGTTCGGTTTCGCAACGGCGCCACTGGTGGTGAGTGGTTGCATCATGATGCGCGTGTGTCACCTCGACACGTGCCCGGTGGGTGTGGCTACGCAGAACCCTGAACTGCGCAAGAAGTTCTCGGGTAAGCCCGAGTTCGTCATCAACTTCATGGAGTACATCGCCGAAGAAGTGCGCGAGTGGATGGCCAAGCTCGGCTTCCGCACCGTGCAGGAGATGGTGGGTCATGTTGAGATGATCGATGCTCGCCGTGCGGTCGAACATTGGAAGGCCAAGGGCCTCGACATCTCGCCGATGTTGGCGGTGCCGGCGAACCCCTACGGCCAGACCCTGCATCACAGCGTGGGCCAAGACCATGGGCTTGCCGACGCGCTCGATCAGGTGCTCATCGCGCAGAGCGCACCCGCCCTCGAACGCGGTGAGGCGGTGGTGGTGGAAACCGCCATCCGCAACGTGCACCGCACCGTGGGCACGATGCTCGGCAACGAGGTGACCAAGCGGTATGGCGGGGCTGGCCTGCCCGACGACACGATCCGTATCGAGCTGCGCGGTTCGGCTGGGCAGAGTCTCGGGGCGTTCGTGCCGCGAGGTATCACCATCAGCCTCGAGGGCGATGCCAACGACCACGTGGGCAAGGGCCTCTCGGGCGGTCGAGTGATCGTGCGCCCCGACCGCGAAGCGACACTGTTCGCCGCCGACAACGTCATTGCCGGCAACGTCATCGGCTATGGCGCGACCGGCGGCGAGATCTTCCTGAGCGGCACCGTGGGCGAGCGCTTCTGTGTGCGCAACTCGGGTGCCACGGCCGTGGTGGAGGGCGTGGGCGACCATGCCTGCGAGTACATGACCGGTGGGCGAGTGGTGGTGCTCGGCCCCACTGGCCGAAACTTCGGTGCCGGTATGAGTGGCGGCATTGCCTATGTGTACGACCCGCACGATGTGTTCGCCGCGAAGGTGAACCCCGAGATGGTCGACCTGCTCGGCCTCGGTGCCGACGATGAGGCGTTCCTCGAGCGCACCATCGCCGACCATGCTCGCCACACCGGTTCGGTGGTGGCCGAGCGAGTGCTCGCCGACTGGGCCACTGCGCGTACGGCGTTCAAGCGAGTGATGCCACGCGACTATGCGCGCGTGCTGCAAGTGATCAGTGACGCGCAGGCGGCCGGGCTCGATGAGGCCGCCACGCTCGACAAGGTGATGGAGGCCAGCCGTGGGTGAGACGACCGGATTTCTGAAGTGGGGCCGCGAAACCCCCGATCGCCGGCCGGTGCCGGTGCGCCTCAAGGATTGGCGCGAGGTGTACGAAGAGTTTCCCGCCGATCACCTGCGCACACAGGCCGGGCGGTGCATGGATTGCGGTATTCCGTTCTGCAACAACGGTTGCCCGCTCGGCAACCTCATTCCCGACTGGAACGATCTCGTCTACCGCGATCACTGGCGCGATGCCATCGACCGCCTGCATGCCACCAACAACTTCCCCGAGTTCACCGGGCGACTGTGCCCGGCGCCGTGTGAGTCGGCGTGCGTGCTCGGTATCAACAGCGATGCGGTCACCATCAAGCAGGTCGAGGTGGAGATCATCGACCGTGCGTGGGACGAAGGCTGGGTCATCCCGCAGCCGGCGTCGATGCGCACCGGCAAGCGAGTTGCTGTCATCGGGTCGGGCCCAGCCGGGTTGGCGGCGGCACAGCAACTCACCCGCGCCGGCCACGACGTGGTGGTGCTCGAGCGCGCCGACCGCATCGGCGGGCTGCTTCGCTACGGCATCCCCGAGTTCAAGATGGAAAAGCGCCACATCGAGCGTCGCATCGCCCAGATGGAAGCCGAGGGCACCGAGTTCCGCACCGGCGCCACCGTGGGCGACAACGTCGACATCGAGGTATTGCTCGCTTCCTACGACGCCATCGTGCTGGCCGCTGGCGCAACCGCCTGGCGCGACCTGCCGGTGCCTGGCCGTGAGCTTGCGGGTATCCATCAGGCGATGGAATACCTGCCCATGGCCAACAAAGTGATCGAAGGCGACTTCACGCAATCGCCGATCGATGTGGTCGGTAAGCATGTGGTGATCATCGGTGGCGGCGACACCGGGGCCGACTGCCTGGGTACGGCGCTGCGTCAGGGTGCTGCCAGCGTGTCGCAGCTCGAGATCATGCCGCGGCCACCCGATGCGCGTGCGGTCAACAACCCGTGGCCCACGTGGAGCATGGTGTACCGCGTGTCATCGGCACACGAAGAGGGTGGCGAGCGCATCTACAGCGTGAACACCGAGCGGTTCGTCGACGATGGCGCCGGCCATGTGAAGGCACTGCTACTGCACGAGGTGGAACTCGTCGATGGCAAGTTCACCAAGGTGGAGGGCAGCGAGCGCGAACTGTCGGCCGACTACGTGTTCTTGGCGATGGGCTTCGTAGGCCCCGAGAAGGGCTCGTGGCTCGACCAACTCGGCGTGTCGTTCGACGAGCGCGGCAACGTCGCCCGGAAAGCCAACTTCATGACGTCGGTGCCCGGTGTGTTCGTGGCCGGCGACATGGGCCGTGGGCAGAGCCTCATCGTGTGGGCCATCGCCGAGGGGCGTTCGTGTGCGGCGGGTGTTGATGCCTGGCTCACCGGGGCCAGCAACTTGCCGTCGCCCATCACCCCCACGGCGCGGCCGTTGCAATAGCGGGTCGATCGGTGAGCTCGTTCGGGGCGCGTACCGTTGGGTGCCGTCACGGCCTACGCTAGGGGAATATGAAGCGGATGTCTGCTGGCCTTGGGCTAGGCGCGGTTGTGTTGTCACTCGGTCTCAGTGCGTGCGGTTCCACTGCGGCCACGGGTTCGTCGACCCCCATTTCGATCGGCCCCACCGATTACATCACCCTGCCGCAAACGCCCACCACGTTGGCCACCGACACCACGTTGCCGAACCTGGCGGGCACCATCATCGCCACCGAGAGCACGTACGTCATTCAGGCCAACGACTACCCGAGCACCATCGCGAAGAAGTTCAAGGTGAACTTCAACGACTTGATGACGCTCAACAAGTGGACCCTCGATGCGAAGGGCATCGCCCAGGGCTTCCCTGGCGCTGGTGCCACCATCAAGATCCCTGCCGGTGCCACCGTGCCCGGTGAGCCGGCCATCACGGCACCTCCGGCAACCGATGCAACAGGTTCGGCCACCAGCATCGCCGGTGCCGCCGACACCACGCTTCCTGCCGTCACGGCGCCGCCCACCACCAAGGTGCCGCCCACCACCATCAACAACTGTGCCGGCGGGAGCTACGTCATCGCTGCCGACGACACCAGCCGCGCCAAGGTGGCTGCCAAGTTCAACGTGTCGGTGGCATCGCTCGACGCTGTCAACGCTGGCACCAAGGGCTACAAGTCGTTCTACCCTGGGTTGAAGATCGTGATCCCCGCCAAAAAGGCTGGCTGCTGACCGCCAGCTGCTGAATTGCGGTGGCTCGTCGCTCAGACGAGTCGCACCAGGAAGCCGCCGATCGAGTGGACCTCGCCGGCGCGGGCTCGGTCGGTAGCCACCAACTGGAGTTCGTCGATTCCTTCGCTGTTGTCGCCCGCCGGTTGGAAGTGCACGGCGTGCTGAAGCCCCAGTTCGCTCCACCGTGCCCGCATCGCATCAGGGTCGTGGGCGCCGATGGCGATGCCCGCGATGGCCGTGACCACCGAGGTGTCGCTGTGGGCCACCCAGTCGGTGCCAGCCCAGCGCCATGAACCCTGCGGCGTGGGTTGATCGATGCTCACGATGGCACCACCCACATCGGCCGGGTGCAGATGCCTGCCGCGAATGGAACCGAAATCGCCGCGCCACACAACGCGCGCGCCATGGGCCAGTACGTGTTGTTCGCGGGCGTCGAGGTCGTCGACTTCATAGATGGCCATGTAGCCGGTGACGCCGTCGCTCGGGTTGTGCGCGCATCGCTTGTCGAGCAGGCGGCCGGCCGTGGTGCCGGTAGTGGCGGGTGCCACCACCTCGAGGAACTGATCGCCCACCAGCATCAACGCGTTCACCAGACCGAACTCCGCCACGCCGGGGTCGCGGTAACACACGCTGAGACCGAAGGTGGTGCAGAGGGCGGCCACCGACGAGTCGAGGTCGCGTGCGGCGAGAGCCACCTGGCGGAGACGAATCATGTGGGCAACGGTAGTGCCGGTGACGGGGGCTCGTGACTGCCGGGGAGACCGATGGCCACGAGCCGCGACCGCGGCGAGGTGGTGCCCCAGGGTTCGCCAGGCTCGAAGCGCATCCGTCTACCCACCACCTGCAGCACTGTGGCGTGGGAAGGTTCGTCGTGCAATGCAAGCACGCCTTTGGCGCGCACGATGTCGCTGTCGAGGTTGGCCACCCACCGCTCGACATCATGTCGATGGAGGGGAGCCTCGATGGTCCACGCCCAGGTGTGGTGGTGCGCATGCTGGTGATCGTCGGTATGCCGGTGTTCGTGGGAATGGTGACGGACGTTGGCGTCGTGGGCATCGTGTGGCAGCCCGATGAGCACGGTTGGTGACACCTGGCCATCTACTGCGTCGATCACCAGCGCCTGTGGCGCGACGTGGTGTAGCCACTCGTGCAAGGTGTGTGCGTGCTCGTTGTCGACGAGGTCGGTCTTGTTCAGCACCAGTACGTCGGCTGCCCGGAGTTGAGTGCTCACAGTGCGACCCAGATACGGGTGTGCGGCTCGATCGCGGATGGTTTCGGCATCGGCCACCACCACCACGGCATCGAGCCGGAAGCCGGGGAGTGCTACGTCGTGAGCGATCGTCTCAGGGTCGGACACGCCACTTGCCTCGATGACCACATGGTCGGGTGGATACGGCCTTGCGCCGATGCCGAGCATGGTCTGTTGCAGCGTGCCGGCCATGGTGCAGCACACACATCCGTTGCTCAACGCAATGGTGCTGCCGTCGGTGGAGACGATGAGGTCTTGGTCGATGTTGATGGAGCCGAAGTCGTTCACCAACACCAGGGTTCGCCTCCCCGTACCGGTGCGCAGCAGGTGGTTCACCAACGTGGTCTTACCAGCACCGAGGTATCCACCGATGACCGTCACATCGATCACGGTGTCGTCGAGCGTGGGTGCGTGTACGGGCTGTGTCGAATCCACCATGTCTCCTGCGCGAACTCTAGTCACACCGAAATCCGCAGGTGCCGGGTACGTCAGAACGAGAAGTAAACACTTGATACAGTCGCATTCGAGCGGGGTGGGTCACCCCAGTGGATGCGCAGGAGGACGACGAAGCGATGGACACCCTGTTCACGGGCGGACCCATTCTCACGATGTGTGGCGACATGCCAGAGTACGTCGAGGCGGTGGGGGTGACCGAGGGCATCATCACCTTTGTCGGCGCCGCAAGCGATGCCGAGCAGCACATGTCGGAGCACACCACACGTGTCGACCTGGCGGGGCGCACACTCATGCCCGGGTTCATCGATGCGCACGGCCACATCGTGCTTGCTGCGCATCAGATCGAGCAGGCGTGGTTGCGTGGAGAAGGGGTCGCCAACATCCCCGAGATGATCGACGCCTTGAAGGCCAAGGCGGTCGAGAACAATGTGCAGCCCGGCGACTGGATCGTGGGGGCTGGTTGGCACCCGTCGGTGCTGGCCGAGGGTCGTGCGCCCACCGCCGACGAACTCGACCTCGTGTCGACCGAACATCCCGTACTCGCCATTCACGCATCGGCGCACCAGGCATCGCTCAACCACAAAGCGCTCGAACTGGCTGGGTACGGGCCGGGGTGTAGCGACCCCAAAGGGGGGGTCATCAGGCGCGTCGAGGGCACCGACATCCCCGACGGATACATCGAGGAATCACCGTTGTTCTACGTGCGCACACTGGTGCCGGCGCTTGCGCCCGAGAAGTACGTATCGCTCATGAACCGGGCGATGACGCAGTGGGCCTCGTACGGGTTCACCACCGCGTCCGAGTGTCTCATCGGTGCAGCCTCCGACGACTTCGACATGGTGCGCGGGGTCCTGGCCGAAGGCCCGCTCATGATCGACGTGCTCACCTTTGCCGAACCACAGACCCTTCCCAAGGCCCGGGCCGAGTTCGGCGACGAGCGCATCGGTACCTATGTCGATGGCCTCCGGATCGGCGGTATCAAGCTCTTCCTCGATGGTTCGCTCGGCGGTGCCACGGCATGGATCACCGAACCGTATGAGGGCATGGCCGGCAAACCCAACGACTGTGGCGTCGCCCGCATGACCGACGACGAACTCATCGCCTACTTCGACGAGTTCTATCCCAGCGAGTTCCAGATCCAGGCACACCAGAACGGCGATGCTGCCATCGACCAGTTCTTCATCGCTGCGCGTGCGGCCATCGCGAAGTACGGAAAGCTCGACAAGCGACCAGTGGCCATTCACTGCCAGCTCGCCCGCGAAGAACAGTGGCCCGTGTTCAACGAACTCGGAGTGGTGCCGAGCCTGTACCCGTCGACCATGCCCGAGCAGATCGACGTGGTGGCGCACGCCGTGGGCAACCGCATGCACCTGCACAACGCAACCGGTACGGCCACGAAGGCAGGTGTGCGTTGGACCTCGCACAACGACGCCCCGCTTCTGGTTCCGTCGGCGATGGCAATGATCGATGGTGCGGTGAACCGGCGTTCGCGTGCCACCGGTAACGCCTACGCCCTCGAGGTGGCATCGACGGTGTACGAGGCATTGCAGTCGATCACGTCGACCGCCGCCTACCAGAACTTCGAGGAAGCCACGAAGGGAACCATCGAGGTGGGCAAGGCCGCCGACCTGGTGGTGCTCAGCGTCGACCCGCTCACCGTCGACCCGGCCACGGTGGGCTCGATCACCGTGGCCGCAACATTCAAGAGCGGCCGCTCGATCTACCAGGCGGCGTGATGGAACCCACCGCGGCGCCGGCGGCACCCGCCGATGCCAAGCCGTTCGTGAAGCGATTCATCGGCAGCTTCCTCATGATTTCGCTGGTGATGATCGTGCCGCTCCTCGTCATTGCTGCTGCGGTGGGCATCACACCAGCCATGGCCTACCCGTTCGGGGCGATGGCGGGTCTGTTCGCCACCACCGGCGACGGGGCGCGTGTCGCCTGGCGACTGCTGCCCGTGTTGGTGGTGGGCGCTGTTGCCGCGGCGGCCACCACCGGCACATGGTGGTGGGTGTTGGTACTCGGCATCACTGGCGCCGTAGTGGGGTATCTCAGCGCGCAGGGGTGGGCCATCGCCATCATCGAGGTGGCCATCTGCACCACCACCGCCGACCCGATTCACGGCTGGAAAACGATGCTGTGGTACGCGGTGTTCTGCATCGTCGGCTACGCCGCAGGCATCTTCCTCGCCCGGCTCGGCGGTGCCCCCACCGATCGACGCGCCACGACCGAGAACCTGCTCGATCCCCGGCGGGCTGCCCTGGTGGGCGCCTTGGCACTCGCCGTGGCCGGGGCATTGGCGGTTCCTACCAACTGGTCGAAGATGTTCTGGTTCCCCATGACCTTCCTCATCTTGCTCGAGTATGTCGTGGGGCGCGACCAAGGCGGCTGGAAGATGGTGGGCTACCGCTTCGCCGGCACCCTGCTCGGCGTGATCGTGTTGGTGCCCATCGTGGGCAGCCTCCCCGGTGTGGTCCAGTTCATCGCCATCATCGCCTCGCTTGCAGCGGGCATGGCCATCAGCAACGATCGCTACTGGCTGGGCGCAGCCTTCATCACTGCCGGGGTGGTGCTGTTTTCGAGTAGCGGGAACGACCCCCTCGAGGTGGCCCATCAGCGTTGGGCTGCCATCGTGGCTGCCGGCGTGATTCTGCTGGTCACCGTCGTTGCACTCAACAGGTGGGTGAAGATCGGGCCGCGCGAAGTCACTGATGCTGCTCGATCCACGGTGAGCGCCGACGCCGCTGCCTGAGGGAGCGGTGGCACCGCGTGACCTTGTTCAGCCGATGTCGGGCCAGCGACGATTCTGGCGACGTCGCATGCCGGCTGCGCCGAGTTTGCGTTGGTCGGCCAGGCTCCACTGTCGCCGCCAACCCGAATACTCGGGGCCACTCAATGCGGTGCTCATGCCCTTGGCCGCGCGTTGGCGAGCGGTCCAGAAGTCGCTCAGAGCTTCATCGCCGAGTGCCGCCACTGCGGCCTCGATGCGTGCGCTGAATCGGCGCGTGTTCTCACCCTCGAGCGGGCTGAGCGGTGCCCCGAACAGAACCTTGCTCTGCCCGGGCTTGGGCCGTTTCATACCCTTGCCGTAGATGGCTCCGGTGCCGTCGATGAACACGGGAACCACCGCTGCGCCAGTACGTGCCGACAGGTATGCGGCACCACCTTTGAACTCTTGCCCCCACCCATCGGGCGAACGGCCACCCTCGGGGTAGATCACCAGGCTCCAGCCATCGTCGACGAGATTGCGGATCATGTCGCTGCTCTTGCGGCCGGTGACCTCACGGTCGATGGGTAGCGCATTCAGGGTGAGCGCGGCAGCAGCACTACGCGTACGGCTGGTGAAGAAGTAATCGGCGGCGGCGGCGACCACCAGTTTCGAGCGCCACGGTTCGGGCACTGCTTCCACCATCAACAGCGTGTCGAGATGGCTGTGGTGGTTCGGGGCGAAGATCACCGGCGGCGCGTCGTCGCCCTTGGCGATGAGGTCGTCGAGGCGATCGACACCGAGCACCTTCGGGGCGGCCACGAGCCGTACGGCGGCGCGCAATGGCCCCCGGACGATGACCTTGCGCACCGCCTTGGCCGGTGCTCGCCTGGCCCAGTCGGTGTCGTAATCGGCGCCCAGCTTCGACGGTTTCGGTGGCATCGCCACACCCTTGGGCACGTTGGGAGCGCGATACGGAAAGCCGAGGTTGCGTGTGGGTTTGGCAACGCGAGTGACCACGCGCTCGGCCGAAGCCCCGAGGCGCGAGAGACGACGCAACGTGGTGCGCTTGGTAGAACCCTGGGGGCTCATGTCACATCGGCCACCAGCAGCGCTGGAACGTGGAGGTGGGTGACGGTGGGTGCCCGGCCCACCACGTCGGTGGCGATTTCGAAGGCGTCGTCCATGGTGCTGGCCGGTGTGAACCCGAGGCGGCGCACGGTGGGTGCGTCGCCGCCAACGATGATGATCTTGCCGGCGTGCTGCTGGCCGTGGGCACCCCAGTACCACGCGTAGAACGGGTGCACGCCGTGGTAGGCGTTCCCGGTGCGGTAGAGGTGCCGGTACCACTCGTCTTCGGCGTACTGCTTCTCCCACTTCTGACCCATCACCACCGGGTCGGTGGTATCGGGCAGCACCTGCTCGAAGAAGTCGATGTAGCTGGGGTGGTGCACCGGGTGGAACTCGCGGTAGGTGGGGTGCGTCATGATGATGACACCGCCCTGACGCACCAGTGGCTTGTTGCGGTACATGTTGAACAAGTACCCGAGGCCCATGCACATCACCAGGATCGGGTTCATGATGCCGTCGGGGTTGTACGGGCACACGAACGGGATGCCGAGGGTGAGAATGTCGGTCTGGCCCTCAACCGGTACGAGCTGTTGGCGATACACATGCTCGAGCGTGCGTTCGTGCACGGCTTCGGTTTCGCCTGCCTGGATGCTGGTCATCTGGTGCGGGCCTTCGATGCCGTGGAAGATCTTCCGGGCAGCACGCGTAGGCATGCGGTTGAGCGACTTCGTGGTGGCGAGAAAGGTGGCCCGGTCCTTGGCGTTCCATTCCCACTCGCGCTTGTTGATGAAGTCGAACGGCTTGGGGAACATGTCGGTGTTGAGCGTGGTCTCGATCTGGAACAGCTTCGGACCGTGATCTTTCAGCACCTGACCCAGCCGCCAGATGCTCGTGTGCAGCGCCGAATGCTTGCGGTGGCCCATGAGGCTGCGCGTGTTCTGCAACGTCTCACCGTTGTGGTGCACGCTGAGGCAGCGGTAGCTGGCGAGGCCGGTGGTGATGCTCTTCCAGCCGCCGTCCATCGGCACCGAGTTGATGTTCACGTACACCACGAGGTCGCTGTCGGCGGCCCGTTTGTTGATCTCGAGCACTTCGCCGTGGTCGGTGGTGCCGACGACTTCGAGGTTGTCGTGGTCTTCGGCATCGTGCTGATACAGCATGCCGCGTGGGTGGAATGCGTCGTAGATGCGGTCGCCGAGGGCGTGGCGAAGTTCGTACTCGTGCATCCGCCGGTGCAGGCCCAGTGCCGCAATGATGTGCACATCGTCGACGCCCGCTTCGGCAGCCATGTCGAGCACTGCTTCGATGACCCGCTGGCGTGTATCGGGGGCGCGCATCTTCGGTAGCGGCAGGCTCACATCGTCGAACGCGATGGTGAGCTTCATGCCGGGGAACAGTTGCGCGGGCAACGGGTCGGCGTCGATGGGGTGCAGCAGTGCGTTGCGAATAGCACCGTCGATGTTCTCGAGGGCGGCGAGCGGCTCGGGGGGATAGATCACACGGCTGCGGCCAGCGGGCAACTTCTCGAGGCTGAAGTTCTCGCCGCGCCAGAACAACACTGGCGGCGACGACCGGTCGACCTCGTGCACGAAACCGGGACGGGGCATCACTCGCTCACTTTCTTGGGTGCACGTCGAAGGTCGAAGGCCACCTTCACCGCGCCGCGGCGGCCAGCAGCGGCGGCGTGCGCAATGGCATCGGTGTATTCGTGCAACGGGTAGGTGGCCGACAGCAGCCGTTCGAGGCCGCAGGCCTGGGCGGTGTCGATGGCCAGGGCGAAGGTACGTTGCCTGCTGCCGTCGGGCATGGTCTCGGTGCCGTAGGTGTAGGCGCCCACGAGTTGGGTTTCGCGATGCCACAAACCGGTGAGGTCGACCGTCACCTCGGCGGGCATGCCCATCAACACCACGCGGCCACGAGGCCGGGTGAGGCGCAGGCATTGGGCGATGGAGGCCGAGGTGCCCACCGCGTCGATAGTTGCATCGGCACCGCCCGAGAGATAGTCGCCCACCACATGGCCGCCGACGGCGCGGCGTACGGCCCGCTGCAGTTCGTCGGCACGCACCACCACATCGGCACCGAGCGCCGTGGCGAGTGCCATTTGGTGCGGGTAGCGGGCGCCCACCACGATGCGCACACCGGGCACATAGCGACGCAGGCCGGCAATGGCGCACAGGCCCATGGTGCCGGCACCGAGCACAGCCACCGTGGGGCGCCAGTCGATGTCGGCCGCGAGCGTTGCGGCCTGCAACACGGGCAGGGTGAGCAGCGCAGCGTGGATACCACCGGCCGCTGGCTCGACGAGCACGGCCTGTTCGTCGGTCATGGTGTCGGGGATGTCGTGGATCTGGCTCTCGTGGGCGATGAACTCGGGGGCCCATGCACCGCAGGTGGAGTTGCAGAAACCGATCTGGATACCGGGCTCGAGGTGACCCGTCACGAGATGGGCGTAGTCGTTGCCGTCGCCCGGCGCAGCGCCCTCGAACGGTGGGGTGAAGCCGCGGGCAGCATGGCCGAGCACGGGTTCGATGACCACCCGCCGTTGCGCGCCGTCGTGGTCGATATGGCCCACCACTTCATGGCCGGGCACGAACGGGAAACTCACCCAATCGTCGAAGTACGGCGACGCATGCCCCTCCACCGTGGCGAGGTCGCTGCCGCAGATGCCGGCGAGGTGGGTGTGCACCCGATGCCAGCCCGCCCCAGGCAGTGCGGGTGGGTCGATGGTGGCGAGTTCGAGCGGCCCGAACTTCGCGCCCGCCGTGGGCGACAGCACCGACATCACGCGGGCCACGCCGATACGGCCGATCTTGCGGTCGACCTGCAGTGCTTTCATGAGAACACCCGCCGTTGTTCGCGTTCGGACAACATGGGGCCCAGCGGCAGCAGTGGCCGCGGGCCACCCGGTGCCTTGGCCCAATCTTCCACCAGCCAGCCGCGTTTGCGGGCGATGGCAGCGAGGCGAGTTTCGGGGTTCACCGCCACTGGGAAGCCCACACACTCGAGCAGCGGTAGGTCGCTCGACGAGTCGGCGTAGGCAACGCTCTCCTCGAGGCTCAAACCCTCCGCTTCGCAGTAGTCGGCCAGCACCTGTGCGCGTGTCTCGCCGGTGGGGGGAACCATCGACAGTTCGCCGGTGTAGGTGCCATCGGCGCGCACGTCCATCTTCGCGGCCACGATCTCGTCGAACAGGGGCCGCAACCCTTCCACCACGAAGTCGAGCGCGCCGGTGATGAGCACGGTGCGGTGCCCGAGCGCTTTGTGTTCGCGCACACGGCGCAGCCCATCGGGGAAGCTCTTGGTGAGGATCAACTGGTGCAGCAGGTGGCTCGAGTCTTCGTCGATCTGGGCGATGGAGGCGCCGTCGTAGCGACGGTAGAAGTAGCGCAGGAAGTCGCCGCGGTCTTTGCGGTCCATGCTCGACAGATTGGGTGCCTCGGCCAGGGTGCGCAGCACGAAGCGCATCCGCTCGGGCATGTTCAGTCGCCTTGTGGCGAGGTACGAGTAACTCTCCACCACATTGCTGGCGATGAGGGTGTTCTCGAGGTCGAACGCAGCCACATGGCGATCGGGGGAGAGCACATTGCGGCGCAGGCGCTCGGCGCGATCGTTGCGGTTCTTGCCCGGTGTGGTCTTGGCTCGGGCGTGTTGCACCACCGACGGCAGGTGGATGGTGCTCACGTAGGTGGCCCAGTCGACACTCTGCGGGTCGAAGTTGAACGCGGCCTGGTCGGCGGCGTCGAGGCCGCGCCACATCTTCAACAGGTTGTCGACCTGATAGATCGCTTCGCATTCGGTGTAGAGGCCGTACAGCTGCACGTACTCGAACGCCCGGTCGATCTCGAGCTTGCGTTCCTCGAGCCGGGCAGCCCACACGGCCTGCTTGCCGCGCAACGGCAGTTTCTGGAGCGCTCGCTCGCTGCGCTCGGCGATCATCTTCGCACGGCCCAGTTGTTGCTGCACCTTGCCGCGGGCGGGGAACTGCCACTCGGGCACCACGATCGGTTGGCCCTCGGCGTCGTACAACGGGTGTTCGGTGAACCAGTCGCGCACCCGGTCGACGAGCAGGCGATAGCGCAATGGGTTGGTGCTGCCACTGGCCACCTGGGTGATGGGCGGAGCCTGCTCGGGCCCCACCGCAGCAACGGCGATGATGGCGGCCACCACGATGTCGACAGGGATCACGTCGACAGTGCCTTCGGGTACGCCGGGGAACTGTTTCAGCAACCCACGGGCGTAACTGATGATCACCGGCTCGGCCATGCGGAAGCCGCGGATCCAGCCTGGGAACGGTTCGGCGAGCGACGATTCGATGATCGACGGGCGCACGATCGACACGGGCACCTTGCCCTTGGTCTCGGTGAGCGCCTGCTCGCCGAGGGCCTTCGTGTAGGCGTAGGCGTCGGGCCAGCCCACGCTGGCGGCCCGGGCGCGGCCGGCTTCCACCAACTGGTCGCTCACCCAGCGGTCGCGGAGTTGTTCGGTCTTGGCCGCCAGCGCGGGTGCACCCGCTGCACCGAGTTCGGCGCGGGCTTCGGCACGGAAGCCGCGCAGTCGCTCGGGGTCGCGGCTGGCTGCTTCAGTATCGCTACGCAGTCGGCGCGCTGCGGTGACTTCTTTGCGCCAGTTGAGGCCGAGGTCGAACGGGCCATCGCTCACCAGCTGTTCGGGGGCGTTGCCGCGCCGGTTGCCGGCCACGTAGCAGGTACTCACGGCCACCAGGTGCGGCGCCACGTCGAGCGCGTTGAGCGTTTCGGCGATGCGGGTGGGGCCGAGCAGGTTGATCTCCACCGCCGTATCGAGCGGCGAGTCGAATGCCACCGCGGCGGCCGAGTGGATGACGATGTCGCACGACGCGAAGATCGCCCGGTCGGCGTCGTTCAGGCCTAAGCCGTCGGTGCTCACATCGCCGCCGATGGCCACCACGCGGCGAGCAACCATGGCCTCGAACGGCTCGGTCGTGTCCTTCAGTTCGGCGCGCAAGCGATCGAAGGCATCGTTCTTGAAGATCTCGCGGCGCACGCGTTCGGTGGCGTTGTGTCGCCGGCTGGGGCGCACGAGCAGCACGAGGTCGCACCCGGGGGCGCTGCGGAGCAGGCGTTCGACGAGGGCTGTGCCCACGAAGCCGGTGCTGCCAGTGATGGCAATTCGTTTGCCTGCGAGCTGCTCGCTGATCATCGGACGCATTGTCTACCATATGGTAGAGAACAATGCGAACGTCGACCCGCGCCAACATCCTCTCCGCAGCCACCGACCTGTTCGGTCTGCGCGGTGTCGACGCCGTGTCGCTCGATGTCATCGCCGCCGAAGTGGGGGTGGCCAAGCAGACGTTGCTGTACTGGTTCCCCAGCAAAGACGAGTTGCTCCAGGCCGTACTTGCCGAGGTGGCAGCCGAGCTCACCCTCGCCGTGGAGGCTGCGGTGCGGGCATCCACCGACGACCCGCTCGACCGCATCGACGCCGTGGTGCGCGCCGTGTTCCGCCCGGCCGTTCGCCGGCCCGCATTGCTCGGCTTGGTGCGCGAGGTGAGTCGCCTCGATCGTTCGCTCACCGACGGACTCACCAGTTCGCTGCAGCCACTTGCCGAGCGGGCCCAGGCCTATCTCGGCGCCGAGATGGATGCAGGCCGCCTGCGCCGCGCCGACCCCGGCCTCATCGCCGCGCTCGCATATGCCACCGTCACCGGTATCGCCACCGAGCCCGAGGTGCTTCGGGTGACCGGCTGGGAACCCACACCGGCCGGCCTGCGCCGCCTGCGCAGCGAACTGATGGCCGAGCTGTTCGCCGCGGCACGTATCGCC
>JBAXQV010000044.1:0-18438 GCA_037131575.1 Actinomycetota bacterium
CGGCGCCTGGTGATGGTCGACATCACCCCGGGTGTGAACCGGGCGAAAACGAAGGCGGTCATCGATTTCGTCGATGGCCCGCAGACGTTTCCCAGCTTCGAGGCGTTACTCGAGCGCACCACCCAGTTCAACCCCACCCGCAGCGAATCGTCGTTGCGGCGCGGCATTCTGCACAACGCCCACCAACTCGACGACGGCAGTTGGCAGTGGCGATACGACCGGGGCAGTCATGTACGTTCGAACGACGATGCCGCCGCGCCGAACGAAGCTGACACTGAAGCCGATGCGACGGCCCAGGCACTGTCGCCGCTGTGGGACGACTTCGCCTCCATCACCTGCCCAATCACGCTGGTGCGCGGCAGCCTGTCGCCGGTGGTCGACGACGACGATGTGGCCGAAGCCCGCCGTCGCCAACCTGAGGTGCGGGTCGAACTGGTCGATGGAGCAGGACACAGCGTGCAGGGCGATCGACCGCTCGAACTGGCCGCCATCATCGCTGCTGCGTAGCGGTCAGCCGATACGCGCCTGGCACGCGTTCATGCCACCCAGTACACCGGCGCGGATGGCGTCGACCTTCTCGAACGCGGTACCGGCTTTGTTGGTATCGGCCGACGGGTCAGCCAGGGCCATGGCGGCCACGATGGCCTCGTCGAGGTCGCCCGGCGACAGGCTGATCTCCTGTTTGGGGTTGGTGGGTCCCACATTGCCCTGAGCATCGACGGTGGGAATGATGTCGGTGATCCACACGCCCACCAGGCAGTCGCTGAGCAGCACCCGCTTGTCGGTGGCGAGGGCTGACTTCAATGCGGTTTGCACGGCGTCGCCGTAGGCATTGGCGATTGGGTAGGCCATGGCCATGTCGCCGCCGTTGGTGAGCAGGTTGCGGGCCAGGTCTTCATCGAACACGATGGTGTTGGTGGCGGCGCAGTAGGTGGCGTTGTTCTTGAGGTCGGCGCCCTTGCGCGCATCACACGTGGGGTACGGACCGGCCGAAGGGAAGCCCACAACGGTGGGTGGTGTGAAGGCCACCTTGCTGGCATCGAGGGTGGGCTGCCAGAAGATGGTCATGGCCGCCGGCAACTTCGCAAGCGTGTCGTCGTAGCTGAGGTTGCCGCCGTTGTTGTATTCCTCCTGCGTGAGGAATGGCAGGTCGACACGAGGGTTCGGATTCTTCGGGAAATCGACACAGCGGGCAACACCGTTCAGGAAGCCTTCTTGGAACGCCCCAACACGATCGAAGGCGGTGCCATGCCCGTTGTTGGTGCTGTCGGGCACGAGGCCCACAGGATCGCGCACGTAGATCATCGACAGCAGCCCGGCATTGATGTCGGCATCGGTGAAGCGCAAGGTCTTGCTCTCGCCGCGCGCCACGTGGGCGGTCCATGCGCCAGCGAAACAGTCGGCCTGTTGTTCGGAGTCGATGGTGGCTTGTTTCCCCAACAACCCGGCACGGCTCTGGATGGCGTGGCCGTACTCGTGAGCGGCCACCACGGCCACGCCCGACTCACCGAATTGCTTCACCAGATCGGGCACCAGCGAGGCGTCGTCGTACACGATGATGTCGCCGCAATCGGTATAGAAGGCGTTGCCTTCCACCTGGTCGTAACCCACGGCCCCGTCGCAGCTCTGGGGTGCGTCGGTGCGCTCGGGGTAGAGCGCGTAGACGCCCTTCACCGGCTCGAACGATTTGCCGTACGCGGTGGGGAAACTGGATGCCCAGAACTCGGTGACGTCGGCGAAGGCGGCATCGAGGAAGCTGTCGTACGGTTGCGGGGTCTTGCCCTGGCCGAAATCGACGATGCCGCTCGACGTCGGAAGCGAGGCCGTGGTGGCAGGTTCAGCGGTGGGGGCAGGCAACTCGGAGGTGGGTGTGGCCTCCGCCGAGGTGGGCACACTGGTGGCCGACTCTTGAGAGTTGGCATCGGAGCGACCCGCGGTGACACCTTGATCGGGCGCCCCACACCCGGCGAGAAGGGCGATGGCGACGCTCGTGAGGGCGATGGACAGCGCTGGGCGGCTCCGGAGCATGACCTCACGGTACTCGTTCGATGCCAAGTCGAAGGTCGCACTCTGGTAGGAACGAAGCCATGTCTGATACGTCCACCGCAGGCGACCGGCCCGACGCGCCCGATCGCGACACCCTGCTCCAGATGTTCGAAGTACAGAGCAAGATCAAGCTGTGCGACGAGCGCTTCCGTTCGATGCTCACGAGCGGCCAGATCCAACTCATCTACTACTCGCCCCGTGGGCAGGAGTGCATCAGTGCAGCGTGGGGTGCGCATCTGCGGCCCGACGACTACGTGGTCACCATCTACCGCGGTCTGCACGACCACATCGCCAAGGGCGTTCCCCTGCGCGAACTGTGGGCCGAGTTCCTCGGCCGGGCCACGGGCACCTGCAAGGGCAAGGGTGGCCCCATGCACATCACCCACCCGGCATCGGGCCTCATGGTCACCACCGGCATCGTGGGTTCGGGTATCCCCATCGCCAACGGGTTCGGGCTCGCCGCCCAACTCGACGGCACCGACCAGGTGACCGTGGTGAACTTCGGTGACGGCGCGTCGAACATCGGCGGATTCCACGAAGGCCTCAACATGGCTGGTGTGTGGAAACTGCCGGTGGTGTTCGTGTGCCAGAACAACCTCTACGGCGAGCACACGCCCATGGCCATGAGCACCGGCGTCGAGTTCATCAGCGAACGCGCCGCTTCGTACGGCATGCCTGGTGTCACGGTGAACGGCAACGACCCCGTGGCCACCTGGAAGGTGATGGGCGAGGCGATCGCCCGTGCCCGCCGCGGTGAAGGCCCCACGTTGGTGGAAGCCCGCACCTATCGCTTCTGGGGTCACCTCATGGGCGACGCCATGGAGTACATGGACAAAGAAGAGCGCAAGGCGGCCATGGATGCCGACCCCGTGGTGCTCTACCGCGAGTGGTTGCTGGCCAACGGTCACGCCACCGAAGACCAACTCGTCCAGATCGAAGAAGTCGTCACCGCAGCCATCGACGATGCGGTCGAGTTCGCGGTCAACAGCCCGTTCCCCGACGCAGCAGAGCTGTACACCGACGTGTACGCGGAGGCAGCACAATGAGCACCGATACTCCCGAAATGCCGATCATGCCCATGGGCATGGCCATCAACCAGGCCCTCGATGTGGCCATGGGTCTCGACCCCAAGGTGTTCCTCCTGGGTGAAGACATCGCCGAGCCCTCGGGTGGCGTCTACAAGGTGACCAAGGGGTTGTCCACCAAGTACGGCACGCACCGCGTGCGCAAGACCGCCATCAGCGAAACCGCCATCATCGGTGCTGCCGTCGGTGCCGCAATCGCTGGCTACCGCCCGGTGGCCGAGATCATGATGATGGACTTCCTGGCCGTGTGTCTCGACCAGGTCACCAACCATGCCGGCAAGATCCGCTACATGAGCGGTGGCCAGACCACCGTGCCGATGGTCATCCGCACTTCGGCTGGCGCGGGCCGTGGCTTCGGCGCCCAGCACTCGGAACTGCTCGAGGCGTGGATGATCCACACCCCAGGCATCAAGGTGGCCTTCCCGTCCACCCCGGCCGACGCCAAGGGCCTGTTGCTCACCGCCATCTTCGATGACGACCCGGTGCTGTTCGTCGAGCAGATGATGATGTACTGGGATGCGAAGCGCTACGGCGGGCCCGTGCCCCCCGGCGATGTGCGCATTCCGTTCGGTGTGGCCGATGTGAAGCGTGAGGGCAGCGACGTGACCCTCATCTCGTACGGCCGCCAGGTGCACGATTGTCTCGCCACGGCCGCCAAGTTGGCCGAGGAAGGCATCAGCTGCGAAGTGCTCGACCTGCGCACGCTGGTACCGCTCGATGAGGCAGCCATCATGGCCTCGGTGAGCAAGACCAAGCGCGCCGTGGTGGTACACGAGGCCGTCACCCGGTGTGGTTTCGGCGCCGAGATCTCGAGCCTCATCCACGAGGAACTGTTCGGCGAACTCGCTGCCCCCGTGCAACGTGTCGGTGGCGCCAATACGCCGGTGCCGTACGCGTCGAACCTCGAAGCCGATTTCATTCCGCAGTCGAGCGATATCGAAGCAGCGGTTCGCCGCCTCATGGCCTGACGCGTTCGCGCGCCGGGTTCAGCCCGCCTTCTCGGCGGCCAACAACATGTTCATCTCGTCGATCTCGTCGAGTTGGCTGCCGATGGTCTGCTTCGCCATGCGCCTCACCTCGGGGGTGGCGGCGTTCGCCTCGGCGTAGCGTGCCATGTGGACGCCACCCTGGTGATGGGCGACCATGAGGGTGACGAATAGTTCATCGGCCTGCGACCCCGAGGCCTTGCCGAGCCGCTCGAGGTCGGCGTCGACGGCGAGGCCCGGCATCCGCGCGAGCGGTGTGGGCTCACCCATCCATGCCATGGCCAGTTCGGTTTCGTTCGACTCAGCCTTCCCGAAGCCACGGAGCAACTGCACCATCTGGCCGATCTCGATGTCTTGGCCGACCACGATTTCGCGTGCGGTGGTGCGCAGCGCAGGGTTGGTGCCCGGCACCTCGAGGAAGATGAGCGAGATCTGCACCGCCTGCTCGTGGTGGTAACGCATATCTTGCAGATAGCCCGCGTCGACCGAGTTGGGGTCGGGAATGGCGCTGTTGTTCCCCCACACGAAACCGATGGCGCCACCAAGCGCGAACAGGGCCAATGCACCCATGATGAGGTTCAGCGGGTTGCGCCACCACGGCAGGAGCACGATGTCGTCATCGTCGTCGGGGGCGGCATCGAGGCTGGGTTCGGCTGGCGTGCTGGTGCTCACAGTTCGTAGCTTCCCATGCCGGTCGGGTAAGAAACCTGTCATGTCTACCCCCATCAGCATTCCCAAACTCGGTGTCTCCATGTCGGAGGGCACCCTCGTCGAGTGGCTCGTCGCCGATGGCGCCACCGTTGCGGCCGGTGATCCGCTCTACCGCATCGAAACCGACAAGGTGGAGAACGAGATCGAAGCGCCGGTGGCAGGTGTGTTGCGAGCCTCAGGCGTCGAGGGTGAAACCTACGATGTGGGCACCCAAATCGGTTCCATCGAGTAATTGACGATGGACATCGCAGGCAAGGTAGCTCTGGTCACTGGTGCGGCAACCGGTATCGGCCGCGCCTCGGCGCTCGCGCTCGCCGAGGCGGGCGCTGCAGTGGCCGTGGTCGACCGCGACCTCGAGGGTGCCCAGCGCACCGTTGGTGAGATCGAATCGGCAGGCGGGCGTGCCGTGGCGGTGCGCGCCGATGTGTCGCAACCGGCCGACGTTCGTGCCATGTTCGCCGCTGCCACCGAAGCCTTCGGCGGGGTCGACATCGTGCACAACAACGCTGGCCTCATCGGTGGCGAGCCGGTGTGGCCCGACGCGTCGCTCGAAAAGATGATGGCCGTCATCACCGTGAACCTCGGTGGTGTGGCCATGGGCACGCAGGAAGGCATCAAGGCATTGCGCCTCCGTGGTGGCGGCGTCATCGTGAACACGGCATCCACAGCGGCTCTGGCGCCCATGCCCATCGACCCCGTCTATTCGGCCACGAAGGTGGCGGTGGTGCGCATCACCGAGAGCTGTGCACCGCTGGCGGCTGAAGGCATCCGTGTGAATGCGGTGCTGCCGGGCATGGTCGACACCGACATGACCAACAAGCACACCGGCGATGGCACTCGCCCCGCCACCTGGCTCGGGCCGGTCATTGCGGCCACCACCATGCTCACCGCCGCCGATATCGCTGCGGCGGTGCTCGAGTTGGTGCACGACGATACGGCGGTGGCCGTGTCGAAGGTGGTGCGCAACCCTACGGCTGGCTGAGCCGCGGCTCTGAGGGCGGTCAGGCTGTCGGAATTGCCGCAGCGACGGTGATCTCGCCTGCGTCGTGCTCGGCGTGTTCCCGAGCCGACCGATGTGCTGCCGAGTCGGGGGGCAGGTTGATGAGGCCCGCCGAGGCGGCGCCAACCAGCAGGCTGCTCACGGTGATCCGTCGCTGTGCTTCGGCAACGGCCACGATGGCCTGCAGCACGTCACTTCCCTTGCCCTGTGTGTCGAGGAACTTGGCGATGACGCCCACCTCTTCGTTCCGCAGGGTGAGCGGCTCGTGTTCGGTCATCGAACGCAGCGAGCGCACCAGAGCGAAATAGGAACTCACCATCGAAGTTGGTTCGCTCGGGTCGAACTCCACGGTGCGGCCGCCGGCGCTGATGACCCCCATCGGGTCGATCGTGACGCCTTCGCTGCGCCCAGGGAGGAGCGTGACCAACTCGATGCTGTAGAGACTGGCGAGTGACTCGACCGTGGCTGCATCGATGGGCAGGAGACCTGCCTCGGCATCACGCAGCGACGATGCGGTGAACTCACCCTTGCTCGTGCGGGCGAGAAACCACAGTGGTGTGCGGTTCGCCTTGCGCGCCGACGCCAACTTCTCACCCAACTGCCGTACGAACATAGGGCTCGGAGCGCCGATGTGCTTTCCGTTGTTCATGTCGTTCACCAACCTCTCGCATGTAACCGCATTGCTGCGGACACATGAAATATCGGCGGCTCGATCAGCGAGATGAACGTTGGTTTGTCAAGACTTGTTGACCTTTCCCGCCTGGCTGAAGGGCAGGTCTTTGTCGGCGCGAGGTTCGGCTGGCAAGCCGAGCACCCGCTCGCCGATGATGTTGCGTTGGATCTCGTCGCTGCCACCGGCGATGCGGTAGCCAGGGGCGCCGAGCACGTGCTCGCTCCAGGCATAGGTGCCCCACTCGCCGGTGTCGGCGAGGAGGCGCGGCCCGAGTATCGACGAGATGGCGTCAGACACGCGCGCCATGTTGGCGGTCCACATGAGCTTGCCGAGCGACCCTTCCGGGCCTGGCGTCTGGCCAGCCTTCAATGCCGCTGCGGCGCGCCGGTTGGTGAACTGGGCCACCTTGTGCTGGATGAACAGATCGGCCAAGGTCTGGCGCACCTTGGCGTCGCTGGTGAGCCCGAAATGCTGCGCTGCGGCGAGCACCTGGCGGTAACCGCCGCCCACATGGCCGCCACCGCCACCACCCGAGTGGTCGCGCTCGAACCCGAGGCAGGTGAGTGCCACACGCCAGCCTTCGCCCACCGGGCCGAGGCGCAATGAATCGGGCAGGCGCACATCGGTGAGGAACACCTCGTTGAAGTTGGCGCCACCCGACATCTGCTTGATGGGGCGTACCTCCACACCCGGCGCATCGAAGGGCACCAGGAACGCAGTGAGGCCCTTGTGTTTGGGAACATCGAAATCGTGACGGGTGATGGCGAGGCCCCATTGGGCGAACATGGCGCCCGAGGTCCACACCTTCTGCCCGTTGAGCACCCACTCCTCACCGTCGCGCGAGGCGCGGGTGGTGAGCGAGGCGAGGTCGGAACCCGCCGAGGGCTCGCTGAACAACTGGCAGCCCCAGATGTCTTGGCGCATCAGCGGCGCGAGGAACTGCTGCTTCTGCTCGGGGGTGCCGAACGCGGCGATGGTGCTGGCGATGAGGCCCATCGAGGTGGGTGGCAATTCGCCCGCCGACGGCACCACGAACTTGGCCTCTTCGGCGTTGTAGGCACGCAGGTACGAGTTGGGGAGGCCCTTGCCACCGAGTTCGGTGGGGTAGTTGAGCATGGCGTAGCCGGCGTCGAACTTGAGGCGCTGCCACTGCTGACATGCGTCGAGGCGAGCACGTTCTTCTTCGGGCGAGATGTTGTGGAACACGGCAACGTTGTCGCTGCCCTGCCCCCACACCGTGGCGACATCTTCGTCGTCGTCGCTCGAGTCGGCTTCGGGCAGAGGTTCGGCATGCAACTCGAGCCAGGCGCGAGCTTCTTTGCGGAACAGTTCGAGATCGGGGAGTTCTTCGGGCACGGGTGCCACGCTACGAGCGACACGCAGGAGGTGACGAACCGTGCCGGTATGACTGCGGCCGAGGTGGACCCAGAAGGTGTGGCCAGAAGAGGCGGCGGCAGGTGGTGGGTGACTAGTGTCTCACCGTTCGTTTGAAAGGGAACTTGCCATGTCTGATGCCGCACTGTTGATCGACAACGTCTGGGCCCGCCCCAGCGACCGGGCGAATGCCCTCCTCCGCGCAGGTGTGCTGGTGCTCGGTTTCGCGTTGCTCACCGCAGGGTTGGCGCAGTTCGAGATCCACCTCGCCTTCACTCCGGTGCCCATCACCGGGCAGACGCTCGGCGTGTTGTTGGCCGGCGCCACCCTGGGCCCGGTACTCGGCTCGTCGTCGCAGTTGCTGTACTGGCTCATGGGCATGATCGGTCTGCCCTTCTACGCCGGCGGCAAGAGCGGCTGGACCCAAGCCACGGGCGCCACCATGGGTTACTTCGTCGGGTTCATCCTCGCCGCTGCGGCAATCGGCTACCTCGCCCAGCGTCGCAACGACCGCAACTTCGCCTCGTCGTTCGCCGCCATGGCGCTGGGCACGGTCATCATCTACATCTGTGGTGCCGGCTGGTTGGCGCATTCGTTGCACATCCCGGTGGCCACGGGCGATGCGAATGCCATCGCCTATGGCGTCACCCCGTTCCTCATCGGCGATGCCATCAAGCTCATCATCGCCGGAGCCCTGTTGCCTGCCGCGTGGATCGTGGTGGGCAAGGTGAAGGGCCAGTCCGATGGAGTGTCCGACTCACCTCGGTGAGCCGCTGAATTGACCATCCGGTTAGATTCCCTGCCATGACGGCTCACGGTTGAGTCGGGTACGGGAGTTTCAGCAATGGCACTAGTGGCAGCAGACCGGGCACGCGAGCGCCCCGATGAAATCGCCCTGCGCGACGATCGGGTTGCCCTGCGCTGGGCCGAGGTGAACGAACTGCTCGACCGGGTGGCCAATGCATTGCACGCGCTCGACCTCGGGCCGCAGCGCCGTGTGGCGGTCTTCGCAGAGAACTCGGCCGAAACGGTGCTGGCCCACCTCGGCAGCCTGCTCGCCGGCGCCAGTTCGGTGCCGGTGAACTTCCACCTCAACGCCGACGAGTTGGCCTACATCTTGCGCGATTCGGGCACCACGGTGCTCTTCGTGGGGCCCGAGAATCTCGAACGGGGCGTCGAGGCGGCGGCCATGGCGGGTGTACCCACCGTCATCGCGTGGCGGAGCCCCTCGGCTGCACTGCAATGGGAGACCTGGCTCGCGGCTGCATCGGCCGACCCGGCGCCGGCGGATGTGCCACCCCGGCCCAACCTCATGTACACCAGTGGCACCACGGGGTTCCCGAAGGGCGTGGAGTTGGCGCCCACCATGTTCGCTGGCGGTGCCACCATCGTCGAGCACATCGAGGTGCTGAAGAAGAACCGCTTCGCCATGCTCGGAACGCACCTGGTGGTCGGCCCGATGTATCACACCGGCCCGCTGTCGGGCATGCGCATCCTTGCGGCTGGCACACCCGTGGTGGTGCTCGGCAAGTTCGACCCCGAGCGTGTGCTCGAAGCCATCGCCACGTACCGCACCGAGAGCACCGTCATGGTGCCCACCCACTTCAAGCGCATGCTCGAACTGCCGCAGGAGGTGCGCGGCCGTTACGACGTCACATCGATGAAGGTGGTGGCCCATACGGGCAGTGCCTGCCCCATCGACGTGAAGCACGAGATGATCGCCTGGTTCGGGCCGGTGTTCAGCGATGCCTACGGCTCCACCGAAGTGGGCACCATCTGTTCCATCGGCAGTGAAGAGTGGCTCGGGCACCCGGGCAGTGTGGGGCGCTGTATCCCACCATTCACACGCGCCGTGGTGGTCGACGAGGCCGGGAACGAAGTGCCCGCCGGTACCGAGGGGCGGCTGTACTTCGAAGACTCGACGGGCCGCGGCATCGTGTACCCCAACGACCCCGAGAAGACGGCCAAGTCGCATCTGCGCCCTGGTGTGTTCACCATCGGCGAAATCGGCTATGTCGACCCCGACGGCTACGTGTACATCACCGACCGGTTCAGCGACATGATCGTCGCCGGGGGCGTGAACATCTACCCGGCCGAGGCCGAGGCGGTCATCATCGCCCATCCGAAGGTGGCCGACGTGGCCGTCATCGGCGTGCCCGACGCCGACCTCGGCGAGGCCGTGAAGGCACTAGTGGTGCCGCTCGACCCGGCCGACCCACCAACCCGTGAAGAACTCATCTCGCTCTGTCGACAGCACCTCGCTGGCTACAAGTGCCCGCGCACGGTCGACATCGTGTCTACCGTGGGGCGAAACGCAATGGGCAAGGTCAACAAGCGGGCGCTGCGAGCGCCCTACTGGGAAGGAAGCCGCACCATTGGCTGACACCGAGGTAACGCCCGGCACCGAACCCCTGGTGCTCATCGACGATCCGGCACCGGCCGTGCGGCGCCTCACGCTGAACCGCCCGCGCAAACGCAATGCACTCTCCAACGGGCTGCGTACCGAACTGTTCGCCGCACTGCGTGCCGCCGATGCCGACCCCGAGGTGCGCGTAGTGGTCATCCGCGGTGCGGGCAGTTGTTTCTCGGCCGGCTACGACCTGGCCCAATCGCCCGACGAGCCGCTGCCTTGGCCCATCACCCACGCCGATGGTGGGTGGGCGCGTCATGTGGTGCAGGGCTGGTTCGAGATGATGGACCTCGCCACGCCCATCATCGCTCAGGTGCACGGCTTCTGCCTGGCTGGCGGCACCGAACTCGCAACGGCGTGCGACCTGGTGTACGTGGCCCACGATGCCCAGGTGGGCTACCCGCCGGTGCGTTCGATGAGCACCCCCGACATGGCCTGGCACGTGTGGCTCATGGGCATGCGGCGTGCCATGGAAGCGATGCTCACCGGCGACTCGATGAGCGGTGACGAAGCGGTGGCCGCAGGGTTCGCCAACCGCGCGTTCGATGCAGCCGAACTCGACGAGCGTGTGCTCGACATCGCCCAGCGCGTGGCCAAGGTGCCGCCCGATCTGCAGGCGTTGAACAAACGGGTGGTGCACCGAGCCATGGAAGCCATGGGCATGCGCGACGGTATGCGTGCCACGGCCGACATCAACGCAATCGGTTTTCATCAGCGCAGTTCACGCGAGTACTTCGCGCAACTGAGCCGCAGTGTCACCACCGCGCTGAGTGCTCGCGACGAGCAGTTCGGCGACTACCGAGAGGGACGATCATGAGCGACGTCGTGTTGGGTGCCGATATCACGGCCGAGGTGCTGGTGCGCCCCGAGGTACTCGAATGCCCGTACCCGTTCTACGAACGGGTACGCAATGAAGCGCCCGTGCACCAGACCCCACTGGGGTTCTGGGTGGTGAGCCGCTACGACGATGTGATGAGCGTGGTGCGCGACACCGAGCGGTACTCCAGCGATATGCGCAACTCGTTCGTGGCCGGCCCGCCGAGCGACGAACTCCGCGCCATCCAGGCCGAGGGCTATCCGTCGGTGAACACGTTGCTCACCAACGACCCGCCGAGCCACACACAGTTCCGTGGCCTCGTGAACAAGGCGTTCACGCCGAAGCGAGTCGCCCAGCTCGAGGGCGAGATCAGGGCCATCGCCGAGCAGTTGTTCGCAAACTTCGCCACCCGCGGCCGCGTGGAATTGGTCACCGAGTTCGCCGTGGGTCTGCCGCTCACCGTCATCGCCGACGCGCTGGGGGTCGACCGCGCCGATATGCCGCGGTTCAAGCGATGGAGTGACGATGCCGTGGCTCCGCTGTCGGGTCTACTCAGCCCCGAACGGCAACTCGAGTGTGCACGCAGCCGTGTGCAGATGCAGCACTACATGGCCGAGCGCTGTCGCGAGCGTGAAACCGACCCGCGCGACGACCTGCTCGGCGACCTGGTGCAGGCAAGGTTCGACACCGGCGAGCGTGCCGGTGAGGGCCTCTCGATGGCCGAGTTGCTGAACGTGATCGAGCAACTGTTGGTGGCCGGTAACGAAACCACCACGAAACTCATCGCGGCCGGCATGTTGGCCCTCATCGAGAACCCCGAGCAGATGGCTGCCGTACAGGCCGACCTGTCGCTCATCACCAACCTCGTGGAAGAAGCGCTGCGCTACGAATCGCCGGTGCAGATGCTGCCCCGCGTTGCCAAGGTCGACGTCGAGGTGGGCGGTATGGCCATACCGGCCGGATCGATCGTGATGGTGATGTACGGCTGCGCCAACCGCGACGAAACGAAGTACCCCAACGGCGCGCAGTTCGACATCACCCGTGCGAACGCGCGCACCAGCCTCGCGTTCGGGCAGGGTGTGCACTTCTGCCCCGGCGCAGCCTTGGCTCGGAGCGAGGCGCGCATCGCGTTCGAGGTGCTGCTGGGCCGGTGTACCGATTGGGCGCTCGACCCCGAAGCGCCTGAGCCCACCCACCGCGAGCTGTCGATGACGTTGCGGGGCTTGTCGGCTCTCCATCTCACGTTCACCCACCAGCCAGGGAGCCAGCCATGAGCGTGTCGCTCGACAATCTGCAGACCATTCGCTACGAAGTTGTCGACCCCGGCGAGCACGGTGTGGCCGTGGTGTCGCTCGATCGGCCCGAGAGTCGTAACGCGCAGAACAAGCGGATGACCTACGAGATGAACGCAGCGTTCGACGATGCCGCGCGGCGTAGCGATGTGAAGGTCATCGTGCTGCGCGCCGAAGGGCCGCACTTCTCGAGTGGTCACGACATGCGCGACCGCGAAAGTCACCGCGAGTTCGACCTCGTGTCCACCCATGGGGGGTATGCCCGCGAAGGCCAAGAGGGGCACATGGCGTGGGAGGAAGAGGTGTACTTCCAGATGTGTTGGCGGTGGCGCAACATTCCCAAGCCCGTGCTGGCCGCGGCGCAGGGCAAGACCATTGCCGGTGGGCTGATGCTGCTGTGGGTGGCCGATGTCATCATCGCTGCCGACGACGCGTTGTTCAGCGACCCAGTGGTGGGCATGGGCGTGAACGGTGTCGAGTACTTCGCCCACCCGTGGGAGTTCGGTGCCCGCAAGGCGAAGGAGTTGTTGTTCACCGGCGACTGGGTCACGGCTGAAGACGCCCGCCAACTGGGCATGGTGAACCATGTGGTGCCCGCCGCCGAGTTGCGTGACTTCACCATGGGTATGGCTGGGCGCATCGCCCAGCGGCCGAGTTTTGCTTTGAAGTTGGCCAAGGAGAGCGTCAACCAGACGCTCGAAGCGCAGGGTCAGTGGACTGCGTTGCGTTCGGCATTCACCAACCAACATCTGGCACATGCGCACAACCGCATCCGCTTCGGTGTGCCCGTCGACCCCGGCCCCAAGCGCGAGAGCTGATGGGCGTCGCCAAACCCCCGGCGCGTCGCCTCGGTCGCCCCAAAGATGTCGCGAGCGCCGATACGCGCGAACGGTTGCTCGAGGTGGCTCGCGGTGCGTTCGCCCGCAACGGTTTCGACGCCACCACCAATAAGCAGATCGCCGATGCGGTGGGTATCACCACCGGGGCGATCTACCACTACTACCCGTCGAAGCTCGACCTGTATTCGGCTGTGTACGAACAGGTTCAGGAGATCGTGTACAGCGCATTCGAAAAGGCGGTGGCCGGCCACGACACCTTGTTCGACAAGTTCGGCGCCACCCTCGACGCGGCGGTGGAACTGAACCGCGAAGACCCATCCATCGCCGGGTTCGTGGTGGGTGTGGCCGGGGAGGCGCAGCGTCATCCGGAACTGATGCCGTTGCTCGCACCCGTGCGGGTCGAGCGCGGGCGATTCCTGCACCAGATGGTGCTCGAAGCCGAAGCTCGTGGGGAACTGGCCCGCGATGTATCGCCCGACGCGCTCGCCGACCTGTTGAACGCCGTGCTGTCGGGCCTGGCCCGGTTCAGCAATCAGACGGGCGATTCAGCACGTCACGAACAAGCGGTGAGCGTGCTCAAGCGCTTCCTGAACGGCACACTCACTCGCTGAGCGTGCCCCGCGCTCACGTTGTGGGTGTGGTGGGCCCCGCCGCGCAGTTCACCATCAACTGCAGGATCCGGGCCATGCGCGGGTCTTTCATGTCGGGTTCCCCATTGGCCGATGCCTCGATGAGGTCGGTCAATTCACTGTCGGTCATACCGGCGATGGCCTTGGCTGCGCAGTCGGTATCGACGCCGTCGGTCGATCCGATTTGCGATGCCAGCAGTTTGCCCACGTCGGCACGATCGAGGCAGAGCAGCAACGTGGCGCCAACGGCGTCGCCTTCGGCGCTGGTCTCTGCCGTGTCGGGGTTGGCGATGATGGCCTTGGCGTCGGCCTCGGAGAGTTTCGCCACGGTCTTGGCGATACACGCCTCATCGGCACTCGTACCCATGGTCGACAACTGCTTCATGGCGATGGTGGTGAGCTGCTTCACCATGTCGGCACTCAAGGTGCCACCAGTCGCCATCGTGCTGGAAGCGGCGGCCGTGGTGGTGGCAGCAGCTGTGGTGGGTGCCGCCGTGGTGCTTGCATCGGTGCTGGCGCCCAATGCGAACCCGGTGGTGGTGGGTGCCGTCGACGCCGAGCTACCGCAAGCGCTCATCGCCAAGGTTGCGATGGCGCACACGCTCCATGCCAGTGATCGCTTCATCGGACATCTCCTCTCGGCAGTGAACAACTGGCGCCGACGCTAGCAGCGCTGCCCGGCCCAAACGGGTGCGGTTGCCTGGTGTTTCAGGAGGCGAATGACTGAAACGTGAGCCACCACAGCAGCGCCGTGAGCGACAGGCCATCGCCCACTCTGCCGGCAGCGATCTCGGTACGCAGCCGGGGGAGTGCGACCCACTCGACCCGCTCGCTCTCGCTGGCATCGGGAGGGTCGCCCACGTAGGTGGCGCCCTGTGCGGTGAAGAGATGGAACGTGGCATCGCTCGAACCGTTGTGCGGGAAGTAGGTGGTGAGATGCCTGATGGGGCCGGGCTGCCAGCCGGTTTCCTCGTAGGCCTCACGCGCCGCGGCTTCGATGGGAGTTTCACCCACGTCGACTCGGCCTGCGGGAACCTCCCATCCCCACGTGTCGGTGGTGAAGCGGTGCCGCCACAGCAGCAAGACGCCCCGTGATGGGTCGACCACCACAGTGCCCGCAGCTTCGGCCGGCATTCGCACCACATGGTGCTCGAACCGCGGGCCACCGGGGATTTCCACATCGGTGAGGGCGAGGCGTACCCACTCGCTGTCGTAGATGGTCCGCTCGCCGTGCACTGTCCACTTCATCGCCGAGACAGCCTATGTGCGACGATGCATCCATGGCAGAACAAGTGGTCGTCGCCGAGGGTCTGTTCACCTGGCCGTCGGACGCACCTCAACTCATCGGTACACATTTTCCCGACAGCGGGGTGACGGTCTTCCCCGAGGCGAAGTCGTGCCCGAAGACATCGGCCACGAACGGCGAGCGGGTGTTGCTGCCGCGGCGGGGCACGTTGTGGAGCTGGACGGTGCAGGCGTTCCTGCCCAAGAACCCGCCGTACGCGGGCACCGAGAGCGCCAAAGATTTCGTGCCCTACGGCGTGGGGTACGTACAGCTCGACAACGAGGTGCTGGTGGAAGCCCGCCTCACGGTCAACGATCCGGCGCAGTTGAAGATCGGGATGGAATTGGAGATGGTGGTGATTCCGTTCGCCACCGACACCGAGGGCCGCGAACTGCTCACCTACGCGTTTGCGCCAGTGGCGCAGGGAACACAGGAGTAATCGTCATGAGCGAAGTAGCGATCATCGGTATCGGTATCCACCCCTTCGGTCGTCACGACCTCACGGGAATGGAACAGGGTGCAGTCGCTGCCCGTGCGGCGTTGGCCGACGCAGGCATCGAATGGAGCGATGTGCAGTACGCGTTCGGTGGGTCGTCGGCTGCCGGTAACGCCGACACCATGGTGGGCACCCTCGGGCTCACCGGGTTGCCATTCATCAACGTGGCCAACGGCTGTGCCACGGGTGGCAGCGCGCTCATCAGCGCCTACAACTCCATCAAGGCCGGCGTGGCCGATGTGGTGATGGCCATCGGCTTCGACAAGCACCCGCGTGGCGCGTTCGACCCCGACCCGGCCGACTTCGGCCTGGGCAAGTGGTACGGCGACAGTGGCCTCATGCTCACCACGCAGTTCTTCGCCCTGAAGATCCAGCGCTACATGGCCCAGTTCGGCATCACCGAGTCGACGCTCGCCAAGGTGGCCGTGAAGAACATGGCCAACGGTTCGCTCAACGAGAACGCCTGGCGCCGCAAGCCGCTCAGCGAAGCCGAGGTGCTCGGCTCGCCCATGCTCAGCAACCCACTCACGCAATACATGTTCTGCTCGCCCGGCGAGGGTGGTGTGGCCCTGGTGCTGGCCAACAGCGACGTGGCTCGCAAGTACACCACGAAGCCGATCTACCTGAAGTCGGCTGCGCTGCGGTCGCGCCCCTTCGGCAGCTTCGAAGTGTTCAACTCGTGGCTCTCGCCCGACCGCGGCAACAGCCCGTCGGTGGCAGCCGCTGCCGCCGCGTTCGAGCAAGCCGGAGTCGGCCCCGATGAGATCTCACTCGCTCAGGTGCAAGACACCGAAAGCGGTGCCGAAGTGATGCACATGTCGGAGTGCGGGTTGTGCACCGATGGCGAGCAGGAACGAATCATCCAGACCGGTGAGTCGAACATTGGCGGGCGTTTGCCCATCAACACCGATGGTGGCTGCATGGCCAACGGCGAGCCCATCGGTGCCTCGGGCCTGCGTCAGGTGTACGAGAGCGTGCTGCAGTTGCAGGGCCGTGCCGGTGCCCGCCAGGTGGAGAACGCGCAAACAGCGTTCACCCATGTGTACGGCGCCCCCGGTATCAGCGCCTGCACGGTGCTCAGCGTCTGATCTCACCCTGGCTCGTCGGTCGGCTGCAGGGGCCTTCGGGTCGGGGTTCGGTGGCTAGATCTTCAGTGCTGTGGTGACGTCTTTGCCGGCCACGATGGTGGCGGAGAAGTTGTAACTGGTGCCGTCGGTGGCCTTGGCCACACAGGCGAACTTGGTGCCCACATGCCTGTCTGGCGGCGCGGTACAGGTGACCTTCGCCTCGAGTTGCAGCTCTTTGTAGATCTGGTCTTCGATCTTGCGCGACGCTGCGGCCGGTGCATCGAAGGTATCGGGCGGTGAACACCCGAACACCACGACAGCGATGGCCATCGTGGCGATGAGTAGTCGTTTGGTCATGTCGTCACCACCTCGCCGGCGGGGACGGTCAGACCGCCGGTACGGTCGACAGTGCCGAGGAACGCTGAATGCGCACGGTGTCGATGGTGACCATCGCCAATCCCACCCACACCAGGGCGAAACCCGTCAGGGCGGTGACGGTGAGCTTCTCGTGGAACACCAGCCAGCCGAGCAGGAAGTTGATACCGGGAATGAGGTATTGCAACGGCCCGAGGACAGTGAGCGGGGTGCGCTGCGCCGCGTAGGCGAACAGCATGAGTGGCACCACCGTGGCCACACCGGTGAAGGCCACCAGCACCCACTCGCCAGCCGATGCCGAACCCGACACGCTGCTCGCCCCGCCCGCGCGGGCGATGACCGTGACGATGGCGGGCACGAGCACGATGAACGATTCGGCCGACATGCTCTCGACGGCGGTGAGGGGCACCCCCTTCTTCAGGCCGCCGTAGAGACTCCACGACACAGCGAGCAGGAGCGCCGCAACGGGCACCCGGCCATACGACACGGTGAGGATGGTGAGTGCCACGACTGCCAGCGCGATGGCGATGCGCTGTGCCCGACGCAGGTGCTCTCCGAACGCGATGACGCCGATGGCCATCGTGCCGAGCGGTGCGATGAAGTAGCCGAGGGCGGTTTCGATGATGTGCCCGTGTACCACTGCCCAGACATAGGTGGTCCAGTTGGTGGTGAGCAACAGCGCGGCCAGCGCCACTCGGCCGAGCAGTCGTCTGTTGTCGAGCACTGGCCGGAGGTGGGCCCAGCGATGGGTTGCGGTGAGCACACCGGCCATCACGATGGCCGCGCTGATGATGCGCCAACCCACCAACTCGAACGCGTCGAAACGATGAAGGTGCTTCCAGTAGAGGGTGAGCAAGCCCCAGGTGAAGTAGGCGACGAGCCCGGCGATGAAGCCGCTGCGGCGAGCGGCCAGATCGTCGGGAGGGGTGGTCACAATGGTTGCTTCCATCCGTTGAGGTAGGTGACCTTCTCGGCGGGCACGCGTGAGCCGGGCTTGAAATCGTCGCCGGTGTAGAACGCCACGGGGGTGAGCGCCACCTGGCTCACATTGTCGGGGATACCCAGAATCTCGGCGGCCTCGGCCTCGTAGTTGAGGTGCAGGGTGGTCCACGCCGTGCCGAGGCCGCGGCTGCGGGCGGCGAACATGAAGCTCCACACTGCAGGCAGGATGCTGCCGTACCACCCGGCCAGTTGCCCCTGCGAGGCTGCGGGGTCGGGCCGGCCGATCATGCAGGGGATGACCAGCGCGGGCACGTCGTGGAGCACATTGGCGAGGTGGTCGCTCGAGGCCATGATGCCACCGGCGTCTTGGCGGCCCACCTTGTCGACCGCATCGCGCTGCGACTGGATGTA
>JBAXQV010000045.1:0-18246 GCA_037131575.1 Actinomycetota bacterium
AGGCCTTCCGGGTCGCCAGGCCTTCCGGGTCGCCAGGCCTTCCGGCCGTTCAACGTGAACACCAGGTGAACACCAACCTAGCCGCGATTCCCCACACTCGGTAGTCGCTTCGCCACTTCAGGTGAGTATTTTCATCCTCGGGGCGCGGGACAGCCCTACCGATGCCCACCGCTCACCGATGCCCACCGCTCACCGATGCAGGGGATGCGTCACGCGTGTCGGGTGGTGCGCGAACGTCGACGCGTTTGACGGCCCGTGTCGAGACGTCGGCAACCGACTCCGGCACAGGTGAGCAGGCTCCCCCATACCAGCACGCCCTGCGGCGACCACCCGGTGAACGGCAACCCACCCGCAGGCACCTTCGGTGAGGTGGCGACTGGGGATCCTGAGCCGACCTGGGTGGTGGACGGTGCGCCATCGACCGCAGGGGCAGGCGTGGTGGCCGACGGCGGCGGAACCACCACCGAGACATTGCCCGGAGGCGGCGCCACATACCCCTTCAGACCCCAACGCAGACCCGTCGGCGTATCGGCAAGGTCGGCGACCAGTGTGACCGTGGCCGACCAGAGCGCCACCGACTCGCCATTGAGGCTGCATGCCACGCCGAGGTTGTAGTCGCCCGGCGGCAAGACCCCGGGGGCAAACCGCGAGAACGAGAATGTGGGGATGCCGGCGAACGAACCGGCAGCCTCGACGGCTGGGGCAACATTGAGCACCGCCTGTCCGCCCTTGTACGCGTACAGGTACGACACGAACCGACCCGATGCCGAGGTGGGCCCGCTCAGCCCGAACTGGAGCGAGTCGAGCGCTACCGCCGATGACGCGAGGAAGGTCTGCCAGCGATAGCCAGCCTCGGCACCACCTGGGCATGCTGCACCGGCGGGGAGCATGAACGAGAACTCGGTATCGCTGCCGCCGGCCATGAGTGCTGCACCCGACGAAGGGGCGGTGAGCACCGCACTGCCGATCGGCCCCGACGCGGCCGACACCGAATGGCCACCGACCAGTGGCACCGCCAGCCCGACGCCAACCAACGTCACAAGTGCGCGACACACTGCGCGCCGTGAAACCACGCCGACTCGGCGCACTCGGTTGTGTTGTGGCGCGTTGTAATTCACGGACAGAGACCTTGCGACGGGCAGCGAACGGTGACGATGATGCGCCCGAGAACCGAGCAATCATCGTTCCGCTCCGACGATTTGGGTTTAAGCGTAGAGGAGTCTCTACGGTTCGTCTAGCGGCTCACGCTCCGTGAGAGTGGGGCAACGCATGGTGGTTCGCATGCAACACTGCACAGGGGGGTGACGGCACCGTGGCGAGCGCTATGACTGATCGATCGACCTTGGGTCACATCGCAGCCCTCGACGGCCTCCGCGGCGTTGCAGTGGCAGGCGTTGTGGCCTACCACCTCGGCTGGCTGCCCGGCGGCTTCTTGGGCGTCGACCTGTTCTTCGTGCTGTCGGGGTTCCTCATCACATCGATTCTTCTCGACGCGTTCGCTGGACAAGCCGGGGGCTCGGCGCGCGACACCCTGGTGACGTTCTGGGCTCGACGATTCCGGCGCCTCCTGCCAGCGGTGATGGCATTGCTGGCGGTCGTGTTGGCGTGGTTGGCCGTATGGGGCACCCCCAGCGAACAAGCACTCGCCCGCTCCGATGCACGCTGGTCGATTCCGTACCTCACCAACTGGCATCTCATCGCCGTTGCCCGCGACTACTGGGGCGCGGCAACGTCGGCATCAGCGTTCAACCACCTGTGGAGCCTGGCCATCGAGGAGCAGTTCTACGTGGTGTGGCCACTCGTGGTCTGGTTGCTGGTGCGTCGGCGGCGCGGCATTCAGGCGTTGGGCTGGCTCACCGCTGGACTCATCGCCGCATCGTTCGCCGCTGTGGTGGCGCTGTACGACCCGGCCACGGTGAGCCGCGTCTACTTCGGCACCGATACACGGGCCGGCGCGCTGCTGATGGGCGCATTCATCGCGCTCCCTCAGGCCCGTCGGTTGGTGGATGCGGTGGTGACGCGCCACCGGGTGGCAACGGTTGGTCTCAGTGCGGTGTCGGCGGCGGTGCTGGTTGCGTTGTGGTGCAACGGCAAGGCGTGGCTCGGCTTCCTCATGCACGGCGGCATCGCCCTCCATTCCGCCGCGGCAGCAATACTCATCGCCGTCTCCGCTGCCGTGGCGCAGCTCGACCGGTTGCCTACCGCCGTGCCACGACTCGACCCGACGCGCTGGTGTGCACATCCGGTGCTCACCTGGCTCGGCACGCGTTCATACGGGATCTACCTGTGGCACTGGCCGCTCATCGTGCTGGGCCGCCCCCGCCTCACGCACCTCGCCGCACCGCTTCGTTCGCTGCTGTTCATCGCTGCCTCGCTCGCGCTCGCCGAAGCCTCATTCCGGTTGCTGGAACGGCCGATCAGGCGCGGCATCGGTTGGGCAACGGGAAACCGTGCCGCCACCAGTACGGCGTCATTGGTGGGCCTGGCCACGGTGGTCGCCGTCATCGCCCCATCGGGCGTTGGCCACATCGCCACGTTCGACACCGCGGCGTTGGCAGCGGTCGGTTCGGTGCCACCCACGACCACCGTTGCGATTCCGGCCACATCGGCCGCGCCGATGGCCATCGCCGCATTCGCTCCATCGCCAACCACGACCGCACCCACGGCCGCGCCCACGACCACGACCGGGCTGTCGCTGCGTCGCATCACCTCGGCGTTGTGGCTGGGCGATTCGGTAGCCGACGATCTTGCCCCGGCACTCGAAGCAGCGCTCGCACCAGCGGGTGTGACCATGGCAAATGGCGCCATCGACGGTGCTCGATTCGTGCCCACGGTCACCATCGATTCGCACCATCTTTACGACTCGATGATGACTGCCCATCCGGTTGATCTGGTGGCAGTGCAACTGAGCCTGTGGGACTCGCCGGCCAGCATCGGGGACCTCTCCGTACACCTCGGCTGGCTGCACGACCGCGCCCGGGCCATGGGGGCCGACATCGTGTTCGTCACCCCGCCTCCGGTGCGCGCCGACCTCGTCGACCTCGGTCTGGAGCGGCAGCTGGAGGTGGTCGAGCGACTGGTGGCCGCCGACCCGCAACACACGCAATTCATCGATTCCGCGGCGTTGTGGGGCCCTGTGCTGGTGCGCGACATCGGCAACGACGGTGCACCCGATCGCAAGCCCGATGGTGTGCACATCTGCCCACAGGGTGCCGGACGCTTCTCGGCCTGGTTCGTCGAGACACTCTCGCACCGGTTCAGTGGCGTGGTGCCGGTGTTCCCCACCGCGTGGCTCTCGGGCACCTGGCAACGCAGCATCCGGTACGACACACCCACCGGTGCGTGCGCCGCCATCAGCCCCACGTAACCAGGGCTTCGTTCGACGCGCAGGGGTTTGGGCGAATACGGTGCGCCCATGCCGATCGCCATCACTGAAGACCACGTTGCTCTCGCCGACACCGTGGCCGACCTGCTCGTTCGTCGCAATGCCCGCGCAGCATCGCGTGCATTGCTGGAAGCGCCCACCGAGACGCTCGCCGACTTCTGGCCCGAGATGTGCCAGCTCGGTTGGCTCGGCCTGCACCTGCCCGAGGCCTACGGCGGTTCCGGGTACGGCCTTCCTGAGCTGGTGGTGGTGGTCGAAGAACTGGGCGTCGCCATCGCACCCGGGCCGTTCACACCCACCGTCATCGCCAGCGCGCTCATTGCCGCCGCGGCACCCGATGCCACCAAGGCTCGCCTGCTGCCCGGCCTGGCCGACGGGTCGCTCGTCGCCGGCGTTGCCCTCGATCCATCGCTGTCGGTAGCGAGCGGCACCGTGACCGGCACCGCTGCCGTGCTCGGTGGCGAACTCGCCCAACTCATCGTGGCCCGCGTGGGCGACGACGTGGTGCTCGTCGATCGCTCGGCTGCGGGCGTTTCCGTCACCACCCCGCCCAACCTCGACCCCAGCCGCCGCGCCGCACGCGTCACATTCGACGGTGCCGCCGCCGAGGTACTGCCCGGCGCCGCCCAAACGCTGGTCGACGTCGCCCGCACCCTGCTGGCCGCCGAGGCAACCGGCATCGCCCGCGAGAGCACCCGCATGGCTGCCGAATACGCCAAGGCGCGCACCCAGTTCGGCCGCCCCATCGCCATGTATCAGGCCGTGAAACACCACTGCGCCAACATGTCGGTGGCCACAGAGCTGGCAACCGCTGCCGTGTGGGATGCCAGTCGGGCCGCAGCGCTCGGCGGCACCCAGTTCTCGTTCGCGTCGGCCGTTGCCGCAACCCAGGCCGTCGAGGCGGCCGACCTCGCCGCCAACCTGAACATCCAGGTACACGGCGGCATCGGCTTCACGTGGGAGCACGACGGGCACATGCTGCTGCGCCGCGCCACCGCCATCGGCGCCTTCCTCGACGCCGAGGCCGCCGCCGTGCAGGTGGCCGAACTCGCCCGACAGAAGGTGCGCCGCGAGCGCTCCATCGACCTGCCGCCCGAGGCCGAAGCCATCCGCGCCGAGGTACAGGGGTTCTGCGCCAAGGTGCAGGGGCTCGAAGGTGCGGCGCTACGCGACGCCATGATCGATGATGGCTACGCGGTTCCCCACTGGCCCAAGCCCTACGGCCGCGGCGCCGGTGCCGTCGAGCAGCTCGTCATCGAGCAAGAGTTCAACGCCGCCGGGTTGAAGCGCCCCCAGTACGGCATCACCGGGTGGGTCATCCTCACCCTCATCCAGCACGCCACCGACGACCAGATCTCCCGCTGGGTGCGCCCGGCACTGCGCCAAGACCTCATCTGGTGCCAGTTGTTCAGCGAGCCCGATTCGGGCTCCGATGCGGCAGGCATCAAGACCAAGGCCACTCGCGTCGATGGCGGTTGGCTCATCAACGGGCAGAAGGTGTGGACCAGTGGCGCCCACCTCGCCCGCTACGGCTTCGCCACGGTGCGCACCAACCCCGATGTGCCCAAGCACCAGGGCATCACCATGGTGGTCATCGACATGCACGGCAAGGGTGTGGAGGTGCGCCCGTTGCGCCAGACCACCGGCACCGCCGATTTCAACGAGGTGTTCTTCGACGATGTGTTCGTGCCCGACGACGATGTGGTGGGTCCGGTCGACGGCGGTTGGACGGTCGCCCGCGCCACGCTCGGTAACGAGAGCGTGAGCATCGGTGGTGGCGGCGGTGGCGGCTTCACCGTTCCAGCCGAGATGGCTCTGGGCATGCACGACGCGCACCCCGATCGCCTCGCTGGCGGTGTCGGTCGCATCGGTCGTCACCTCAGCGCAGTGGAGGCAATCGCACTCATGAACATGCGCAGCGCCCACCGCGCCGTCGCGGGTGGCGCACCGGGGCCCGAGGGCAACATCGCCAAGTTGGTCATCTCCGAGAACGGCCACGAAGCAGCAGCCATGGCGGCCGAACTGGCCGGTAGCGACGCACTGTTCCTCGAAGGGTCGGGCGCCATCGCCGGGCAATTGGTGCTGTGGCACCGCGGCATGTCGATCGCCGGCGGCACCTCGGAGATCAAGCGCAACCAGATCGGCGAACGCATCCTCGGTCTGCCCCGCGACCCGTTGATCAACTAGAGGGCGCTGCGGAAACTCGCGCAAGTTGACCATCAGATTTCTGCTGTTTCAGCAAACGAGAGCCGTAAATAGCAGATAACTGATACTTTGAACTCATCTATTTCGATGTCGAGACGCCTACTGTTACAATACTGACTGTGGACGAACAGCAGCTTGAACAGCAGTTGGGCCTGGCTCTGCGCCGCCGACGCGTCGCCCAGGGTGTCACCAGGGAGGCGTTGGCCGAACGGGCCAACGTCTCGCTCGGCGCGCTGCGCAACCTCGAAACCGGGGTGGGGGCCAACGTCACCACACTGGTGCGGGCCGTGCATGCTCTCGGCGCCGACGACTGGCTCGCACAGCTCGAACCGGCGCCCGTGCCGTTCAGCCCACTGGCCGTGGTCGAGCAGACCCTGCATGCCCCCGAGCGTGAGCCCCGACCCCGGGCCAGGGCCCGGCGCCCGCGATGACGTACCGGCCTGTGCCCGCGCTCGAAGTGTTTGCGTGGGGCAGGCGCGTGGGCGCGCTGGCGCTGAACCCGTCGACCGGGTGGTACGCCTTCCAGTACGACCCGGCGTGGGTGGCCTCGGGGGTCGAGCTCGCTCCGCTGCACATGCCACTGCGCGCCGCCCCGTTCGAGTTCCCCGGCCTCTCGGTCGACACGTTCCGCCGCCTGCCACCGGCCATCGCCGATTCGCTCCCCGACCGGTTCGGCAACGCGCTCATCGATCGGTGGATGGCCATGGAAGGTATCGACCCGGGCGAGTTCTCCATACTCGATCGCCTCGCTTACGTGGCCGACCGGGCGATGGGCGCACTCGAGTTCCGTCCACCCATCACGCGCGACTCCCCCGCCGCATCGGCCGTGCAGATGGCCGACCTGGTGCTCGCCGCACGCTCGGCCTTCGACGGTTCCGGCGACCACGCGGTCGACCGCTCTGCGCTCGAGCAACTCATCGTCGTCGGCTCGTCGGCTGGTGGCGCACGGCCGAAGGCGCTCGTGGCGTTCAACCCGGCCACGTTCCAGATCCGTTCGGCGTGGCGGCCGCTCGAACCTGGCTTCGAGCACTGGCTCTTCAAGCTCGACGGCGTCGGCGGCACAGCACTCGATGGCCACAGCGTCAGCCTCGGAGGCGGCATGGCGTTCGGCCGCATCGAGTACGCGTACTCGCAAATGGCGCTCGCCGCCGGCATCGAGATGGCCGAGTGCCACCTGCTCGACGAAGGTCCGCGCCGTCACTTCGTGACGCGTCGGTTCGACCGCGGCCCAGCCGGCGAGAAGTACCACGTCATCTCGCTGTGCGGTCTCGCCCACCTCGACTTCAACCTCATCGGCGCCCATGGTTACGACCAATACCTCCAGACGGTGCGCCTGCTCGGCCTGCCCCCCGAGGCGTTGGCCGAAGCGTTCCGCCGCATGGTGTTCAACGTGGCGGCTGCCAACAACGACGACCACACCCGCAACCTGTCGTTCCTCCGCCACCCCGACTCGGGCTGGCGGCTGGCACCGGCCTACGACGTCACGTTCGCCCACGACTCGACCAACCAGTGGCTCCGTCAGCACCTCATGGATGTGAACGGCAAGGTCACCGGCATCACGGCTGCCGACCTGCATGCTGTGGGCGAGCGCCACGACGTGCCCGGCTACCGCCGCATCGTCCGCGAGGTGGTGGCTGCCGTGCGGCGCTGGCCCGAGTTCGCCGCCGCCGGAGGGGTGCCCCTCGCCGACACTGCCCGCATCACCGCCGTGCTCGACGAAGTGCGCCCCGGCGGGTGATCGCACAAAGCAACTGCTTGCTTCACACCGCGGGACGCCCTAGGCTCATCACCCAGCGGCGAGGGGCGTCGCATCGCCACGGTTCCAGGGGGCTCTGATGCACAGCACGACGATTCCGACCATCGACGACCTGTCGCCGACATGGTTCGAGACGTTGCTACGCGAACAGGGCGACCTCGACGACCAGACCAACGTGCTCACGGCAACGCTCACCCCGTTCGGCAACGCCCAATCGATGATGAGCGCGCTCTATCGGGCAACGCTCACCTACGACCGACTCACCGCAGCCCCGACCACACTCATCGTGAAACTCGCCAGCGCGAGCGACAGGCAGCGGTTCATCGCCGGCATGTTCAAGTTCTACGAACGCGAAATCCGCTTCTACGACGAAATCCAAAGCGAAGTACCAGTACGCACCCCGCGCTGTTGGCTCGCCGCGATTCACCCCGACGAGCCGATGTTCGTGCTGGTACTCGAGGAGATCAGTGGATGCCGCCAGGTCGACCAAATCGACGGCATGGGCCTCGACGATGCGCTCACGTGTGTCGCCACACTGGCCGATCTGCATGCACCCTTCTGGGGCAAGGATCTGTCGGTCCTTGCCGAAACATTCATGCCCATGAACTCAGAGGGAATGCAGATGCTGCTCCCTGCGAACTTTGCCAACGACTGGGCCGGCGCCCGCGACAAGGTGATCGACGTCCTCTCGCCCGAGGTGTTCGCCCTCTGCGACCGGTTCGGCGACATCGCCACCCGCTTGCTCGACGACATGCAGGGGCCCGACACCCTGGCGCATTCCGACTTCCGCAGCGACAACGTGCTCTTCGACACCGACGGCAGCGTGATCGCGCTCGACTTCCAGTTGACCGCAGTCTGCAACGGGTTCACCGACGTGGCCTATTTCATCTCACAGTCGGTGCGCGACGACGTCGCCTCAGCGCACGCCGACACGTTGATCGATGCCTACATCGCCCGTCTCGGCGAGCATGGCATCGTCTGCGATCGCGACGACGCCCTCCGCCACTATCGGGCGGGCCTGGTGTTCTTCCTCAGCATCCCGGTGAGCTTGTTCGCCGCCGACTCCACCGACGTCCACGCCCGCGGCATCGCCCTCGCCGAGGCGATGCTGCGTCGTGCCGCGGCAGAGATCATCCGCACCGGGGCACACCTGCAGTACGCCTGACCTCAGCGGTTCGCCCGGGCCGCCCGCCACGCCTCGTACTCGGCGCGTCGTGCATCGGCCAGCGGGAACAGACCACTCGTCGACTCACCTGCGGCAACGCGTTCGATGGCGAATGCCTCCACATCTTCCTGGGCGAGCGCGTCGCGGGTGACCTCTTCCACCAAGGCAGCCGGTATCACCACGGCCCCCTCGGCATCGCCCACCACCACGTCGCCCGGTTCCACGAACACCCCAGCACAGGTGATCGCATCGTCGACCGAATAGGGCATGTGATGACGCCCATACGTGGCCGCGTGCGAACTCTGCCGGTACACCGGAATGGGAATCTCGGCGATTGCCGGGGTGTCGCGAAGGGCGCCGTCGGTGACGACACCCGCCGCACCGAGCGCCAGCAACCGAGTGACGTAGATGTCGCCGATGGTGCCGGCATCGGGCACGCCTCGAGCCTCGATCACCAGCACATCGCCGGCCTCGACGCCCTCGACCGCTCGACGTTGCGCGTTCTTCCCGGTGCCGTACTTACCCTGCACATCTTCACGCAGCGCCACGTACCGCAACGTTCGGGCACGACCCACCATGCGACGTTCAGGCTGCAAGGGAGCGAGCCCGCTGAAGAACGACGAGCGGATACCGCGCCGCTGCAACTGGTGCGCCAACGTCGCTGTCGAAATGGTTGCGAGTTGCGCGCGCAATTCATCGGTGAGCACCTTCGGCAGATCGTCCACGAATATCCCCTTCCTCGTACCCTGAGTCTGCCAGGGCCTCATCAACCAAGCAAGTGCTTGTTGCAATTTGCCGCCGGACATGTCATGCTCGATGCACGGCGCATCGCATGGGGCAGATGCACGAGCAGGAGGTTTCCAGCGATGTCCACCACCCGACCGTCCACACCGGCAGTGTCGCATCTGGTGCTCAACGTGCGCGACATCGACGCGTCGCACCGCTTCTACACCGAGATGCTCGGCTTCGTGCAATGCGGACAGTTGAAGCTGCCGCCCGGCATGAACGTCGACATGCGCTTCTACCGTGGCGACGGCACCCACCACCACGACATCGCGCTCGTGCAGATGCCCGACCCGGCATCGGCGCCCGAGGTGGTGCGCTGGAAGATGTTCCCCGAGCGGGCCGGAATCGTGCACATCGCACTCGCCTACGGCACCCGCGAGGCGTGGCTCGCACAGATCACCCACCTGCAGGCCAATGGCGTGGAGTTCCTGGTACGCGGCAACCATGGCATGACCCACAGCGCCTACATCGCCGACCCCGACGGCAACGGTATCGAGGTGCTCTACGACCTGCCCAGTGAGGTGTGGGAAGGCGATGTCGATGCCGCGTTGAGCTACTTCGAGAACATGCCGCGCATCGGTGACGAAGCGTTGGCCGACAGCGTCGATTACCCGGTGTTCGGCAACCCCTGACCAGTCGACTCCCACAACATATTTCCGTATCACCGCACACGATCGACGAAGGGAACACACCGATGGGCGCACGAACCGGCGAGGCCTACCTGAAGAGCCTGAGCAGCACCACACGAGAGATCTGGCTGGGGAACGAGCGCGTCGACGACGTGGTCGAGCACCCCTCGCTGCGCGGCGGCGCCGAGGCCATCGCCGCCTACTACGACCTGCAGTTCGAACTCCCCGACACCTTGCTGATGGACGACCCCGAGACGGGTGAACCCATCAACGTGGGGCACATGCAGCCGCGCAGCATCGACGACCTGCACCGTCGCGGCGCCGGGCTGAAAGCAATCGCCGAACTGAGCATGGGCGTGATGGGCCGTACGCCCGACTACATGAACGTCACCTTCGCCGGCTTCGCCGACGACCGCGTGCGGTGGGCCGGCGCCGACGGCAGCAACGAAGCCGGCTACGAGAACATCGTGGCGTTCCAGAAGCGGTTGCGCCGCAACGACCTGTCGCTCACCCACGCCATCGTGCACCCCACCATCGACAAACAACGCGACCGCGTCTTCGCCGACAACCCCGTTCCGCTCCACAAGGTGGGCGAGACGAAGGACTCCATCATCGTGCGCGGCGCACGACTGCTCGCCACGTTGGCACCCTATGCCGACGAGCAAACGGTGTACCCGGCCGCCAGCCTGCCGCTCGATGCTCCCATCGAGTACGCCCTGTCGTTCACCGTGAGCATGGACTCACCCGGCCTGGTGTTCCTCTGTCGCGACAGTGGCTTGCGCGCCGATGCCGACCCGGTGGATGCGCCGTTCTCCACTCGCTTCGACGAACAAGATGCTTACTGCATCTTCGACGATGTGGAGGTGCCGAAGGAGAACGTGTGGATCGACGGCAACATCGCCGTCTACAACCAGGTGATGGCACCGAGTTCGTGGTGGCCGAACATCATGCAGCAGACCACCACGCGTGCGCTCGTGAAGCTCGAGTTCGCCTACGGCCTCGCCTGCCGCATGGCCGAAGCCGTGAACGACACCTCCGAGCGGACGATGGAGATCCTCGGCGAGATCCTCGGGTACGTGGAGATGACGCGCAGTGCACTCACCTGCTCGATCGACCACGCCCAAACCTGGGAGAGTGGCGCCGTGTACTGCGAGGGCCGAGCACTGCACCCGCTGCGTTCGCTGCTGCCCGACTGGTTCACGCGGATCAACGATCACCTGAAGACCATCGGCAGCCACAACCTGCTCGCCGCTGCCAGCCAGTACCAACTGGCCGATACACGCCTGCGCCCGCTCATCGATGAATTCATGCCCGGTGCCAATGGCATCTCGGCCGACGACCGCTCCACGCTCTACCGCGTCGCATGGGACTTCGCCGGCTCACTGGTGGGTAGCCGTGGCGAACTGTACGAGCGCAACTATCTGCAGTCGGCCCGTTCGAACCGCATGGTGTCGCAGCGCCTCCACTCGGCTGCGGCCCGTCAGCGCGGCGACGAACTCATCAAGAAGCTGCTCGACGACGCCCGCAAGCGCCGGTAGCACCGGTAGGGCTCGCAGGCCCGGGGCTCAGCCTCGGGCCTGCTGCAGATCGCTGGCGAACGCGGCCACCGCAGGGGCATGGTCGAAGCCCACGGTGATCATCCGGAACCCCACCTCGCGACGAGCGGGCGCGAGTGCCGGGTTCGCATGCACGCCGGGAATCACACCGTGCCGTTCGCAAGCCGCCACCACCGTGCCGAGCGCGTCGTGGAAGCGCTGATCGCTCTGGTCGCTCATCGGTGCCAGCCCGAGCGTGAGCGACAGGTCGGCAGGGCCGATGTACACGGCATCGATGCCCGGCACGGCGAGGATCTCGTCGATGTTCGCCACAGCCTGTTCGGTCTCGATCATCACGATGCACATCACGTCGGTATTCGCCGCGCGGAAATATCCCTGATGACGCGTCATCGCACCGATCGGCCCGATGCTGCGCTCACCCTGTGGCGCGTACCGACACGCGGCCACAGCCCGGGCCGCTTCCTCGGCGGTGTTCACCATCGGCACGATCACACCGAGTGCGCCCGCATCGAGCGCACGGCCGATCATCCACGGCTCGTTCCACGGCACCCGCACCACGGGCGCAGCCGACCCGAGCGCGATGGCCTGGAGATGCGCCGAGAGATCTTCGAAGCCCACCAGACCATGCTGCAGGTCGACGCACACGTAGTCGTAGCCTGCCTTCGAGGCAGCCTCAGCCAGCAACGGTTCGCGCAGGAAGATCCATGCGCCGAGCGCAACGCCCTGTTCGGCCGCAGTGCGGAGTTGGTGATGCATGGTGGCGATCCTCTCGTGTTGGTGGTGCAGTGATTCCGCTGCAGTAGCGGCACCGGTAGGGTTTCTCAGCTCGCCAACGTGCCCTTGCGCGTGGCGATGTTCTTGATGTCGCAGAAGAAGTCGAAACTCCAGTTGCCACCCTCGCGGCCGATGCCCGACTGTCGGCTCCCTCCGAAGGGTGCAGCGAGATCTCGGATGTAGAAGCAGTTCGTCCACACCGTTCCGGCCACGAGTTGTGATGTGATGCGTTCGGCCCGCTCGGCGTTCGAGGTGAACACGGTGGCGGCGAGCCCGTAGGCGGTGCCGTTGGCGAGTTCGATCATGTCGGCCTCGTTGGTCCAGGTCTGCAGGGTCAGCACCGGCCCGAACACCTCGGTCTGCACGATCTCGGAGTCTTGCTCGACGTCGGTGAGGATGGTGGGCTGGAAGTAGAGACCGCCCGCAGGATGCGGCCCTCCTCCACACACCACTCGAGCGCCGCCTGCGATGGCACGTTCCACCAGCCCCGCCACCTTTGCGAAGTGGGTGGGGTGGATCAGCGGCCCGATGCGCGTGGCCGTATCGCGGGGGTCGCCCACCACCATCTTGTCGACCTCGGCCAGCACCATCGGGAGCAGTTCGTCGACGATCGATTCCTCGATGAGCAACCGCGTACCCGCCAAGCACACTTGCCCGGCATTCATGAACTGCACGCTGATGGTGCGTGCGGCGGCGGTGAGGTCGGCGTCGGCACACACCACGAACGGCGACTTGCCGCCGAGCTCGAAACTCACCGGGGTGAGGTTGGATGCGGCAGCCGCGCCGATGACCCGAGCAGTGGCCGGCGAGCCGGTGAAGCTGATGCGGCTCACCTTCGGGTGGCGAACGAGTGCGTCGCCGGCCGACGCACCGGTTCCGTGGAGGATGTTGAGCACGCCGTCGGGGACACCTGCCTCCTGCGCAATCTCACCGAGCAACGACAGACTGAACGGTGCGAATTCGGGCGGCTTCACCACCACCGTGTTGCCCGCGGCGAGCGCAGGCCCGATCTTCCACGTGCCCAGCATCAGTGGGGCGTTCCACGGCACGATCAGCGCCGACACCCCCGACGGGTCGAACCGCACCGAGTTGGTCACCTCGGCACCGTCGATGTCACCGTGCTCCATGGCTCGGGCCCAGTCGGCGAAGAACTTGATGTTCCATGCCGTACGGGGCATCCCGTGCCCGTGACGGCCACCGATGAGCGCACCGTGGTCGTAGCAGTCGACGGTTTGCAGATCTTTGATCCTGGCGACGATGGCATCGGCGAAGCGGTCGAGGATGGTGCCACGGCCCTCGGACCCGAGCGCCGCCCAAGCCGGGAATGCGGCGGAAGCAGCAGCCACGGCCGCCTCCACCTCGGCAGCACCTCCCGCCGGGATGTGCCCGAGCACACTGCCATCGATGGGGCTGATCACCTCATACGGTGCGCCGGTACCCGACCCAACTCGTCGTCCGTCGATGAAGTGGCCACAAGGCACACTGACTCCACCGATGTCGATGCGTGCAGAATCTTCCATGTCGCCCTCCGAACCTGATGCCGAGCCCACCGTGCTGGCGGACCTTGTGCCGAAACCCCTTCACACGGCTGTTCACAGTGTACGAGGTTGCACGCCAATGTAGCAAGCGGTTGCTTGGTAGTATCGCAACGATCAACGACCCTCAAGGGTCGACGAACAAAGGGGGAACGATGTCACGACGATCGATCGACGTTGAGGGGTATTCACATGCCGCAGCCATACCCGTTGCCAGCCGAATCGGGCCACTGCTCGCCTCGAGCATCATCGCGGGCTTCGACCCCGGCACCCGCAACATGCCCGACACGGTCGAGGCGCAGGTCGTCAACGTGCTTCATCACGCGGGCGCCATCCTCACCGGAGGCGGGGGCACCTGGGCCGATGTCGTGAAGGTCAACTTCTTCGTCACCGACACGGAGTTCCGCACCGCCATCGAACCGCTCTGGGTGGAGCTGTTCCCCGACGCTGCATCGCGACCGGCGCGACACATCCAAACGGCGCAACTCCCCCGGCGGGTGTTGGTGCAGGCCGAGTTCCTCGCCTACATCGACCACTGACAGCGCAGTCCCGCGTCAGGAGGCGTGGAACGTCACGTCACCGAAACCGGCGAACGATGCCGTGATGGTGTCGCCGGCAGCAAAGGGAATGGCCTTCACGAACGAACCCGACAGCACGACATCGCCAGGCTCGAGCGCTACACCGAACTCGCCGAGTTTGTTGGCCAACCACGCCACCGCATTCACCGGGCTCCCCATCACCGCCGACGCCACGCCCGATTCCTCGACATACCCGTTCTTCAGCAGCGCCGCACCGACGGCGCGCACATCGATGTCGGTGAGGCGCTTCGGGCACGCCCCCAGAATGACGCGCCCACACGAGGCAGCGTCGGAGATGCTGTCGACCAACAGGTGACGCCCGCGCCCGGCGTAGCGGGTGTCGACGATCTCGATCGAGGGCACTACGAAGTCGGTGGCCCTGATGACGTCGGAGGCGACGACTGCTGGCCCTGCCAGGCGTTGGCCCATGATGAACGCCAGTTCCACCTCCACCAGCGGACGATTGAAATCGGCTCGTGCCACCGTGGCACCTTCGTCGACGAACCAGTCGGCGAACAGGGTGCCGAAGTCGGGCTCGGTGGAACCGACCAACTGCTGCATCGCTTTCGAGGTGAGGCCGATCTTCTGGCCCTTCACCACCTGCCCCCGGGCCACCTTCGCCGCCGTCACCAGCATCGACACGCGGTATGCGTCGTCGACATCGGCGTCGGGGTAGGTGGTCGACATCGGCTCGATCGGTGATCGATCGTCCTCGGCCGCCAGAAGCGCAGCAGCAGCAACGCGACGTTCTTCGTCATTCATCGTGGTCCCCTTACCAAGCAAGCGTTTGGTAGCGACCTTAGCGCGCCGTCACGGGCATCTCAAGCAGTGAAACCGTCCAAGTAGAGCGCCACCAGCGCCGCGGCCACGCGGTCGGGGTTCGAACGCTTGTCGCCCACGAACCAGCGAGCCGTACCCAGCACCCCGTCGAACATCGCTCGCACCGCCACCTCGGCGTCGAGATCGCGTCGGAATTCGCCGGCTTTCACGCCTTGCTTTACCACGTCGAGATAGAGGGCGAGCGACTTCCGACGCGCCTCGGCTATGGGCGCCAGGAGCGGAATCTCGGCGAACGACCGGGCATCGTTGCGCAAGATCAGCGACGTGTTGGGATGCTGCGCCGTGGTGGCGACCGAGCTACGGATGAACTCCGCCAATGCCTCCCTCGCGTTCGCCGCCTCGCGCCTGATCTGCACCGACCGTTCGTATTGGCCGTCCACCAAGGGCAGGAGCAGTTCGAGGACGATCTGCTCTTTCGACTCGAAGTGGTAGTAGAGGCTTCCCGAGAGGATGCCGGCCGCCTGCCCGATATCGCGCACCGTGGCACCCTTGATACCGCGCTCGGCCACCACCTGGGCGGCAACGGCCAAGATCTCCTCGCGTCGCGTCATCGACGTAGCCGCATCGGCTTTCGCAGCTCGCGCCATGCCCTTCCTCTCGCTCGAACGTGTGGGAGCAATGTATCCACCGTGTCGCCGACGTCGGAACACCCTTCCGTGAAACCTGCTACCGTCATCCTACCAAGCGCTTGTTTGATACTGGGAAGGGGCGTGCGATGACCGACTTGTTCACCAACACCCGTCGATGGGCCGATGCCGCAGCGTGGCGGCGCGATGTTGTGACGCTCCACGCCGAGGGGCCGGTCCACCGCATCGAAGCCGACGGCTTCGACCCGTTCTGGGCGGTCATCGACCATGCGTTGGTGTTCGACATCGAGCGACGCCATGCCGAGTTCGCCAACGCCCCCGAGGCGGTGCTCAGCAAGCGAAGCCGGATCGAAGCCAAGAAGGCACGTGGCGCAGAGGTGCGCAGCCTCATCTCGATGGACTCGCCCGACCACCGCAAGTACCGCCGCCTCACCGCCGATTGGTTCAAGCCGTCGAGTCTTCAGGGAATGGGCAGCCGACTCGACGAACTCAACGCCGACGCCCTGGCCAAGCTCGAACAACTCGACGGCCGATGCGATTTCGCCACAGACATCGCCCTCGACTACCCGTTGCAGGTGATCCTTCGCCTCCTCGGTCTCCCGCAGACCGACTTCGGGCAGATGCTCAAGCTCACCCAGGAGATGTTCGGTGCCGCCGACCCCGACCACCAGCGTCGCGACGTCGACCCCGCTGCCACGGTGCTCGACTTCATGGCCTATTTCCGCAACCTTGTGGCCGACCGCAGAGCCAACCCCCGTGACGATCTGGCATCGGTCATCGCCAACGGGCTCATCGACGGTGAACCCCTGCCCGACCGCGAGGCGATGAGCTACTACATCCTCATCGCCACCGCCGGGCACGACACCACCTCGGCGGCGATTGCGGTAGGGCTGCAGCAGTTGGCCGAGAACCCCGACCAACTGGCCCTGCTCCAGGCCCGCCCCCACCTGCTACCCAACGCTGTGGAGGAGATGATCCGCATCGCCTCCCCCACGCGTAGCTTCATGCGTACCGCGCTGGTCGACACCCACATCGGTGGGCAACCCATCGCCGCCGGCGACTGGATCCTGTTGTCGTACCCCGGAGCCAACCACGACCCATCGGTGTTCACCGACCCGCTTCGCTTCGACATCGAGCGACCCAATGCCGACCGCCATCTGGCCTTCGGTTTCGGCATCCATCACTGCCTCGGGGCGCCGCTCACCCGTATGGAATTGCACTCGCTGTTCGGGGCGCTCGTGCCGCGGTTGGCTTCGCTCGAACTCGATGGCGAGGTGCGCACCAGCGAGTCGGTGTTCGTGGGTGGCCCCAAGGCCCTCCCCATCCGCTACATGCTGCGCTGACCGCCGGCGAACTGCGCCAGTTGCCGCCACGAACGCGCCCCGATGGCGACAAGGTGATGGAATAGCGGTGTGACACTGCGCGGCTACCAGATTCCCAACTTCACCTATCCCGGCGTCGGCCCTGCCGGCCTGTTCGACACCATCGCGGCACAGGCTCGCGAGGCTGATACGGCCGGCTTCGACACCGTGCTGGTGATGGACCACTTCTTCCAGTTGCCGATGCTGGGCGCACCCGAGGAGCCGATGATCGAGTGCTACACGCTGCTCGCCGGCCTCGCCCGCGAAACCAGCACCGTGCGGCTCAGCTCACTGGTGACGGGCAACACCTACCGCAACCCTGCCGTGCTGGCGAAGACCGTCACGGCGCTCGACATCGTGTCGAACGGTCGAGCGCAACTGGGTATCGGCGCTGGCTGGTTCGAGCTCGAGCACGATGCGTTCGGCCTCGAGTTCGGCACGTTCACCGATCGCTTCGAGCGCCTCGACGAGGCGTTGCAGATCATCATCCCGATGCTGCGCGGTGAGGCATCCACGTTCTCGGGCAACCGCTACGCCACGGTGAACGCGTTCAACTCGCCACTGCCGGTGGGTCGCATACCCGTCATGATCGGCGGGGGTGGTGAGCGCAAGACGTTGCGGATGGTTGCGCAGTACGCCGATGAGTCGAACCTCATCGCCGAGGCGCGCGACATTCCGCGTAAGCTCGAGGCACTCGACGAGCACTGCCAGCGGCTCGGCCGCAACCGCAGCGAGATCACCGTGTCGTGGCAGCGTTCGGTGTGCATCGCCCCCACCATGGAAGAGGCGCAGGCCGATCTCGCAGCCTGGTTCGCACGGCGCGGTATCGCACTCGACACGCTCGATGCCGACCAGCGCGCCGCCCTCACGGCACGCTTCATCGTGGGCGACCCCGACACCGTGGGCGAACGCCTCGCCGCCGACAAGACACTCGGCGTCGATGGCTTCACCGCCAACCTCCCGGCGAACGGATACATCCCTGGCCGAGTGGCGCTGCTCGGCGACGTGATGCGTCGCGTGGTGGCGTAGCACCATGCGCCGCCTCCTTGTATTCCTCGGCCTGGCCGGTACTGCGGCCGCGGCACTCGC
>JBAXQV010000046.1:0-17991 GCA_037131575.1 Actinomycetota bacterium
CCCCCGGCGTAGCCACTGCCAGGAAGTCGGTGGCCGGGTGCTCGCGAAAGCGGTCGAACGCAGTGCGCTGCCAGGGACGCAGGCGAACCGTCGCCTGGTTGGCGCGGGCGGCGGGGGAGTCGCTGGGCGGGGCCATGGGGTCGTCCAGTCTGGCACCGCACGAGCGAACAAACCCACCATCGCAGACGAGGAGGACAGATCGTTGCCGTGCCAGTTCGGCACCTTGCCGGACGGTTTGAGGGCAATCCCTGTGGTGAGGAGTACGCGATGAGTGTGACGGTGTGTGTGATTGGCCCTGAACAGGCGCGTCGCCGCGCGCTCGACGCACTCGCGCTCGGTGAGACGGCACCGGCGACGCACTGGCACGAGGTGCCGGCCGGCCCGGCGGTACTGGTCGATGCGACCCGGTTCGAGTGGTTGTCGGCCGACGGCGTGAAGGCAGTGGCTGCTGCCCTCGAGGCCGGCGCCCCGGTGGTGGTGCCCGGCTCGAACTCGGGTCGGTGGCCGCTGTGCGGGCTGAACCCACCGCGCGGTTCTTCGAGCACGATCGACCTCATCGAACATGCTCGCCAGATCGCCGATGCACCCGACGACATCGTCGATACGGCGGGGCTGGGATTGCCGGCGGTGTTCGGTGTCGCCGATGGCAGGCAGGTGCATACTCGCCCCACCGTGCTGGCCGATCTCGGCGAACGCGCCACCCTGGTGGCTTCGGCATGGTGCCACCAACGCGAGGTGCCGTTACTCACCCTGTCGATGATCGTGAAGAACGAAGCCCCGCGCATCGCCCACGCCATCGAATGCGCTCGCGGAGTGGTCGACGAGGTGGTGGTGTACGACACCGGTTCCGATGACGACACCGTGGCCATTGCCCGTGCAGCCGGTGCCGCTGTGCGTGAGGGCTACTGGGACGACGATTTCGGCCGGGCCCGGAACGAAGGCTTCGCCATGGCGCGCAGCGAATGGTTGTTGGTGCTCGACGGTGATGACGAGTTCGTGTCGACGCCCGACAAGTGCACCGAACTCCGCGCCATCCTGCAGGAGGTGAACGATCCGAGCGTCGTCATCACCGTGCAACTCCGCAATCTGGTCAACACGGTCACCGGACAACTCGATGGTGCCCTCACATCGCGGCGGCTGTACCGCCGCGGTTGGGTATGGCGTAACCGCATCCACGAGCTGGCATTCCCTCCCGATGGGGCCGAACCGAACGAGGCTCACTTCGCCGGGGCGTGGATTCGTCACACGGGTTATGTGGGCGACCAGAACGATCGGATCGAACGCAACAAGCGCATCGTCGCGCTGCGGTTCGAGAACGTGACCACCGAGCACGACCAGGTGGTGGCCTCGTACGAGAAGGCCCGCGCGTTGGTGCTCGAAGGCGATGAAGTGGCTGCCTGTGTGCTGCTGCGCGAGGTGATCGCCATGATCGGTCAACCGACCACCATGGAACAGCGGAGGCTTTGGGCGTCGGCGCGTTTGCTCGTCGTGCTGCTCGAATCGAAGGAATCGACCCTCGATGAACAGCTGGCGATGCTCGAACCGATGCTGGTCAATGGCGGTGTCGACGCTGCCGCGGCGAGGTGGATGCTGCTGAAGGCGAATCAGGAGTGCACCGACCAGTGCCTCGAGTGGATCGCCGACATCGACGATTCGATCTATCTCCCGCCGGTGACGGTGTCGCGCGACGAGGTACTCGCAGTGCGTGCGTTGCTGCACGCCAAGCGCGGCGAGTTCGACCGATCACTCGCCGACCTGCGTCGAGGTGAGGGAGTGGTCGAGGTGTCCCAGGCCTGGATCGCTGCTGGCTTGGCAGTGGCGCAGGGCGATCATCGGGCCCTCGACGTATTGGTGCCGAGAGTCTCGGCTGACGACCTGCCGAAGCTCACTGGCGCGTTGGCCGTGCTCCCTGCTGAAGCCGGGTTCGTGGTGGTGTCGGCGCTGTGGCGTCGCTTCGGTGCGGCACCAGTGCTGGTGGCGTACCTGGCCTCGGCTTCGTACCGTGCTGGGTTCTTCACCGCGCTCGAAGCTCGGCTGATGCTTGCCGAGGCCGACGCTCTTGCCGTGGGCGACCCACTGCAATGTCTCTTCGACGATCCTGATGTGGCACCCGCCGACCGCGTCTTGGCAGCCCTCGTGCTCGACGACTTCGATGCACGCGCCGAGTCGAGAGTGGCGGCGGTGGCATCCGACATCGATGACGCGTCGTTGGAACTCGTCGTGAAGTCGGTACATGCATTGCTGCCCGGATGCCTTGCGGCCGCAGCGGCCGCCCTGGGAACCACACCGCCGCGCCGAGCACACCTCGACGAGATCTTGACGCGCCTGTTGGTCTCGACCTGACCCGCGAGGTCGTGGCTCCGCTGAAGAAAGTGGTTGCCGAGTTCGGTGGTTCACGGACGGTCATCAGCAGTTCCCTCCAGGAGGAGTACACACCCATGCACATCACCACCTACCTGGTTGGTCCGAAACAAGCGCGGCGGGCAGTTCGTCCGCTCGTGAAGGCGCGCAATGTCGTGGAAGTGACCATGTGGCACGAACTACCGGGCGGCCCTGCCGTGGTGGTCGACGCGCGGCGCTTCGAACAACTGTCTGCAGGTGGTATCGAGGTGCTCGCGCTGGCTGTTGCCGAAGGTGCAACCCTTGCCGTGCCCGGCTCGAATGCAGCCGCCTGGCCGGTGTGCGGCCTCCAACCCCCGAGGGGTTCGGCGAAGCCGTCCGAAGTCGCAGCGCATGTGCGCAACATCGCCGATCTGCCCAGCGAAGAGTTCCCAGCCGAATCGTTGGCGCTGCCCGCTGTGTTCGCCGTGGCCGACACGTCGATGGTGACATCTCGTCCCGAACGAATCGCCGACATCGCCGACTCATTCACCCTGGTGGCGTCGGTATGGAACCACCGGCGGGAGGTACCGCTGTTGTCGCTCGCCATGATCGTGAAGAACGAGGCGTCGCGCATTGCCCGTACCCTCGAACTGGCAGGCCCATTGGTCGACGAAGTGGTGGTGTACGACACGGGTTCCGACGACGACACCGTTGCCATCGCCCGCAGTTGTGGCGCAGTGGTGCGACAGGGTTACTGGGACGACGATTTCGGGCGCGCCCGCAACGAAGCGTTCGCCATGGCACGCGGCGAATGGGTGATGTTCCTCGACGGTGACGACGAATTGATGGCAACGCCCGAACAGTGTGCGGAGCTCCGGTTCGGCCTGGCCGTGATCCCCGATGATGCTGCCATTTCGCTGCGGCTGCGCAACCTCACCAACGCAGCGACCGGGCAGATCGATGCAGGGTTCATCACCCGCCGCCTGTTCCGGCGCGGTGTGGTGTGGCGCAACCGTATTCACGAGATGGCGTTCACCCCGCAGGGTGAGGAGCTGTCCGAACTGCAGTACGACGGTGTGTGGATCCGCCACACCGGCTACGTCGACGACCTCGACGCACGGATGGAACGCAATCAGCGCATCGCCGCCAAACGGCTCGACGACTCAGAGATTGGCTGGGAACGGACGATGGCCATCTATGAGGTGGCGCGTGCGCACATGCTGAACAACGAGAACGATCTGGCGATCGAGCACTTCACCACCGTGGTCGAGGCCATCGTGAACCCCGAGAACCTCGAGCAGCTTCACATCGGCAACTCCGCTCGCTTGAACCTCTCGCTGTTGCAAGCCAACGCGCTGACACGCGATCAGCAGCTGCATCTGCTCGAACCACTGCTGGCAGGCGGCGGTACGGCGAACAATGCGGCTCGCTGGGTGCTGGTGATGGCCAACCAAGACGATGTCGACCAGTGCCTCGCCTGGCTCACCGGCATCGATGGGGCGATCTATCTGCCACCGGTGACAGTGTCGTACGACACCATCATCGGTGTGCGCGCCCTGCTGCACGCGCTGAAGGGCGATGCCGATACGGCCCTCGCGGAGCTGGAGAAGAGCGACCAGATCACTGGCGAGCTGCAGGCCTGGAGCGCTGCGGCGATGACGTTGCGCGACGGCGACGGACGGTGCGCCGACTTCGTGATCGCGCGAGCATGCGCCGCCGACCTCCCCAAGGCGGTCGCCTCGCTCGCGGAGATGCCCCCCGCTGCGGCGCACGAGATCGTCATGGGTCTGTGGAAGCGCTTCGGCGCCGACCCGGCGCTGGTGGCCTATGTGGCCAACCTGACCCACCGGGCCGGGTTCCTCAATGCCATTGAAGGCCGAATGCTGCTTGCCGAGGCGGGTGAGCTCGCCTCGGGCGACCCGCTCCAGCGGATCATCGACCTGCGTAGCGGCGATGTGGCCGATCAGATGCTGGCCGCCCTGGTACTCGACGAATTCGCCCCGCGCGCCAGTTCGCAGGCCGCCGCAATTGGCGCCATCATCAGCGATGCACTGATCGAACCGGTGCTCGCTGCCGTGAGCGTGGTCATGCCCACGGCTGTGAACGCTGTGGTGGCGGCTGTGAGTACCACTCCGGCTCGCCGTGCACTGGCCGAGGCTTTCGCCTGCCAGCTCAGCGTGGGTGTGTAGGCCGGTCGGCCAACACCGTCACACCCACCCCGTAACCTGACGGGGTGGCCGATCACCCGGTACTCGAGCGGTTCTCGCCCGCGGTGCGGGCATGGTTCGCCGCGTCGTTCCCCACCCCTACGCCGCCGCAGGTGCAGGGGTGGCCACACATCGCTGCCGGTGAGCACACGCTCATCTGCGCCCCCACCGGTTCGGGCAAGACGCTCACCGCCTTCCTCGCGTCCATCGACCGGCTCAGCAGCACCCCTCCGCCCGACGCCAAGCAGCGCACCAGGGTGCTCTACATCTCGCCCCTGCGTGCCTTGGCCTTCGACGTCGAAAAGAACCTGCGTAGCCCGCTCATGGGTATCGGTTTGGCAGCCGAGCGGCTCGGCGAGGCCTACATCGAGCCGTATGTGGCCATGCGCACCGGCGATACCTCGGCCAAAGATCGTCAGGCGCTCATCCGCCGCCCACCCGACCTGCTCATCACCACGCCCGAGAGCCTGTACCTCATGCTCACGTCATCGGCGCGCGACACGTTGGTGAACGTCGAAACCGTCATCATCGACGAAATCCACGCCCTCGCGCCCACGAAGCGCGGAGCGCATCTCATGCTCTCGCTCGAACGGCTCGAGCAGGTCACCAAGCGGCCACCGCAACGCATCGGGCTGTCGGCCACGCAGCGGCCGCTCGAAGAGGTGGCGCACTTTCTCGGTGGGCATGCGGCCGACCGAACCAGGCGGCCCGTGGCCATCGTCGACGCCGGCATCCGCAAACCGCTCGAGGTCGATGTGGTCATCCCGGTGGAAGACATGGCCGAACTGGGGCGTGAGGTGGTGGAACTGCGCAGCGGCCCGGCGTCGGCCGCGTACACCCCGCAGCGCACCAGCATCTGGCCAAGCATCTACCCGCGCATCTTGGCCCAGGTGCTCGAGCATCGCAGCACCATCATCTTCACCAACTCGCGGCGCCAGGCCGAACGCTTGGCCGCCAAACTCAACGAGTTGTACGCCGACCAGGTGCCATCGGCCGACCCCGAAGTCGCCACAGTCGACCTGGTGAAAGCGCACCATGGTTCATTGGCCCGCGAGCAGCGGGTGGTCATCGAAGACGAGCTCAAGCGGGGTGTGTTGCGCGGCATCGTGGCCACCAGCAGCCTCGAGTTGGGTATCGACATGGGCGCGGTCGACTTGGTCATCCAGGTCGAGTCGCCAGGTGCCGTGAGCCGTGGCTTGCAGCGCATCGGCCGCGCCGGGCACTCGGTGGGCGAACCCAGTAAGGGCACCATCTACCCCAAGCACCGCGGCGATCTGCTCGAGGCTGCCGTGGTGGTGAAGCGTATGGTCGATGGCAACATCGAGTCCACCCGTTTCCTGCGCAACCCGCTCGATGTGCTCGCCCAGCAGATCGTGGCGCACGTGGCCATCACCACCGAGGCCACGGTTGCCGAGGTGGGCGCGCTGGTGCGGCGCTGCGCTTGTTTCGCCGACATCAGCGACGACCTGTTCCACAACGTCCTCGACCTGCTGGCGGGCCGATACCCCAGCGAAGAGTTCGGCGAGTTGCGGCCGCGGTTGGTGTGGGATCGTGTGAACGACACGTTGCGTGCCCGCGACGGGTCGCGGCGCCTCGCCGTCACCAGTGGGGGCACCATCCCCGACCGAGGGTTGTTCGGCGTGTTCCTGCCCGATGGCACCCGTGTGGGCGAACTCGATGAGGAGATGGTGTACGAGAGCCGGCCGGGCGAAACCTTCCTGCTCGGTGCCTCCACGTGGCGTATCGAAGACATCACCTTCGAACGCGTGGTGGTCACCCCCGCACCCGGCCAACCGGGCAAGATGCCGTTCTGGCACGGCGACCGCCCTGGGCGCCCACTCGAACTCGGGCGTGCCCTGGGGGCGTTCCAGCGCGAGGTGCGGGCCATGCCTGCCGCTGGTGCCCTCGACGAACTCATGCAGGCCTACGCGCTCGATGCCTTCGCCGCCAACAATGTGCTCGGCTATCTCGACGAACAGGCACAGGCCACCGGTGTGGTGCCCGACGATCGCACCATCGTGGTCGAACGGTTCCGCGACGAAATCGGCGACTGGCGGGTGTGCATCCTCAGCCCCTTCGGCACCCCCGTGCATGCGCCGTGGGCCATGGCCATCGAGCGGCGCCTCATCGACCGCTTCGACATGCCGGTGGAAACGATGTGGAGCGACGACGGCATCGTGCTGCGCCTCCCCGAAGCCGTCGACGAGTTACCGCTCGACGCGCTCATCATCGACCCCGACGAGGTCGACGAACTCGTACTCGGCTCGCTGCCACAAACGTCGCTGTTCGCCGCCCGGTTCCGCGAATGCGCGGCCCGTGCGCTGCTGCTGCCGCGCCGTCGGCCCGACCGGCGCACACCGTTGTGGCAGCAGCGTCAGCGCGCCGCCGACCTGTTGGCCGTGGCGGCCAAGTACCCCACGTTCCCCATCTTGCTCGAAACCTCGCGCGAGTGCGTCCAAGACGTGTTCGACCTCCCCGCCCTGCGCGAGGTGCTGGGGCAGTTGCGCAGCCGTGCGGTGCGCGTGGTCAGCGTCGACACACCCAAGGCGTCGCCGTTCGCACAGAGCTTGCTGTTCAACTGGATCGCTGCCTACATGTACGAGGGCGATGCGCCACTGGCCGAACGGCGCGCGGCGGCACTGGCACTCGACCGCGATCTGCTGCGCGATCTGCTGGGTGCCGAGGAATTGCGCGAACTGCTCGACCCTGGTGTGCTGGCCGACCTCGAACTCGAACTGCAGCGCATCGCCGATGGTCGCCGGGCTCGTTCGGCCGACGAACTGCACGATGTGCTGCGCACCGTGGGCGACCTCACGGCGGCCGAAATCGACCTGCGCTGCGAGGGGTCGGGTGCGGCGTGGGCGACCGAGTTGTTGCACGAACGCCGGGCCATCGAGGTGTCGGTGGCAGGTGAACAGCGGCTCATCGCCGCCGACGATGCCGCGCGCTACCGCGATGCGCTTGGCTGCAACCTGCCGCTGGGGTTGCCACGGGCGTTCACCGAGGCCGTGCCCCTGCCGCTCGAGTCGTTGGTGGCGCGCTATGCACGAACCCACGCCCCCTTCGTCACCGACGACGTGGCTCGACGGTTCGGTATCACCGTGCACCGCGCCACCGGCGCACTGGTCGCACTCGAAACCAACGAGCGGTTGGTGCGTGGCGAGTTCCGCCCCGATGGCAGCACGCGTGAGTGGTGCGATGTCGATGTGTTGCGGCAATTGCGCCGTCGGTCGTTGGCTGCATTGCGTCGTGAGGTCGAGCCCGTAGAACCCGATGCGTATGCGCGTCTGCTGGTGGGGTGGCATGGCATTCCTGGCGAGCGTCGAGGGCTCGAGGCGTTGGTCGAGTCGCTGGGGTTGCTCCAGGGGGCGGCCCTGGTGGCGAGTTCGCTCGAAACCGATGTGCTGCCCATGCGCGTACGTGGCTATCGCCCCACCGACCTCGACGAGTTGTGCACCTCCGGCGACATCGTGTGGGTGGGTGCTGGGTCCATCGGTGCCAACGATGGCAGGGTGAGGCTCTACTTCGCCGACCAACTGCCGCTGCTGGCGCCCTCGGTCGAGGTGCCCGAGGCACCCACCGGGGCAGTGCACGATGCCATCCGCACCCTGCTGGCCCAACGCGGTGCCAGTTTCTGGGCGCAACTTCGGGCAGCCGCCCCCGGTGCCACCGAGGCCGAAACCTTGGCGGCGCTGTGGGACCTCGTGTGGGCCGGTGAGGTCACCAACGATTCACTCACTCCATTGCGCGCCATGCTCACCGGCGGGGCCAAGGCGGGGGCTAGTCGCGCCGCACGTGGCAGGCCGCGGCCGGGCCGTCTCACCCGCATCGGGCCGCCCGCCGGAGCTGGTCGGTGGAGCCTGGTGGCACCGCTGCTGCAGCCCGTACCCACGAGCACCCAGGTGGCGCATGCTGCTGCACTACAACTCCTCGAACGCTATGGCGTGGTGACGCGTGAGGCTGTCTTGGCCGAAGGTGTGGTGGGCGGGTACGCCGGTGTGTACGGCGTGTTGAAGATGCTCGAAGAGCGCGGCCAGGCCCGGCGCGGGTACTTCGTCAGCGGCCTCGGTGCCGCTCAATTCAGCGTGCCCGGCGCCATCGACCGGTTGCGCAGTGTGCGTGAGATGGCCGACGCACTGCTGCACCCCGAATCGGTGCCGGCGCCGGTGGTGCTCGCCGCCACCGATCCGGCACAGCCGTATGGTGCAGGCCTCAGCTGGCCCGAATCACCCGGCCGTCCGGCCCGTAGTGCAGGTGCGCTGGTGGTGCTGGTGCAGGGGCTACCGATGGTGTGGTTCGATCGCCGTTCGCATCACCTGGTCACCTTCCCCGGCTCGGACACCGAATTGGCCGGCACGGTGGGTTGGGCCGAAGCGTTGGCCCTCATGGTGAAAGACGGTCGTGCCCGCAAACTCGAGGTACGCAAGGTGAATGGCGGGGCGCTCGACCCTGCATCGCCGTGGGCCATGCAGCTCATTCGCGCTGGGTTCGTGGGCAGTTACCGCGGGTTGGCATTGCACGGCTGAGTACTGCCTCAACGGCAGTTGTCAGCCTGCGGGCGCAGTGTCGGCGTGTGGGCGCAGTGTCGGCGAGTGGGCGCAGCGTCAGCGTGTTGGGGCGGTGGGCCCGATGGCGCGCAACCCCGCCCAGGCGAGGTTGGCCACCAAGCGGCCCAGGGCTACCGGGTCGAACTCGTCGCCACGCTCGACCAGCCGCCGCGACACTCCTTCGGCCAACCCCACCAGGCCGTGTGCCAGTGTGCGGCGCTCTTCGTAGTCGAGTTCCACCGTGATGAGCGGCGCGATGGCCGAAGCCGCCTGCGAGGTGATGGCCTTGATGGCCTGGGTGGCGATTTCGTCGCGGTTGGCCTGCGTGGAGAACAGCAACAAGAACGCGTCATGGTCGTCGGCCACCCACTCGAAATAGGCGCGGAAGCCCTGTTCGGTCTGTGCCTTGCCGCCCGCGGCACCGGCGGTGGCCTTGGCGATGCGGGTGATCATGCGGTGGCCCACTTCGTCGATGAGCGCCAGATACAACGCCTGCTTCGAGCGGAAGTGCTGGTACAGCACCGGTTTGGTGACGCCCGCGGCATCGGCCACATCGTTCATCGACGTGCCGTGATAGCCGTGGCGAGCGAACACGCTGATGGCCACGTCGACGATCTGTTCGCGCCGTTCCACGGCCGGAAGTCGGGTGCTCATCATCGGCGCAACAGGGTACCGGCTGCTGGCAGGGGTGATGCAGACGCTACAGGCCGCGCTCTCGGTCGTCGCGTTCGGCAGCCTTTACGGCGTAGCCCAGCACGATGGCCGGTGCGAGCAGGATCGACCCCACGATGAGCCCGGTGATGACGACGGTGGATGCGAGGGAGTTGAACGAGGTGGCCAGTGCCACGGCGAACACCACCATCGAGATGGCGAAACAGAGGTAGCCCACCCGGTTGGCCACATTGGTCCAGCGCGAAATCTGCTGGCGGCGAGCCCGCACGGGGTCGACGGGATGCTCGGAGGTGGGCTGTGGCGACATACAGTCGGGCCATGGTACGTGTGGAGTGGCGCGATCGGGTGATCGTCATCACCATCGATCGCCCCGAGCGCCGCAACGCAGTCGATCACGACACGCTGCTGGCCCTCTCTGAGGCCCAGCGCGAGGCAGCCGCGGGTGGGGCACGAGTGGTCGTGCTCACTGGCGCACCCCCGGCGTTCTGCGCTGGTGCCGACCTCAACGGCGTCGAATCGGGCGAGTTCGTCACAGCGCTGGTGGCGGCATTGCGTGGTTTCACCGAACTGGCGATGGTCACCCTCGCCGCCATCGACGGCCCAGCGTTGGGGGCCGGTACCCAGCTGGCGGTGGCCTGCGACCTGCGTATGGCAACCCCGACCAGTGTCTTCGGTATTCCTGCGGCGAAGTTGGGCTTGGTGGTCGATCGCTGGACGGTCGAACGTGTTGCCCGCGAGTTCGGCTGGGCACCGGCCCGGGCGATGCTGCTGGGGGCGGTCACCTACCGGGCCGAGCAACTGCACATCTCGGGTGGCGTGCATCGCCTCGGCACTCTCGACGACGCACTCGTGTGGGCCGATGAATTGGCGGTGTTGGCACCGCTCACCATCGCCGGGCACAAACTCGCGCTCGAGCGAGCGGCACCCATGCCGGCCTTCGACGCGCTGTTCGAACAGGCCCGCGAACTGGCCTGGGCCAGCGCCGACGCCGAAGAGGGCCGCACTGCCTTCTTGGCGAAACGACCCCCACGATTCGAAGGCCGCTAGCGAGCGGTCGCGGTATCGGCCGGCTCGGAAGTCAGCTGGCTCAGAGGTTGGCCGGTAGCAGGCGACTGACGTTCTCGAAGAAGAAGTAGAGCGTCACCACGAACGGACCGATGCCCACCAGCGCGCCCACCCAGTTGCGGCGGGTGAGCTTGCTGATGGCCGTGTCCACCAACGCGATGACGATGAGCCGCAACCCCCACAGGGCCACGGGCACGAACGCCTTCCTGTCGCTGAACCAACGGCTGCTGAAGGCTGCCGCGCCCGCATCTTCGCCGTCGATGGCGGCTCCGTCACCGGTGCCGCCCATGCCATCGGCGATGGTGGTGCTCACACCGGTGTTGCTCGGCAATGTGGTGGTCGCACTGGGCAGTGTGCTGCCCGTGGGTGCCAGGGTGGTGGCGGGCACCGTGGTGGGTGCGGGGACGTCGGGAGTGCCGAGTTCGCCTGGCTTGGTGACGGGGCTCGAGCGGGTGGGGTCGATCGTAGCCAGCACCACATAGCGCTGCCGCGCCGTGTAGCGCGGGTGGCAGGAGGCCAGGGTGAGCGTTGCCACCGAGGGGTCGCTGGTGGGAATCACCTTGGCGTAATCGTCGGGGCTCACGATGCTCATCGACTGCGCCACGTACACGAATTTCCCCCACGCAGTGGTGACCACGATCTCGTCGCCCACCTTGATCTCGTCGATGCGGTAAAAGGGTTGGCCGTAGGTGGTGCGGTGGCCGGCGATGGCGGCATTGCCGTACTGGCCGGGCAGTGGTGTCTCCGGAAAGTGTCCGGGACCCAGTTTCAAATCGCCGGTTCGCACTCCTTCCACCACGATGTTGTCGACTCCGATCGACGCGATCTGGAGGCGGGCGAGGGGTTCCCCACGAGGCGGCGCCACCACAGGGACGGCCGGTGCGGTGGTGGTTGGCGCTACCGACGTGGCGGGCACGGTGGTCGTATCGGGCTGGCCTGCTGCCGTGGTGGTTGGCGTGGACGTGGCTGGTGAGGTGGCAGGCACTGTGGTGCCGGTGGTGGTGGTGGGAAGCGGGGTGGCTTGTTCGAGCGATGATTCGAACGACTTGGACAGCCTGTCTTGGGCGCGCGCGGTCTGGATGCCGGTTCCCCACAGTTGGTAGGCAACGAAGGCGAACAGCAGCACTCCGGTGGAAATGAGCACGCGGCCGACGCCGCCCACCACCCATCGCCAATCGTGCGGTTCGCGCGGGCGCAGGAAGGGGTCGTCGCGCCGCTTTGTTCGCTTCACCCGCTCTGCCTTGCCGCTCACGACGACCGACGCTACCGGTTGGGCCCCTGGTCGTACCTGGCAGGTAGCGTGACGACATCGTCGCCGTGCCCATTTCCACCCCGAATGCACGCCCGTCGGGCCCCATCGTCTCGCTCGTCGATGCGGTTGCCGTGCTCGGGCAGTTCCCTGCCCTCGCCGGTGCCACGCTCGAAGTGCAACCGGGCGAAATCGTGCTGTTGCGCGGCCCGAATGGGGCGGGGAAGACCACCCTGCTGCGGCTCTGCGCAGGCCTGGTGCCACTGGCGCGTGGCGAGGCCACCGTGGCCGGATGCGATCTGCGCACCGAACGCGAGGCGGTGCGTGCTCGCGTGGGGCTGCTCGGCCATGCCAACGGGTTGTACGCCGACCTCACCGTTGCCGAGAACGTGCAGTTCTGGGGTTCCACGGTGGGTGCCAGCGACCGGGAGGTTGCCGCGGCGTTAGATCGTCTCGGCCTGTCGGGCCGCCTCGCCGACCTCGCCGTGAAACGCCTGTCCGCAGGCCAGAAGCGACGCACGGCGTTAGCGTGCCTGGTGGCTCGTCGTGCCCAGCTGTGGTTGCTCGACGAACCCCACGCCGGCCTCGACGCCGCCGGCCGCGACGACCTCGACGACACCTTGCGTGCGGCCGTGGGCATGGGTGCCACGGTCATGGTGGCCAGTCACGAACTCGAACGCGCCGGGTCGCTGGCCACCCGGGTGGTCGATGTGGTGGCCGGCCAGGTTCGCGAGGGTGGCGAGGCGTCGTGAACGCATTCACCACTGCGCGGCTCATCGCCGTGAAAGACCTTCGTATCGAACGGCGAGCCAAGGTGGTCACCAACCAGGTGCTGCCGTTCGCGGGCCTGGTGATGGTGCTGTTCGCCTTCGTGCTCGACAGTGATGCGGTGCTCAAACGGGTAGCCCCGGGCCTCATCTGGTTGGCCACCGTGTTCTGCCTGCTCGTGGTGGTGCAGCGATCGTTCGCGGTGGAGACCGCCGACAGCGCCCTCGACGCCTTGCGCGTGGCTGGGGTGAACCCGGTGGGCATCTTCCTCGGCAAGTCGTTCGCCCTGGCCATCGAGCTGATCGTGCTCGAGGCGATCCTCGCCACGCTCGCCTTCGTGCTCTACGGCGTGGGCACCACCGCGCTCGGCATGGTGCTGTTTGTCACCACGGTGCTCCCCGCCACCTGCGGACTGGCCTTCGTAGGTACGATCTACGGCGGTCTCGCCGCCGGGGCCACTGGCAGAGAGACGTTGCTCCCGCTGCTGATGTTCCCAGTGGTGACACCGGTTCTCATTGGTGCAACACGAGCTACCGAAGCGGCGCTCCAAACCACCGGTGTGGCAGTCAACGACGGGTGGCCCTGGGTTGCTTTGTTGGTGGTGTTCGCCGCACTGTTCGGTGTCGGGGGTTCGCTCGCCTTCGGTTCGCTCATCGAGGAATGAGGCAGAGTTCAACGTGGCCATCACCGCCCCCACCGACACAGCTGTAGCACCGTCGTCACCCACGCGCCCTGGTACCGGCACGACGTTCACTCGCTGGCTCGGTATCGCCAGCATCGTCACCCTCGGTGCCGTCGCCTTGTTCGGCCTGGTGCTGTCGCCAGCCGACCAGATCCAGGGCGACAGCGTCCGCATTCTCTACATCCATGTCGGTACGGTCTGGATCGCCTACCTCGCATTCATCGTCACTGCCATCTCGTCGGCGGCCTATTTGTGGAAGCGCACCCGTTCGCTCACCTGGGACCGCATCGCCGGTGCCAGCGCCGAGATCGGCGTGCTGTTCATGGCGCTCACCCTGTTGGCCGGTGCCCTGTGGGGCAGGCTGAGCTGGGGCCAGTTCTGGGTGTGGGACGCCCGGGTCACCACCACGGCGCTGCTGTTCATCACCTACGTTGGCTACCTCGCCGTGCGTGGGCTTGGCGGCACCCACGAGCAACGGGCCCGACGTTCGGCAGTGGTGGCAATGCTGGCCGTACTCGAAATCCCGCTGGTGCACTTCAGCGTGAAGCTGTGGCGCAGCGTGCACCAGGACTCGAGCGTGGCCGATCGCACCAAGGTGGAACTCGACGGGCTGATGCTGTTCACCCTGATGCTCTCGCTGGTTGCGTTCACGCTGTTGTACGTGTGGTTCGTGTTACATCGCCAGCGGGTGATGATGCTCGAAGACGAACTCGAAGACCGTGGCCTCGACGATGCATTGGCTGCCCGTCGCACCGAGGCGGCTGCCAGCGGCGGAGCTGGCGCCTGATGGACGACATCGGCTTCATCCTGCCCTGTTACCTCATCAGTTTCGGTGCGGTCATCGTGCTGTGCTGGCGCGTGGCGCGGCGTGGCCGGGTGCTCGCCGAGCAGGTGCCCGACGAGGACAAACCGTGGACCTGAGCCCCCGTGAGGTGGTGCCCTCGGCCGCCCCAGCCCGAGCGCGCGGGAAGCGCTGGCCGGCCCTGCTGGTGCTGGTGCTGGTGTTGGTAGGCGGTGGCGTGGTGGTCACCAAGTTCCTCACCTCATCGATCGACTACTACTGCAATGTCGATGAAGTAGGCGTGAAGACCGGTTGCGAGGCAGGTCGGCGGTTGCGCGTGCAGGGCAACGTTCAGCAGGGTTCGGTCACTCAGGCCAATGGTGTCACCACCTTCATGGTCACCTTCAACGGCGCCAAGATGCCGGTGCGCTACGACGGGCAACCCGGAGGCATCTTCCAAGAGTGCGTACCCGTTGTGGTGCACGGCAAACTCGTCGACTCCACGTCCGCCGACGGTGCCACCACCAAGGTCTTCGAAGGCGATCAGGTGGAAGTGAAGCACTCGAACGAATACAAGGCGAAGAACGAGGCCCGGCTCGAAAAGGCGGTGAGTGCGTGTTCGCAGCCAGCCTGAACGGGCTGCTCGGTCACTCCGCGCTCGTGGTGGGCATCGTGGCCTCGGTGTTCGGAGCCATCGTTGCGGCGGTGGGCACGGTCACCAAGGACGCTCGCGTGCTGCGCACCGTGCCCAACTACGCCTGCCTGCTGGCCGTGATGGCCGTGGCGGCTCTGGGCATCATGATCTACGCCCTCCTCACCTACGACTTCTCACTCGCCTATGTGCAACAAGTGGGGTCGCGTTCCACCCCCACCTTCTACAACGTCACCGCAGTGTGGAGTGCGCTCGAGGGCAGCATTCTGCTGTGGCTCACCGTGCTGGCGGGCTACACCGCGGTCATCGCGCTGCGCTATCGCAAGCGGCTCACCGACCCACTGGTGGGATGGGCGATGGTGGTGATGTTCGTCGTGTCGGCGTTCTTCTTCCTGCTCGCATCGTTCCCGGCCGATGCCTTCGCCACGGGTGCTCCCGGGGTCACCGATGGCCCGGGCCCCAACCCGTTGCTGCAGAACCACGTCCTCGTCGCCTTCCACCCACCGAGCCTGTACCTCGGCTACGTGGGGTTCACGGTGCCGTTCGCGTTCGCCATCGCCGCGCTCATCACCGGCCGTGTGGGTGAGGGCTGGTTGCTCGACACCCGCCGTTGGGCGCTGCTGGCGTGGGGGTTCCTCAGCGTGGGCATCGTGCTCGGTGGCTGGTGGAGCTACGAGGTGCTCGGTTGGAGCGGTGTGTGGGCGTGGGACCCCGTCGAGAACGCCAGTTTCTTGCCCTGGCTCACCGGCACGGCGTACATCCACTCGGTGCTGGTGCAGGAACGGCGAGGCATGTTGCGGGTGTGGAACCTGAGCCTGCTGGTGGCCACGTTCGCGCTCACCATTCTGGGCACCTTCCTCACCCGTAGTGGTGTCATCAGCAGTGTGCACGCGTTCTCGAACGGCAGCATCGGCCCGTGGTTGCTCGGCTTCTTCGGCCTCATCATGATCGTGTCGCTGGCGCTCATCGCCTGGCGTGGCGACCGGTTGCGCTCGCCCGGAGCCATCGATTCACCCGTCTCGCGCGAGGGTGCGTTCCTGGCCAACAACGTGCTGTTCACGGTGTTCGCATTCGTGGTGCTCCTGGGCACGGTGTTCCCGCTCATCGTGGAGGCGCTCACCGGTCGGCGCAACAACATCGGTTCGCAGTACTTCGACCAGATGACCATGCCCATCGGGTTGGTGCTGCTGTTCCTGATGGGCGTGGCGCCCGTGCTGCCGTGGCGCAAAGCGAGCGGCGAATTGCTGCGCGAGCGTCTGTTCGTGCCGGCCTGGTGCGGTGTGGGCACGCTGGCGCTGGCGGTGCTGCTGGGTGCCGATAGTTGGGCATCGCTGCTGGCCTTCGCACTCGCTGGTTTTGCGGCCGGCTCGGCGATGCGGCAACTGGTGCTCGCCACCCGCCGCCAAGGTGTGCGCGGGCTGCTCGGCCGGGCCAACGGCGGCATGGTGGTGCACCTCGGTGTCATCCTCATCGCCGTGGGCCTGGTGGCCAGCAATGGGTACACCACGGTGGGCGAGTTCACCCTGAAGCAGGGCACGCCACTGTCGTTCGGTGGGCACACGTTCCAACTCGTCGAGGTCACGGCGTTCACCACACCGCGCTCGGCCGGCGTGCGCGCCGCGGTGAGCATCGACGGCGGGCAGGCATATGCGCCGGCCATCACCCGCTACACCTCGATGGGCCGCGATGTGGGCACGCCGAGTGTGCAGACCAGCCTGGCGCGCGACATCTACCTCACGCTCGAGAATGCTGCCCAGGCCGGTGCCACCGAGGCGCAGATCAAGATCTTCATCAAACCGCTCATCGTGTGGTTGTGGGTGGGTGGTGCCTTGGTGGGCATCGGCACCGTGTTGGCTGCCTTCCCGGGTAGACGACGCAAACCCACCGCGCCGGTGTCGGCGCCCATCCCCGAGGTAGCCGGTGTCTGAGTCGACTTCTGGGCCGATTTCTGGGCCGCAGGGCGAGTCTCCCGACACCGGCACGGTCATGGCGCGACGTCGCCCGGTGGCCCCGTTCATCGCGCTCGCCGTGGCAGTAGTGGTGGCGGCATTGTTCGTGGTGTTGGCCAGCAGCAAGGCCGGTCGCAACGACTCGATCGAATCGTTCCTCATCGGCAAGCCCGCCCCGGTAGCCACGGGCACCACGCTCGATGGGAAGCCCTTCGACCTCGGCCGCCGCAAGGGCGCCTGGGTGGTGCTCAATTTCTTCGACCCCACCTGCGTTCCGTGCAAGCACGAGCACCCCGAATTGGTCACCTTCGCCAACGATCAGGCGGGGTTGGCCGACGGCGCCGAGTTGTACACCATCGTCAACCGCGGTTCCGACGATGCAGTACGGCAGTTCTTCACCGACAATGGCGGTACCTGGCCGGTGGTGAGCGACCCCACCGGGAAGATCTCGGTCGACTTCGGTGTGTCGCAGGTGCCCGAGACCTGGGTCATCGACCCCAACGGTGTGGTGCACCAGCGTTTCGCCGGTGAGATCACCGCCGAATTCCTCGACTCGTACCTGCAGAAACTGCGCGGGGTGGCCTGATGGCAAACGCGCGATGGCAACGATGCAAGCGGTGGCCAGGCTGGCTGGTGTTGGCGGTGGTGGCGGCCGTGCTGATGGTGGTGGGCGTGAGCAGCAACTCGGGCCCGCGTACGCCTGAAGAACGAGTGGAGGCCATCTCGAAGCGGTTGGCCTGCCCCATCTGCGAAGGCGAGAGCGTGTTCGAGTCGCGCAATACCGCTTCGGCCGCCATTCGCACCGAGGTGAAAGCGCAGGTGGCCGCGGGCGAACGCAGCGACGACGACATCGTGTCGTTCATCGAACAGCGGTACGGCGCGAAGGTGCTGCTGGTACCGCGGGCCACGGGCATCGACATCCTCGTGTGGGCATTGCCGGTGGCGGCGCTGGTGTGCGGTGTGGCCGGGTTGATATTCGTGTTCCGCAGGTGGCGTTCGGCACCGGTGAACGAACCGTCGGATGCCGACCGGGCATTGGTCGCCGCCGCGCTCGAAGGGCCGGGCGAACCCGGCAGCGAGGCCGGCGAACCCGGCAG
>JBAXQV010000047.1:0-17983 GCA_037131575.1 Actinomycetota bacterium
GCTCGGCGCCGCCCGGGGCCGCGGGGTCGCCCACGAGTGTGAGCGTTGAATGACGTTCGAAACGATGGCTGCGCTCAGCGAGATCGGCGAGGTCGGCCACCGGATACGCCACCACGGCGGCAGCTACCAACTCGGGCGCATCGCGCAGGACACCGAGAACCGTGAAGCCGCCGGCCGACCCGCCATTGAGCGCGGTGGTGGCGGGTGTGGCCCACCCTGCCTCGTGCGCATGCCGGATGGTGGCCACAACATCGCTCACGTCGAGTTCGCCCCACCGACCGTTGAGCGCCTGCTGATACGCCCGGCCGTGCCCGGTCGACCCGCGATGGTCGGGCACCACGATGTTCCAGCCACGCGACCGCCAGTAGGCGATACGCGGCATGAACGTGACCTGCCACTGGTCGGTGGGTCCACCGTGCACCCAGCAGATCATGCGCGGTGGCGCATCACTGGGAGCGGCCCGATACAGGCGCGCGAACACGGTGCTGCCATCGGCTGCGGTGATCGTGATGGCCTCGGGCTCCACCAGGTCGTCATCGGCCCACGAGGCATCGGGCCCCACGGCGACGGTGTGTCGCGGCCAGGCACTGCTCGGCCCACCGCTGGTGTCGTACACCACCACCTGCGTGGGTGTGCGCGCCCCGGTGCGCAGCGCGGCCAGTCGATCGCCGGCCCACGACAACTGGCCGTGTACACCACGCGCCTGCTCGCGCACTTGCCCGGTGGCCAGCTCGACCACACACAGCCGGCCGAACCCAGCTTCATTGCGGGTGAACGCGATGAACTGCCCATCGGGCGAGCACGCGTAGGAACGCTGACCCAGGCCCCAGGTGGGCCCACCGTGTTCGAACGGTTCGTCCACCACCACCTCTCCGTCGACCCACAGGTTGTTCCAACCGTGCGCATCGACGATGCCTGTACCCCGTCCGTCGGGCAACGTGCGTGGCTGCTGCACACTCCCCTCGGGTACCCACTCGCTGCGAGCCATGTCGGCGAAGGTGATGTTCACCACCCGGGTGTGGTCCCACGGCATATCGGGCACGTTCCAGGCCAACCACAGCACCCCGGACGAGCACGGGGTGGGGAACGGATCGAAGCAGAAATCGGCCGAGCCGTCGTCGAGACGTTCCACAGTGCCGTCGATGAGCGATACCGACCACACCTCGGCCTGTTCCACCACGTACACCACTCGCGAGCCATCGGGAACCACCGCAGGAGCCTGTGCCACACGCTCGGGCCCCTGGGCCGTGAGTTGGCGTGCGGGCGCACCGTCGAGCTGTTGCCACCACAGGTTGCCATCGCCAGCGGCATACACGATGGCCTGTTCGTCGGCCGACCAACACCAGCAACCGCCACCCAACCCGCGACCGGGGCGCGGAGCGACCACCCCGGTGATGCTGCGCTGCTCGCCGCTGGCGAGGTCGACCATCACGACCTCGGCGTGTCCCTGCTGGCTCAGCACATAGCCGAGCCGTGCGCCGTCGGCTGTGAGCCGCGGCTCACTGAGGTCACGCCCACTCAGACACCGCTCTACGGGTACTACCGCCACGGCGCGGCACTGTAGCGAGGCCATCGGCCCCAATCACAGAGGAGCGGCTGTTCACTCGAAGTTCACCGACTATCCTGGGCGATGTGACTGCACCCGATCGCAACCTTGCCCTCGAACTCGTCCGTGTCACCGAAAGCGCCGCCCTGTCGGCTGCGCGCTGGGTGGGTCGTGGCGACAAGAACGGCGCCGACGGTGCCGCCGTCGATGCCATGCGCACCGTGCTGGCCACCGTGAGCATGGACGGTCTGGTGGTCATCGGCGAGGGCGAGAAGGATGAAGCGCCGATGCTCTACAACGGCGAGCGCATCGGCGATGGCACGTCACCGCAGGTCGATGTGGCCGTCGACCCCATCGACGGCACCAGCCTCACGGCACTCGGCCGAGCGAATGCGATTTCGGTCATCGCCGTCAGCGAGCGGGGCAGCATGTACGACCCTGGCCCGTGCGTCTACATGAGCAAGATCGCTGTGGGCCCGCAGGCAGCCGGCTCCATCGACATCACCGCCACCGCAACACAGAACCTGCGCTGGGTGGCCAAGGCCAAAGGTGAGAGCGTGCGCGATCTCACGGTGGTCATCCTCGACCGGCCGCGCCATGCAGAACTCATCGCCGAAGTGCGCTCCAGCGGTGCCCGCGTGAAACTCATCTCCGATGGCGACATCTTCGGCGCCATCGCCACGGCCTGGCCCGACGCCGGTGTCGACATCCTCTTCGGTATCGGCGGTACACCTGAAGGCGTCATCGCCGCAGCGGCGCTGAAGGGCATGGGAGGCGAAATCCAAGGCCAACTGTGGCCGCGTACGGAACAAGAGCGCGCCGAGGCAGTAGCCCGTGGGTACGACCTCGATGCCGTGCTCACCACCAACGACCTCGTGCGTGGCGACGATGCATTCTTCGCTGCCACCGGTATCACCGACGGCGAACTGCTCCGCGGGGTTCGCTTCAGTAGCAGCGGTGCTACCACACAGAGCCTGGTGATGCGCTCGCGCAGTGGCACGGTGCGCTTGGTGGAGGCTCGTCACCGGCTCGACAAGCTCGCCAGCTTCGCCGCCATCGACTACGCCTGAGAACCGCGGCGCGCCTGCAGTTGCATGCGCGCGAACAACTCGGGGTGATGCAGCGCCGCCACATCGGGATGGGCGAGCAGGCGCGCCGTTAGCCACACATCGCCGAACGTGCCCACCATGGCATCTCCGTCGTTGGTGAGGAGGCGGTGACCGAGTTGGCGAGCCATCGGCTCGGGGAGGTCGACGGCCGGCATCGACGCCTCGAGGCTCGGGTTGAAGAAGTAGGCGAGCGCCAACCGTTCGCGGCTGGTGGTGGGGCTCACCACTCGGTGACGCGCGGCGCGGAAGTAGCCCCGGCTGGCCCGGCGCATGATGTCGCCGAGGTTGAGCACATACGCCCCGGGCCGGGCAGGGATGTCGAGATACGCGTCGTCGTGCCACATCTGCAGGCCGTCGCCGGCATCGTGGTGCACCAGGGTGATGAGGCCGAGATCGTGGTGCACTGCCTTCCCCAGAGTCCCTCGCGAGAGCACCGGCGCGGCCGGGTACCGGATCATCCGCACCAGCACCTCGGGGTCGGGCAGCACAGCCGAATCGAAGCGGTCGATGGGCTGCCCCAGCGCCAGTGCCAGGGCGCGCAACAACCACCGGCTCACCCGGTCGAGTTCGGCCATCCAGGCGGTGATGACGGGTTGGAAATCGGCCACGATGTGGTGCGGCCACTGGTTCGGGCCGCGCAAGCACAGCCACGCCGGCTGGCCATCGACGGGCGTCACCGGGCGACGCTCGGGCCCGAACTCCACGATCTCGCGCCAGTCGGGCTGCGTACCACCGTGCTCCATGCCAAGGCGAGTGTGCCCACGAACATGGGGCGAATTCGTTACGGCGATCTGCGCCCGCTCGTTGTCGCTGGCCTCGAAGAACTCACGCGCAATGTCGTGCACAGCAATGTCGAGGGCAGGGTCGACCCCGTGACCCTCGAGATAGGCGAAGCCATAGTGATGCATGGCTGCGCCGAGCTCGTCGACGAAGTCGAGGCTCGTGAGCGACCATGGGTCGTCGCTGAACCCTGTGATGTCGAGCACCGGGATATCGCCGTCCACGATGCCATCGTAGGAGACAGCAGCGGTATCAGCCGCGGTTGACCAAACCCGACATCCGCCGAGCGATGGAACGCGGCATCACACCAGAGGCCGCAGCAAGGCCCTTATAGATGCCACCGGGCACCGCCAGCGCTTTGCCCTTGGCAACACCGTCGAGGCCACCCCGGGCAACGTCGTCGACTTCGAGCCACGCGAAGGTGGGGTAACTGGTTGAGTACGACTCGGTGTTCGACACGCTCTGGAATTCGGTGCGAGTGAGGCCAGGGCACAACGCCGTCACATGCACACCGGTACCGCGCACCTCTTCGTGCAGGCTCTCGGTGAGGTTGGTCACGTACGCCTTGGTGGCGGCGTACACCGCCAACTTCGGAGCGGGCTGGAAACTGGCCACGCTCGACACGTTCAGTAGGTAGCCCCGCCCCTGAGGCACCATCACGCCGAGTGCCGCGCGACTGAGCCGGGTGAGTGCCCCGATGTTGAGGCTGATCTCATCGTCGAGACGATCGGGGTCGAGGGTGCTGAACTCGCCCGATGTGCCGAACCCGGCGTTGTTCACCACCAGATCGACGGGTTGGTCGGCGGCCACGATGCGCGCCTCCACCGCGGCAAGCCCGGCCGCAGTCGTGAGATCGGCGGCCAGCACTTCCACATCGCGATACTGCGCCGCCAACTCGGTGAGCCGGTCGACTCGGCGCGCCACGATCACCTGCGCAATGCCAGCCTCACCGAGAATGCGCACCATCGCTTCACCGATACCGCTGGACGCTCCGGTGATGAGGGCGCGACGAAAAGGGTATGAGGAAGCCATCCGCGCAGTGTACGAGCGCTGGGTCAGTGCGCACCAGCAGTGGTACCGAGACCACCACTGGCATTGAGACGTGCATGGGCACGACTCAGCGATGCTGATGCCTCGGCGTCGTGCTCATGACGCAACCGTTCTTCGGCACGTTCCTTGGCGCTGAACGCACGCTGCCGATCGACTTCGCCACCGAGTTCGGCGGCATCCGACAGGATGCTCACCACGTTGCCGCTCACCTGTACAAAACCGCCGTGAACGGCGATGTCGAGCACCGACGAATCGGCCAAGGTGACTCGGGTATGACACTCGGTGAGCGCACCGACGAACGGGGCATGACCGGGCAGGAAAGCGATTTCGCCACCACCGAGGGTGCGCGTGATCACCTGGGTGGCCTCGCCCGAGAACAACACGCGCTCGGGCGACACGACCTCGACCTGCATGCTGGCCATGATCAGCTGGCGCTTTCCTGCAGCGCCTTGGCCTTGGCCAGCACCTGCTCGACACCGCCGACGTTCAAGAACGCCTGCTCGGGAACTTCGTCGAGTTCGCCCTTCACGATGGCTTCGAAGCTCTCCACCGTCTCGGCCACCGGCACGGTTTCGCCGCTCACACCGGTGAACACTTCGGCCACGTAGAACGGCTGGCTGAGGAAGCGCTGCACCTTGCGGGCGCGAGACACGGTGAGACGGTCTTCTTCCGACAGTTCGTCGAGACCGAGAATGGCGATGATGTCTTGCAGTTCCTTGTAGCGCTGCAAGATTTCCTGCACGCGGCGAGCCACGTCGTAATGACGCTGCCCCACCACTTCGGGCTGCAAGATGGTGGACGTGGAGGCCAACGGGTCGACCGCAGGGTAGATACCGAGCGACGCGATCTGGCGGCTCAACTCGGTGGTGGCATCGAGGAAGGTGAAGGTGGTGAACGGCGCCGGGTCGGTGTAGTCGTCGGCGGGCACGTACACGGCCTGCAGCGAGGTGATCGACCGGCCACGGGTAGAGGTGATGCGCTCTTGCAACTGGCCCATTTCGTCGGCCAGGGTGGGCTGGTAGCCCACGGCCGACGGCATACGGCCGAGCAGCGTCGATACTTCCGAACCGGCCTGCACGAACCGGAAGATGTTGTCGATGAACAACAACACGTCTTGGTTCTGCACATCGCGGAAGTACTCGGCCATGGTGAGGGCCGACAGTGCCACGCGCAGGCGCACTCCGGGCGGCTCGTCCATCTGGCCGAACACGAGGGCGGCTTTTTCGAACACGCCCGACTCTTCCATCTCCATGCGCAGGTCGGTGCCCTCACGGGTGCGCTCGCCCACGCCGGCGAACACCGACACACCACCGTGGTTCTGCGCCACACGACGGATCATCTCGGTGATGAGCACGGTCTTACCCACACCTGCACCGCCGAACAGACCGATCTTGCCGCCGGCCAGGTAGGGGGTGAGCAGGTCGATGACCTTGATGCCCGTTTCGAACATGCGCTTCGACGGTTCGAGCGCTGCGAAGTCGGGGGCCGACCGGTGGATCTCCCACCGCTCGGTGTTGGCGAAGTCGGCGTTGTCGCCGTCGAGCACTTCGCCCCACACGTTCCACACGTGGCCGAGGGTCTTGTCGCCCACGGGCACGGTGATGCCGCGGCCGGTGTTGCGCACCGCAGTGCCGCGACGCAAGCCGTCGGTGGGCTTCAGGCACACCGCACGCACGCGGCTGTCGCCGAGTTGCTGCGCCACTTCGGCGAGCACCTTCACCTCGGTGCCGTCGATGGTGACGGTGAACTCGAGTGCCTGGTTCAGTTCGGGGAGCGAACCGCGGGGGAACTCGACGTCGATCACGGGGCCGGCGATGCCGACGACGCGGCCATCTTTGAGGTCTGTGTCGGTGAGGGTCATGGCGTTGGTTCCTTCGTTACTTCGACAGGTGGTTCGTCGGGGTCAGTTCGTGAGGCCGATTGACGACAGCGGACTGTTGTCGATCGGGCCGAGGTCGATGATGTGATGCTTCTTCGAATCGCCGGACAGCGCCTCGGCACCGCTGACGATCTCCATGATCTCAGTGGTGATCGAGTCTTGGCGAGCACGGTTCATGATGCGGCTGAGGTTCTTGATGAGTTCCTCGGCGTTGTCGGTAGCGCTCTTCATCGCTCGCTGGCGGAATGCATGCTCGCTGGCTGCAGCGTTGAGCAGCGCGGCATAGATACGGGCCTCGATGTACCGCGGCAGCAGTGTTTCGAGAATGGTGGACGGATCGGGTTCGAACTCGAAGTCGGCGGGCACACCGCTGGCATCGAGGCCTTTGCCGTCGCCACCACTGATGGCATCGCGATCGAGGGGCACCAAGGGACGGCGCACCACTTCCTGCGTACCAACCGACACGAAACGGGTGTACACCAGTTCCACTCGATCGAACTGGCCCGAGGTGTAGGCCTCCATCACGAGCGCTGCGATGCGCTTGGCATCGGCGTAGGTGGGGTTGTCGCTGAAACCACCGAACGATGCCGCGATGTTGTAGCCGCGGAAGCGGAAGTAGTTCTCGGCCTTACGGCCGACCGCCACCACCGAGTAGCCCCGACCGTTCAACACGTCGTCTTTGATCTCGCCTTCGGTGGCGCGCTGGGTGCCGGCGTTGTAGCCGCCACACAGACCACGGTCGGCGGTGATGACCACGTACGCCTTGGTGCGCTCGGTCTCACGACCGGCGAGCAATGGCGACTGCGACGCCGCGCCAGCGGCGGCGAGGTCTTTCACCACTTCGGTGATTCGATCGCTATAGGGCACGGCAGCGGCGACGCGCTGCTGCGCCTTCACGATGCGGGACGCCGCGATGAGTTCCATGGCGCGCGTGATCTTCTTCGTTGCCTGGACGCTGCGAATGCGTCCACGAAGAATGCGCTCCTGACCTCCGGCCATGACTACTCCGTCGCCAGCGTCTTGTCGCTCTGCGCCTCGCCCAAGGGCTCGGCCGAGGTGGCGGTGGGGTTGGCAGCGGCGGCAGCCGATGCGGCGACGAAGCTGGCCTTGAACGAGGCGACAGCGTCGCCGAGTTCAGCGGGCACATCGGCCTTCGGGTTGGTGCGGATACCGGCGAGCAGACCACCCTGGGTACTGCGCATGTGGGCCAGCAATTCGCTCTCGAAGCGACGCACATCGCCAACCGGCAGGCTGTCGAGGTAGCCCTTGGTACCGGCGAACACCACGACCACTTGCTCCTCCACCGGCATCGGGCTGTTGAGCGGTTGCTTCAACAGTTCCACCAGGCGGTAGCCGCGCTCGAGCTGAGCCTTGGAGATGGCGTCGAGTTCGGAACCGAACGTGGCGAAGGCCTCGAGTTCGCGGAACTGGGCGAGGTCGAGCTTCAGGGTGCCCGAGACGTTCTTCATCGACTTGATCTGCGCTGCACCACCCACGCGGCTCACCGAGATGCCCACGTCGACGGCCGGGCGCACACCCGACTTGAAGAGGTTGTCCTGCAGGTACACCTGACCGTCGGTGATGGAGATCACGTTGGTGGGAATGTACGCCGACACGTCGCCGGCCTTGGTCTCGATAACAGGCAACGCTGTGAGCGAGCCGGCGCCGCGCTCATCGCTGAGCTTGGCGGCACGCTCGAGCAAGCGGCTGTGGAGGTAGAACACGTCGCCGGGGTAGGCCTCACGGCCCGGCGGGCGACGCAGCAACAGCGACACCTGACGGTAGGCCTCGGCCTGCTTCGACAGGTCGTCGTACACGATGAGGCCGTGCTCGCCGTTCTCCATCCAGTGCTGGCCCATGGCGCAACCGCCGTAGGGGGCCAGGTACTTGAACGGAGCCGGGTCGCTGGCAGGTGCGGCCACCACGACGGTGTATTCGAGCGCACCGTACTGGCGCAGCGTCTCGACGGTCTGGGCGATGGTGGAGCCCTTCTGGCCGATGGCCACGTAGATGCACTTCACGCCGAGGCCACGCTGGTTGATGATGGCGTCGATGGCAACGGTGGTCTTACCGGTCTTGCGGTCGCCGATGATGAGCTGGCGCTGACCACGGCCGATGGGGGTCATCGCGTCGATCGACTTGATACCAGTCTGCAGCGGCTCGTGCACGGGCTTGCGACCCATGATGCCAGGGGCCTGGATTTCCACGCGGCGCTGGATACCGCCGACGATGTCGCCCTTGCCATCGATGGGCTGGCCGAGGGCGTTCACCACACGGCCGAGCATTGCGTCGCCCACGGGCACCGACAGAATGCGGCCGGTGGCCTTCACGGTCTGGCCCTCTTCGATGCCGAAACCATCGCCCAACACCACGGCGCCGATCGACTCTTCATCGAGGTTCAACGCGAGACCGATGGTGCCGTCTTCGAACTCGAGCAGTTCGTTCACGGCGCAGTCGGGCAGGCCCGACACACGAGCGATACCGTCGCCCACTTCGGTGACACGGCCAACCGTGCGGGCCTCGTACGACGGCTCGAAGCCGTCGAGGTTCTTCTTCAGCGCATTGGCGATGTCGCCAGCGCTCAGGGTGAGTTCTGCCATGGTGTCTGGGTCTCCTACAGGCGCGACTTCAGCTGGTCGATACGGGTGCGGACGCTTCCGTCGATGACGGTGTCGCCCACGGTGGCCACGATGCCGCCCAGAACGGACGGATCGACCACGACTTTGAGATTGAGTTGCTTACCGGTGGCGTTGGTGAGCGCCGCAGCGAGGCGAGCCTGCTGTTCGGCACTGAGCGCCACGGCGCTGCGCACTTCGGCGACCTCGAGGTTCTTGGCCGACGAGGCACGGGCAACGAGCTTGTCGACGATGGCCGGCAAATCGCGGCCACGGCCCGAACCAACCACCATCGAGACGAGCTGGGTGGTGGTGGCAGTTGCCTTCCCACCGAGCAGGTCTTCCACGATTGCCTGGCGCTTGGCGGCAGGGATCTGCTCGTCGGTGAGCGCGTTACGCAATGCGTCGGAGCTTTCGTAGCTCCGCGCGAAGCGGAACAACTCGTCTTCCACCTCGTCGAGGGTGCCTTCGGCGCGGGCGACTTCGAACAGTGCCCGGGCGTAGCCTTCGATACGTCCGTCGCTCATGCTGTGGCTCCCACTCGTGCGATGAAGTTCTCGATGAGTGCTTGGTGGGTGGCGTCGTCGAGCGAACCGCTCACCACATGGTCGACTGCCGCGCTCGAGAGGCGAGAGATTTCGGCACGCAGTTCGTCGCCACCGCGTGAGCGGGCAGCGGCGATGTCGGAGGTCGCCTTGGCCTCGAGATCGGCCAACTCGACCTCGAGGCGAGCACGCCCGTCGGAGATGATGGCGGCGGCCTGCGCATCGGCATCGGCCAGCAGGCGGGCCCGCTCGGCGGCGATGTCGCCCAGGGCGGTGCGGATCTGCGCAGCTTCGGCGTCGGCCGAGGCCTTGTCGGCCGCAGCGTCGTCGAGTTCTTTCTGAATGCGGGCCGTGCGAGCTTCCATCGACTTCTTGATCTGCGGCCAAGCGAACTTGTACAGCATGAAGAAGATGATGAGTGAGGCAAGCCCACCCCAGATGTATTCGGCCGACTCGGGCAGGAACACCGACTTGGTGGCGCATTCGCCATTGCCATCGACGTAGCACTCGCCCATGGGGCGGATGATCGAACCCAGAACGTTCATCGCGCCATCACCTCGTCGACCACTTTGGTGACCACAGCGGCCTCAGGGCGACGGCCGGTGGCCAGTTCACCCGCACGGGTGGCCACATCGGCGACGGCCGAATGGATCTGCCCACGAGCGGCTGCCTTGGCGGCATCGGTTTCGGCCTGAGCAGCAGCCTTGCGCTCGGCGAGTTGCGCATTCAGCGCGGCGATGCGCTGTTGGCGCTCGCCCTCGAGCGTTTGGCGAGCAGCATCGAGCCGACCAGCGGCCTCTGCCTTCACCGCAGCGAGCTGGCGCTCGTACTCGGCCACTTCACCGCGGGCACCCGAACGTGCCGCATCGGCATTCTCGTGAGCACTGCGGATGCTGCCGTAGCGAGCGTCCATACCCTTCTTCAGGCGGGGGAACAGGAAGAACCGCATGAGGAGCGCGAAGACGATGAACGCGCCTGCGCTCCAGTACAGCTCTTTCAGTTCGGGAACGATTGGGCCCGGCGTATCTTTCACTTCGGTCGTTGCCGACGTTTCGGAAGGATGCGGTGCCAGACCCGGGAGATGGATGACGAATGTCAACACATCAACTCCAGTCGTAGGTGTTGCGATGGGTGACGGGGGTCGGCTCAGAGGCCGATGAGGATGAACACCACGAAGCCGATGAGCGCAAGGGCTTCGGTGAACGCGATGCCGAGGAACATGGTGGTGCGCACCATGCCGGCAGCCTCGGGCTGGCGGGCCATGGCTTCGACCGACTTACCGACGAGGTAACCGATGCCGATGCCGGGGCCGATGGCGGCGATGCCGTAGGCGAAACCGGCGCCGATGGCCGCGTTGGCCTTCTTGGCTTCGGTGCCGCTGAGTTCAGCGACCAGGTGGCTCATTGCTTCCATGGGATGAATTCTCCTGTGTGGGTTCTGGGTAGAGGGAGATCGGGTAGGGAACGGGTGCTCAGTGCTCGGGGTGAGCAGCGCCGCCGATGTACACGGCGGTGAGGATGGTGAAGATGTACGCCTGCAGGAAAGCGACGAGCACTTCGAATGCCGTGAGGAACACGAGCATGAAGAACGGCAGCACGCCCATGGCGTTGAGGAACGGCTTGTGCGTCTCGGCCCGGAACAACGCATCGCTGAGCAGGGCGAAGGTGACGAGCAAGATGTGCCCGGCGAGCATGTTGGCGAACAAACGCACCGTGAGCGAGAAGGGACGCACGATGATGTTCGAGATGAACTCGATGATGCCCACGAGCGGCTTCAACGCCACCGGCACGCCGGGGGGCCAGATGGTGTGACCGATGTACTTCAGGCCCTGGTGCTTGAGGCCGACACCGTTGTAGATGACCCACACCAGGAGCGACAGGAACATCGGGATGGCCATGCGGGCCGTGGCAGGCATCTGGAAGAACGGGATGATGCCGGGCACGTTGCACAGGTAGATGAACACGAACAGGCTGAGCAGGAACGGGGTCCAGCCCAGGCCGTCTTTGCCCATGGTTTGCATCACGATGCCGTTCTCGATGAACTCGACCGAGGTCTCGGCGAGGTTGCGCACGCCCTTGGGGGCCACCTTGGCGTCTTTGTTGCCGGCCAACAGGAAGACCACCGTGCCGATGAGCCCAGCGAGCACGGCGATGAGGGCAATCTTGTTGAACGAGCTGAACATGTCCTGCCAACGCAGGATTGCGTTGATGGGCGGAAACTCGAATGCGATCACGTGGAACCGATCCTGTGTGTCTTACTGGCGGGCGGGTTTGAGACCTGGGTAGGTCAGAGAGATTGCCACATACTTCAGCTCCCAGAGAAGGAGGCCGAGGTGCGTGACGATGATGGTCGTTCCGAGGGCCGGAAGTGAAATCCAACTGGCTTTGTGAACGGCGAACACGGCGAGGAAGATCAATCCGAGACGGATGATGTACCCGAAGAGGATGGCGCCCATCATCAACCCGAGGCTGATGCGGGCGGTGAGAGCGATGAGCGCAGCGGCGAACGCGAAGTTCACGAGCACGATGGCGATGCCGTACGCACTCGACCAAGCGCCGTGGGCACCCCAGATGACGGCGCAGATGGCGACGAGCACCGGTGCGGCGATGAGGCCACGGCGAATCATGTCTTTCGACACGCTCACCTCGGGTGCGGGGCCCTCGAAGTGGGTGAGCATGGGCGACGGCGTGTCGGTCATGAGGCGATGCTCCGGGTGGGTGCATCGACAGTGAAGGCCTCGCCATCGACTGCCGCACTGTGCGTGACGACGGGCTGGGCCTTGGCACGGGTGCTGGCGGCGCGCTGCGCTTCGAGATTTTGCATCGTGGCTTCGTAGCGGTAGCGCATGGCCACGAACTGGCCCACCACACCGATACCGAGCATCACGATCATGAACACCGGCTTGGTGTCGAGCCACCGATCGAGGCCGTAGCCGATGCCCACGAAGAGCACGGTGACCAATACCAAATCCATACCACGCCCGATGGCGTCGTCGTTGTTGATCTGGGGGCGAGGGATCAGCTTCACGGTGGTGAGAGTGCGGCACTGGCACTGCGGCGATGCAGCGCGCTTGTGAACGCGCACACAATCTAGACGGAATCTGAGCGGTCGTCCAAACCGTGCGTCAGTTTCCGGTGCGACGTTGGCGGATCTGCGGATGCAGAACCGTGAACAGCGCCAACCCGAGTCCGGCAACACCGATCGGGATGTAGGCGATACCACTGCCGGTGAGCGTGGGATACAGCACGAATGCGCTCAGCAGCGCCGTCCAACCCCACAGGATGAGCACGCTGCGCCGCTGCCCGTGGCCCATTTCCATGAGGCGATGGTGAAGATGCTTCTTGTCGGCGGTCGCCACGCCTTGGCCCTGCCGGGCGCGACGCACAATGGCGAATGCGGTGTCGAGGATGGGCACACCGAGGATGAACAACGGGATGAACAGCGGGGCCAGGAAGAAGTACGACTGGCCCGGGAAACGCTGCGCATCGTCGGCGCGCCCCCCCACCACACTGGTGCACGCGGCCATCAACAGTCCGAGCAGCAAAGCACCGCCGTCGCCCATGAAGATCTTCGCCGGGTTGAAATTGTGCGGCAGGAAGCCCACACACATCCCCACGGTGACGATGGCGATGAGCGGGCCGATGTTCGGTTGTGTGAGCAGGTCGAGGTCGCCGAGCCGCACGCTGTAGAGGAAGAAACTGAACGCCCCGATGGCCACCACACCGGCCGCCAACCCGTCGAGACCGTCGATGAGGTTGATGGCCGTGGTCATACCCAGCAGCCACAACACCGTGACGAGCGGTATGAGCTCGGGGCTCAGGAACGTGAACCCCAGGAACGGCAAACGGAACGAGTACATCGTGACGCCGTACCACACGAGCACTGCACCGGCGCCAATGGTGCCCATCACCTTGGCCGGTGCCGACAGGTCGCGTACGTCGTCGAGGAGGCCGACCGCGAAGATCACAGTGGCTGCCAACACCACACCGAGGGGCTCGGAGTTGCGCGCGAAGAACGGGTCGAACACGTTCATCACACGCGCGGTGCCGAATGCCGCGAGAAAGCCGAGAAACATGGCGAGGCCGCCCACATCGGGCACCGGGGTCTGGTGCATCGTGCGTTCGTTCGGTTGGTAGAGCCAACCGAGGCGACGCGCCAAACGACCCACGAGTGGGGTGGTGGCAAAGGTCACGAGCGCGGCAACGGCACCGACGATGAGATAGGCGCCGAGAGAGGGCACGGCGGAAGCGTACGCTGCGCTCGGGCTACGGGTTCAGGCGTACGCCGGGAAGCGGCCGCACAGCGCAGCCACATCAGCCCGCACCGCTGCCAACGTGGTTGCATCGGCGCGCCCACGCAGGGCCCGCGCCATCAGTTGAGCGATCTCGGCCATCTGCGGTTCCTTCATGCCCTGGGTGGTGACCGACGGGGTGCCGATGCGCACGCCACTGGTGACGAACGGGCTGCGCGAATCGTCGGGCACATTGTTCTTGTTGAGCGTGATTCCGGCGATGTCGAGCACGGATTGAGCCTCTTTGCCCGTGAGGTCGGCATCGAAGGGGCGCAGGTCGACCACCATCAGGTGGATATCGGTGCCGCCACTCACGAGGCTGAACCCCTGCTGCACCAGCGCGTCGGCCAGCGCCGAGGCATTGGCCACGACCTGGTGCGCATAGTCGCGGAAACTGGGCTGCAGCGCCTCGTAGAACGCCACCGCTTTTCCAGCAATGACGTGCTCGAGCGGGCCGCCCTGCCAACCCGGGAACACCGCCTTGTCGACGGCTGCCGCATGTTCGGCCTTGGCGAGGATGCAGCCACCGCGCGGGCCGCGCAGGGTCTTGTGCGTGGTGAAGGTGACCACATCGGCGTACGGCACCGGGTTGGGGTGCGCGCCACCGGCGATGAGGCCGGCGATGTGTGCCGCGTCGAACATCAGCATCGCCCCCGCTTCATCGGCGATGGCCTTGAACGGTTCGGGGTCGAGCCGACGCGGGTAGCTGGTGGTGCCTGCCACGATGAGCTTGGGGCGATGCTGCAACGCAAGGTCACGCACTTGCTGCATGTCGATGCGTTCGTCGCCCGGGGTCACTTTGTAGGCGACGAAGTTGTAGAGCTTGCCGCTGGCGTTCACCGGCGACCCGTGGGTGAGGTGCCCGCCATGGTCGAGGCTGAGGCCGAGCACCGTGTCGCCGGGCTCGAGCAGTGCTTGGTACACGCACATGTTGGCGTTGGCACCGCTGTGCGGTTGCACGTTGGCGTGGTCGGCGCCGAACAGTGTCTTCACGCGCTCGATGGCCAGCGCCTCGATCTCGTCGATGATGGCATTGCCGCCGTAGTAGCGCTTGCCCGGGTAGCCCTCGGCGTACTTGTTGGTGAGGGCACTGCCCACAGCTCGCATGACGGCCGGCGAGGTGAAGTTCTCGCTGGCGATGAGCTGCAGGCCGGTGGTCTGGCGTTCGACCTCACGCTCGATGAGGTTCTCGACCACGGTGTCGGGGGCGGTATCGCTGGGGAAAGGCATGTTCAGAACTCCTGCTCGAGTGCCATTAGTTGATCGACACGACGCTGGTGACGGCCACCCTCGAACGGGGTGGAGAGGAAGGTGGCGACGATTTCTTCGGCGAGACCCTCGCCCACCACACGCGCACCCATGCTGAGCACGTTGGCATCGTTGTGACCGCGGGCCATGCGTGCCGTGTAGAGGTCGTTGCACAGTGCAGCGCGCACACCGCGCACCTTGTTGGCGGCGAGCTGTTCGCCCTGCCCGCTACCGCCGAGCACAATGCCCACATCGGCGTTGCCGTCGCGCACCGTACGGCCCACGGCGGCGCAAATGGGTGGGTAATCGCAGCTCTCGGTGGAGTGCGTGCCGTGGTCGGCCACATCGTGGCCCTGGGCGCGAAGCATCGTGACGAGATGCTCTTTCAACTCGAAGCCGGCGTGATCGGAACCGATGGCGATGCGAGACACGAGTGCGGAGTCTATGGCTGGGTTGGGGGCGGCGAGGTCAGGTTTCCTAGCCTGCGTCAGTGACCATCGATCCGCGCACCCCCGTCCTCATCGGCTCCGGCCAATTTCTCCACCGTGCTCGCGGTGTCGATGATGCGCTCGAACCCGTTGCGCTGATGTGCGAAGCGATCGAACGGGCGGCCGCCGACGCCGGCCTCGATGGTGTGCCAACGGTCGATTCCATCCGGGTGGTGAGCCTGCTGAGCTGGCGTTATGGCAACCCGGCGCAGGTGATCGCGCAGCGGTTCGGGTTGTCGCCCCGCGAGACGGCATACACCACCAACGGCGGCAACAGCCCGCAGAGTCTGGTGAACCTCACCGCCAACGAGATCCAGCGAGGCGACCTCGACATTGCGGTACTGACCGGTGGCGAGGCGTTCCGCACACGGATGAAGGCGCGCAAACAGGGTGTGGAACTGGCATGGGAGAAGGCTCCCGAGGACAGCACGCCCCGGTTGGTGGGCGAAGAGTTGGTCATGAACCATCCGGCCGAGATCGAACGGAAGATCGTGATGCCGGTGCAGGTGTACCCGATGTTCGAGACGGCCATTCGTTCAGCGGCCGGCCGCACCCCGCAGGCGCACCTCGAGCACATCAGCGAACTGTGGGCCCGATTCTCCGAAGTGGCCAGCCACAACCCGAACGCCTGGCTGCAGACCGCACTCACCGCCGAGCAGATCCGCACACCCGGGCCCGACAACCGCATGGTCGGCTTGCCGTACCCCAAGTACATGAACTCGAACAACGACGTCGACATGGCGGCTGCGTTGATCATCTGCTCAGTCGAGAAGGCCCGCAGTCTTGGCATCTCCGAAGACCGCTGGGTGTTCGTGCACTCGGGCACCGACTGCCACGAGCACCAGTACATCTCGAACCGGTGGTCGTTCTCCGAGACACCGGCCATCGCACTCGGCGGCAAGTTGGCACTCGAGTTGGCCAACAGCACCATCGACGACATCGACATCGTCGACCTGTACTCGTGCTTCCCCGCTGCCGTGCAGCTCGGCGCCCAGAGCCTGGGCCTGTCGCTCGATCGCCAACTCACCCGAACCGGCGGCCTCTCGTTCGCTGGTGGCCCATGGAACAACTATGTGATGCACGCCATCGCCACGGTCATGACCGACCTGCGCGAACAGCCCGGCGCCAAGGGTTTGGTGTGGGCCAACGGCGGCTACACCACCAAGCACGCGTTCGGCGTGTACTCCACCTCGCCGTCGGCCAACGGGTTCCGCCACGCGTACCCGCAAGACCAGATCGACGCCATGCCGCGACGCGAACTCGCTACCGGCGCCGATGCCGCGGGCGCCGCCACCATCGAGGCCTACACCGTCATGCATGGCCGCGACGGTGAGCCCGAGATGGCCATCGCCGCCTGCCTTCTGGCCGATGGTCGCCGCACGTGGGGAACCAACGCCGACGCTGGTGTTGCCGCAGCGATGTGCGACGGTGAATGGGTGGGCCGCACAGTCACCCTCGATGCCGAGGGTACGTTGCAGTCATGACCACGTCGTTGCCCTCGGTACTCGTCGACTGCGACCCGGGGCACGACGATGCCATCGCGTTGGTGCTTGCCGCACGCCACACCAACCTCCTCGGTATCACCACCGTGGCCGGGAACGCGCCGCTGTCACGCACCACACGCAATGCGCTCATCGTGCGCGACATGTTGGGTGTCGACGTGCCGGTGCACACCGGTGCCGAGCGCCCCTTCGTGGCCGAGCCGAAGCACGCCGACTACGTGCACGGCGAGAGCGGCATGGATGGCGCCGACCTGCCCGACCCCGTGCGCCCGCCCGACAGCACCGATGCCGTGGGGTTCATCATCGACACCTGCCGCGCCAATGAGGGCGTGTGGTTGGTGCCCACCGGGCCGCTCACCAACATCGCGCTGGCACTGCGCGCCGCACCCGACCTGGCCGACCGCATCTCCGGTATCTCGCTCATGGGTGGCGGCAGTTTCGGCAACCGCACCCCCGCTGCCGAGTTCAACATCTGGTGCGACCCCGAGGCCGCGGCCGTGGTGTTCGAGTACGGTCGTCGGCTCATCATGACGGGCCTCGACGTCACCCACCAGTTCCAGGCCACCCCAGCCCGCGTCGACGCGGTGCGAGGTATCGGCGGTCGTTTCGCCACTGCGCTGGCCGACCTACTCGTGTTCTTCAGTGGCACCTACACCACCCGCCACGAAGGCCTCGAAGGTGCACCGGTGCACGACCCGCTCGCCGTGCTCGCCATCACGCATCCGCAGTTGTTCACCTGGCGCGAAGCCCATGTACTGGTGGAGACGAGTGGTGTGCTCACCCGCGGTATGACCGTGGTCGACAACCGTGGGCTGTTCGAGCGCAAGGAACCCAACTGCACCCTCACCACGGGTATCGACGCCGACGCCGGTTTCGCGCTGGTCAACGAAGCCATCACCCACTTCTCGCACTGACCCGCGCCACCCCACC
>JBAXQV010000048.1:0-17842 GCA_037131575.1 Actinomycetota bacterium
GGGCTGAGGGTTGGGGCTGGGGGTTGGGCGCTGCGTGCGAGGGCTCGATGCGGGGGCGTAGGGTGGGGGTGTGCTGCGACCTGATGAAATCGAACGCTTGCTGGTGATCATGGCCCACCCCGATGATGTCGACTTCGGGGCAGCAGGAACCATGGCGGTACTCACCGATGCCGGAGTTGAAGTGACCTACTGCCTGGTCACCGACGGCGATGCCGGCGGTAGTGACCGGTCGATGAGCCGCTCCGACATGGCCGCCCTGCGCCGCACCGAGCAGACCCGTGCGGCCAAGGCCGTGGGCGTGGAGCACCTGGTGTTCCTCGGGCACCCCGACGGTCGGGTGGTGGCCGATCTCACCCTGCGCGAAGACCTCAGCCGGGTCATCCGTGAGGTGCGTCCCAACGTGGTGGTGTGCCAGTCGGCGCAGCGCAACCTCGACCGCATCTACGCCAGTCATCCCGATCACCTTGCTGCCGGCGAGGCCGCCATCAGCGCGGTGTATCCCGACAGCCGCAACCCGTTCGCATTCCCCGCACTGCTCGAAGCGGGCCTTGAACCGTGGACGGTCGATGAAGTGTGGGTCACCGGCACCCAGGAAGCGAACGCGCACATCGAGATCACTCCGCAGCTCGAGCGCAAGATCGAGGCCTTGCTGTGCCACGAGAGCCAACACGCCGACCCCGTGCGCACCGAGAACCTGGTTCGCGAATGGGCTCGCACCCTTGCGGCGCAGTTCGACCTGCCCGAGGGCACCGCGGCCGAAGCGTTCCGCGTCGTCAACACCCGCTGAGGTCAACACCCGCTGAGGTCAACACCCGCTGGGGTCAACACTCGCTGAGGTCAACACCCGTTGACTCGAACACTCGCTGAGGTCAACACCCGCTGAGGTCAACACCCGCTGACGCGACGTCTCGCTGGCGCCGCGGCCACGGGGTTTCGCCGGTAAGGCCACGATTGCTACGCTTCGTCCTGTGTCTTGACCGACCGGTCAAGAGCGATCACGAGGGGACATCTCATGGCCGAAGCAGTCATCGTCGCAACCGCCCGCAGCCCGATCGGGCGCGCCAACAAGGGTTCGCTCACCACACTGCGCCCCGACGATATGAGCGCGCAGATCGTGAAGGCGCTCATGGACAAGGCCCCGCAGGTGAAGGCCGCCGATGTGAACGATGTGATGTGGGGCATTGGCCAGCCCGCCGGTGAAGGTGGTTTCAACATCGCTCGCGTCATCAGCGTGCTCGCCGGTTTCGACGACATCCCCGGTGTCACCGTGAACCGCTACTGCTCGAGCAGCCTGCAGACCATCCGCATGGCCTTCCATGCCATCAAGGCCGGCGAAGGCGACTGCTTCATCGCCGGTGGTGTCGAGACTGTCAGCCGCTACGCATCGGGTGCCTCCGATGTGGCCCCGAATGCGCTGTTCAAGGAGCCGGGCAAGCGCACCGCTGCTCGCTCGCAGGGTGGCCAGGGCACCTGGACCCCGCCGGTGGGCCTGCCCGACATGTACATCGCCATGGGCCAGACCGCCGAGAACGTGGTGGAGGCCGAAGGCATCACTCGTGAAGAGATGGACCGCTTCGGCGTGCGTAGCCAGAACCTGGCCTGCGCGCATGTCGACAACGGCTTCTTCGAGCGTGAGATCACCCCGCTCACGTTGGCCGACGGCACCGTGGTCACCAAGGACGACGGCCCCCGCCCCGGCACCAACTACGAAGGCGTCAGCCAACTCAAGCCTGCGTTCCGCCCCGATGGCACCGTCACCGCCGGCAACGCCTGCCCGCTCAACGATGGCGCCGCAGCCGTGCTGGTGATGAGCGACACCAAGGCCAAGGAACTCGGCCTCACCCCGTTGGCGCGCATCGTGTCGTCGGGTGTGTCGGGCCTCAACCCCGAGATCATGGGCCTCGGCCCGATCGAAGCCATCCGCAAGGCGCTCGGCCTGGCAAAGATGACCATCGATCAGATCGACCTCGTGGAGATCAACGAAGCCTTCGCCTGTCAGGTCATCGGCTCGGCCAAGCACCTCGGCATCGACCTCGACAAGCAGATGAACGTGCATGGTGGCGCCATCGCCCTCGGCCACCCGTTCGGTATGACCGGTGCGCGCATCATGACCACGCTCATCAACGGTCTGCAGTGGGAAGACAAGACCTACGGCCTCGAGAGCATGTGTGTGGGCGGCGGTCAGGGCATGGCCATGATCGTCGAGCGCCTCAGCTGATCCAGTCCCACCGGTTCGGTCGATCGGCCCGCACGCACACGGCGCCGGGCTCGTTCGGCTGACGCGCCGCACGCAGTACGTAGTGCTCGCCGCCGGTGACCAACTCTGCCAACACCCACGAATCGGGTGAATCGCGCACACCGCCCGCTTCGGGCGAGAGGTGATGCAACGACTCGAGTGCCAGCCCTGCGGCGTCGGCCTCTGCGCACCACAGCGCAGTGAGGCCACGCCGCAGTGCCGCGTCGTCGATGAGATCGTCGCCGTCGAGCCTGAGTTCGAGGCTGGTGATGCTCACCAGTTCCACCTCGCTGAGGTCGAGCACATCGCCACCGAGTTCACCGTCGAGCATCACCACGATCGGGCCGTTCGTGCCTGTGACGCCGCCCACGGTGCCATACCGGACCACCGGCAACCCGTCGTCGCCGACGGTGGTGACGCGCACCCGGTCGCCGGCTTCGAAACTCATCGTCCGCCACTCGCCAATACGGCCGCTTCGTCGAGCACGGCGTTACTGAACGCTGGCCACAGTTCGAGTGCCGCTGCGCTCCACCGATCGAAGGGTGTGTCGGTGAGGGCCACACACCCGACGGTTCCGGCGGTCGCTGCGGGGTCGACCCACATCATCGTGCCGGCCCCACCGAAGTGGCCGAACGTGAGCGACGAGTTCCGCGTGCCCATCCAGTGCGGATGTTTGGCGCCGTGGATCTCGAGCCCCAATCCCCATGGGCAGGGGGCGAAGCGACCCACGCCTGGCACTACACCTACCAAGGTGGGCAATGAGGGCGTGGTGGCCAGTTCGGCGGTGGTGGGCGAGAGCAATGTGGGCGCGATGAGTTCGCCGACGAAGCGCAGCACATCGTCGAGCGTGCTGAACATGGCATGGGCGGGTGAGCCCTCGAGCGTGGTGGCGTGCATGCCGAGTGGTTCGAGCACCGCCTCGGCGAGATACTGCGCGAACGGCAGCCCGGCGGCTTCGGCCACCGCCTGCGCGGCCAGTTCGATACCGGTGTTCGAGTAGATGCGCCGCTTCCCTGGTGCGGCGATGGGTGCCTCACCATCGAACGCGTAGCCGCCGGCGTGACTGAGCAAGTGGGTGAGGGTGCAGCCGGGCTGGCCCACGGGTGTGTCGAGACCGATGATGCCTTCCTCGACGGCAACCAGCATCGCCCAGGCGCTGATCGGCTTGGCGATCGAGGCAAGCCGATAGCGGCGCGTTCGGTCGCCCACCACACCGAGTTCACAGGGTGCGCTGCCGAGAGCGGTGCGCACGAGCACGCCAGCGCTGACAGTGCCCACCGGCCAGGTGGAGGTGAGGGCGAGAGCCTGCATCGCCGCGGAGGCCTGAAGGCTCAGGCGAGACCGCTCGACGCCAACGACTCGGCCACATGGAAGGCGAGGTCGAGGCTCTGGCGGGCGTTGAGACGCGGATCGCACACGGTTTGGTAACGATCGGTGAGCTGTTCGTCGACGATGTTGTCGGCCCCGCCCACGCACTCGGTGACATTGTCGCCGGTGAGCTCCACATGGATGCCACCGGGCCAGGTGCCTTCGCTGTGGTGGGCGCGCACGAAGCCGTCGATCTCAGCGCAAATGTCGGTGAAGCTGCGGGTCTTGTGGCCACTGGCCGCCGTGTAGGTGTTGCCGTGCATGGGGTCGCACGCCCACACCACGGGGTGCCCCGTATCGCGCACCGCACGCAGTAGGTGCGGCAGCGCGGCTTCCACCTTGGTGGCACCCATACGGCTGATGAGTGTGAGTCGGCCGGGAATGCGCGCCGGGTTGAGCCGCTCGCACAGTTCGAGCACGAATTCGGGGGTGGTGGTGGGGCCCACCTTGCACCCGATGGGGTTGCCCACACCGCGCAGGAACTCGACATGTGCGCCGTCGAGCTCGCGCGTGCGCTCGCCGATCCAGAGCATGTGCGCCGAGCAGTCGTACCAGCCGCCGGTGAGCGAATCTTGCCGGGTGAGCGCCTCTTCGTAGCCGAGCAGCAGCGCTTCGTGGCTGGTGTACACATCGACTTCGCTGAGGTTGTGGTTGTGCTCGGTTTCGATACCGCAGGCACGCATGAACTTCAGTGCTCGGTCGATCTCGTTGGCGAGTTGTTCGTAGCGACGCCCCTCGGGGCTGGAGGCGACGAACTCTTGTGTCCACGCGTGCACACGATCGAGGTCGGCGAACCCGCCCTTGGTGAAGGCCCGTACGAGGTTGAGCGTGGAAGCCGACTGGTGGTACGCCTGCACCAACCGCTCGGGGTTGGGAATGCGTGCGGCTTCAGTGGGGGTGGCGTCGTTCACGATGTGCCCACGGAAGCTGGGCAGCTCCACATCGCCGATCTTCTCGAACGGTGACGAACGCGGTTTGGCGAATTGCCCGGCCATGCGACCGACCTTCACCACGGGCACACCGAGCGAATAGGTGAGCACCACGGCCATCTGCAAGATGACGCGCAACTTTTCGCGGATGTTGTTGGCCGAGAACTCTTCGAAGCTCTCGGCGCAATCGCCGGCCTGCAGCAGGAACGCATTCCCGGCAGCCACATGGCCGAGCGCTGTTTGCAGCGAACGCGCTTCACCGGCGAACACCAGTGGTGGATAGCTGCCGATCTGCTTCAACGCGCGATCGAGCTCGCCCTGGTCGGGCCAGTCGGGTTGTTGGTTGGCCGGAAAGGCCTGCCACGACGATGGGGTCCACGTCTTTGCCACGTCGACAAGCCTACCGACGGTGCGCGAGCTGACGACAGAGGGTTTCGTTCTGGTCGGTGGGGTCGACCGTGAAGTCGGTTCCTGGCGTGAGGGTGCCGGTGGGTACCCGGAAGCTGAACAGCGCGCTGCGTCCGGCCACGGTGACCGACAATTCGGGCAGTACGGGGTCGGCCACCACGGTGATGGCCACCGCTTCGCCGTTCCAGGGGAGAGGTGCGCTGTCGAGTGGCGATACCTCGCCCGACGTGCTGCTGGTGGAGAACTGCAGCGTGTCGGCCGTGGCGGTCGCATTCAGCGAGAACGTGTCGGTGCCGGCCACCAACACGGTGCTGCCCGTCGTGGGCGTGAACGTGCCGGTGAGACGGCGCGCGTTGTTCGCCCGTTCGAGCGGCACCCACCGGCCCTGCTCGGCCACGTACACAGCAACACACCGGTCGCCATCGGCACTCAACCCGACGGTGCCATCGCGTTGCGGTACCTCGGCCCCCGCGACCGCGTCGACGATGCCGGGCGACGGTGCGGCGAACAGGTGCGCATCGAGTTGATACCGCCACGCCGTGAAGCCCGGCTCTTTCAGGTTCTGCGTCCAGGTGGCAAGGGCGACATTGCTGAACGCGCCCCACAGCACGCCCATGCCGAACACGACGCGCGTCGCTCGATGCCAGCCCACGCCGCGCGGTGGTGAGAGGCGAATGAACGCAACCGCCGCCGGAATCATGAGCATTGGCAGCATGTCGACGAGGTAGCGGTTGGCGATGAAGCCGATCGCGAACGTGGGCACGGTGGCCAACGCGGCACCGGCAAGAAGCAGCAGCCACGTCGCCTCGCGCCGAACCACCAGCACCACGGCGCCTGCCGCCGCCGCCACCAGCAGCACGGTTGCCGTGGTGATGAGCGATGCCGATGGCGTGATGGTTTCGAGCGGATACGAACCGCGGTTGGTGGCCAGAGGCCCGAACCGCACTACAGGGGCGAGACGTTCGAAGCCGATGGCATCGGGTCGCAGATAGTGCACCACCGTCGTGGGTAGGAAGCGCAACGAGAAAAAGCTTTCGTTGTTCCCAGCGAACCAGGCGGCGCGGGCAGGGTTGTTCAGGGTGAGCACTTGGCGCTCGACCGGTAGGCCCAGCAGGCTGCCGAACCGGGCCAGATTCACACTCATGTGCACCGCTGCGCCAGCAACGCAACCAGCGATGATGGTGACCGCATCGCGTCGATCACCGTGCTTGCGCAGCGCACACCACAAGGCCACACTGCCCACACCCGCAGCGATGCCGAGGCCGACGGTGGCGCGGGTGGTGATGGCCGCGGCGGTGCACACGGCGGCCAGCACAGCGGGGCGCCGCGCCGGTTCATTCGCGAAGCGGATGGCACCTACCGCGGCCCAGACGGCGAACGCGGCTGCCCACAGTTCGGTCTCGTGGTACACGCTCGCCCATCCGGCGAGATACAGCACTGGTGAGCACGCGGCCGCGGCCACGAACCCGGCAGTGCGCCACGACGATGCAGGCCGTTGCCACCAGCGCCGCGCCGCTACCGCCAGCGCATGGGCACCAGTGCAGAACACCACGAAACCGACAACCATCGACAGCCGGGTGATGCGGCCGGCAAGCGCGTTACCGGCGATGAGGTTCACCACCGCGACGGGGAGTCGGGCGACGGCGAGGAAGGGGCCGTAGTAGAGGTATGTACGGCCGTTGATGAGGAAACCTTCGATACCGGCCACGGCGGGGTTCACAGCGAGGTGCCCGTGGAGCATCGCCCGGGCTTGCTCGTCGTAGAAGTCGCTGCTGAACCCCGCTCGAGCGAACAGGTTCCACGGCCGCCAGCGGCACAACACCAGGGTGAACAACACCGTGGCGGCGACAGTGACCCGACGTGCGGCCCGCGCCGCGCGTACTGCGGCGGTATCGGGTTGCCCGTCAGGCAGGTTCGGCGTTCGCCACATCGATGGCGGGGTCGACCCCGAGTTCGTAGATGAACTGGTAGGCGAACATGGTGGGCCAGGCGCGCACCAGGGCGCGGTCGGCGAGCGCAGCAAGTTTGCCGACGCTGCGTTGGGTGTTCACGCGCAGTGCGTCGAACGGCAACCCGGTGTGCCGCTGGCCCACGGTGGTGAGCCCGCAGCCAGCCACGAGCCGGCGGAACGAGCGGCGGGTGAAGAAGCGTAGGTGCGTTGCATCGAGGATGCCGCGCTGGTCGTAGTCGAACAGGCCGAGTGCGGTGCGGCCACGCGGATACCAGTGCGAGATGTTGGGAACGCTGGCGATGATGGTGCCACCGGGTTTCAGCAGGTGGGCCATCTGTGCCAACAGCTGCTGCGGGTTGCGCACATGCTCGATCACATCGGCGGCGATGACCACGTCGTATCCGCTGCCGACCGACTCAGGAATACGGCTTCGAGATCGGCCGTCTCGAACCGATCCATCCGGTGTCGCACACCCGGTGCTTCGGCCAGGTCGATGCCGGTGACCTGATGGCCCTGAGCGGTGAGCGCCTCGGCCAACCAACCCGGGCCACAACCAACGTCGAGCACCCTCAGCGGTGGGCGGTGCTCCATCAGTTGCAGTACCCGACCATGCGAGCTGTGCGGTGACGGCTTGTACGCGTAGGGCTCGCTCACCTGCCCCAGTTGCCCACCACCGAACCCGGTGCGGCCGAATCGGTGGCGCAATGTGTCGATGGTGATGTCGCGGGCGTAGGCGATGCCGTTGACATGACAGATCTCGTCGCCGTAGTAGGTGGGGATGGGTACTTCTGCGATGGGCTTGTTGGCACCGTGGAGTTGCAGGATGATCTCGGTGTCGAAGTTGAAGCCGTCGGAGTTGCCGATGAACGGCAGCTCGGCCAGCGCGCTCACCCGGTAGGCGCGATAGCCCGAGTGCCACTCCGACAGGCGCAGCCCGGTGACGGTGTTCTGGAACGTGGTGAGGATGCGATTGCCCACGAACTTGTAGAGCGGCATACCCCCCGCTCGTGCGGCGCCCTTCGTCAGCATCCGCGAACCGAACACCGCATCGGCCTCACCGCGCACGATTGGTGCGACGATGTCGGCCATCACCTCAGGGGCGTACTGGCCGTCGCCGTGGAGGAGTACCACGATGTCCCAACCGTGGTTGATGGCGTAGGTGTAGCCCGCCTTCTGGTTCCCGCCGTAGCCGAGGTTCTTCGGATGACGCAGCACGGTGAGGGGGAGATCGGTGCCCTGGCGCAGATATTCGTTGGCCACGGCAAAGGTGCCATCGGTGGAGTGATCGTCTTGGACGAGCACTTCGGCGAGCTGTTCGCGCATCGGGATGGTGATGCGTTCGAGCACATCGACCAATGTGGTCTCGGCGTTGTACGCCACGACAAGCACCCCGATTTTCATCGTGGCGACTGTACCGGATCAGGCGGCGAGGATGCGCTCTGCGTCTTCGCGCAGGCCAGCGACCGCACGGCTCACGAGGCGGCGCGCGGCTTCGGCGGTGACGCCGAGGTCTTCGCCGACTTCGCGGAAGCTCTTGCGCTCGCCATCGATGAGGCCGAAACGAGCCTCGACTGCATAGCGGGCTCGCGGGTCGAGGGTGCCGAGCAGTTCGTCGAGCAGTTCGCTGTCGACGAGTGCCATGACGGCATCTTCAGGGGTGGCATCGCCATTGGCCATGAGGTCGCCGAGGGTGGCATCGCCATCGTCGCCGATGGTCTTGTCGAGTGACACCGGCGTGGTGAGGCGGTGCAGTTCGGCATTGCCGAGGTCGAGCGTTTCGCCGTCGCCGCTGGCCTGACGCAGTGCCGCACGGAGGCTGGCCGAACGGTCGCCAGGGATGCGGATGAGGCTGGCCTTCTGGTCGAGTGCACGGCCGATGGCCTGACGGATCCAGAAGGTGGCGTAGGTGGAGAACTTGAAGCCACGGCGCCAGTCGAACTTGTCGACGGCGTGCTCGAGGCCCAGGTTGCCCTCTTGGATGAGGTCGAGCAGGTCCATGCCCTGGGGCAGGGGGTAGCGCCGGGCGATGGAAACGACCAGGCGGAGGTTCGAGCGGATGAAGCGGTCCTTTGCGTCGGCAGCCTTTGCAAGATCTGCTTTCAGGGCAGCACCCTTTTCGCCCTTGGCGAGGCGCTCGGCCGCAGCGCGGCCTGCCTCGATGGCCTTGGAGAGCTCGCGCTCTTCCTCGGCGTTGAGCAACGACACCTTGCCGATGTCGTTCAGGTAGAGACCAATGGAATCGTTCATGTCAGTTCGTCTCAACTTCGTCGTAGTTCGCAACATTCCAGAAGACAACGTGTCATTCGGCACACAGCCGACCGAAACGCGGTCATGAGAGCTTCAGTGATTCCAGCGGCGAGCGGCGGAGCTCGAGGCTGGCGTAGATGGGGGATTTCGGGGGACAAAGAACTGTACTACACGTGTCAAGCCCTGTCTGGTACTTATCGTCCTCGTTCATCGCCGTCATGCATGTAGGCAGGGGTGTCGATGGCCCTACACTCGGGCGCCGTGCCATCTCCCCGGGTGATCGAGCGAATTGGGCTGTTCGGTGGCACCTTCGACCCCCCACACGTGGGGCACCTCGTCACGGCCGTGAACGTTCGCCACGCACTCGAACTCGATCTGGTGATCTTGATGGTGGCGAACGTGCCCTGGCAGAAACAAGGGCAGCGCGCCATCACGCCAGCCGACGACCGTTTGGCCATGGTCGATGCCGCCGTTGCCGATGTGGAAGGCCTCATCGTGGGTAGCCAGGAAATCGATCGGGGTGGGGCCAGTTACACGGCTGACACTCTCGCCGAACTGGGCGATGTGTATCCGCAGGCCCAGTTGTTCACCATCGTCGGCGACGATGCAGCTGCGGGTATCACCACATGGGCGCGCTATGGAGAGGTGGTCGCTCGCTCTGAGTTGGTGGTGGTCGACCGCCCCGGTGCCCCGGTGGAACTTCCTAGTCAGTTCCGGTGGCTGCGCGTGGAAGTGCCGCACCTCGAGGTGTCGAGTACCGACCTGCGCAACCGGGTACGCGATGGGCGACCACTCGACTATCTGGTCACCGAGCCGGTGCGACGCATCATCGCTGAGCGTGGCCTGTACCGTGAGGCGGAATGACCGCGCTCGACTCGCGTCGACGACGCACCACTCGAATCATGTTGGCTGTCACTGCGGTGACGGTGGTTCTCGGCCCGCTGTTGGGCTATGCCGGGGCGCGAGCCGTGTTGTCGTCGACCGGTGGGAAAGATGCGAAGGCGAAGAATCTGCCGGTGCATACCTTTCCGGCGACTCCTACCGCGCTGTATCTCACCACCGATCCTGCCGGGAAGTTGTCGAGCGTCTCGGTCGTGGTCCTCGACCCGTCGTTGCGTGGTGGCAGCGTGGTGAGCGTGCCGCTGAACTCCGATGTGGGGTTCAACGACGACGCTCGCCAATCGCTCCAACAAGTGTTCGCGGACGCTGGTGCCGAGGGTGCGAAGGCGGCGGCCGAGTCGCTGCTGTTGGTGAACCTCGATCACGTGCAAGTGAGCGACGCCGCGCAGACCGCCGACCTGTTCAAGTCGCTGTCGGCCATCTCCGTGGTTCGCGCCGGCCTGCCCACCCTCACGGTTGATCCGGCCGAGGCCGCCCGCTTGCTCACCGCTGCGCCGCCCGATACGGCTACGGGGCAGGCCGAGCACCGTGCCGATGCCGAGGCGGTGTGGGCTGGTGTTGCCAGTGCCGTCGGCAACGGGCTACCCACGTCCATCGACACGACAGCGATGCCCACCAACTCGGCTGAGGTGATGGCACACCTGTTCGCGGGGCCCGTGCACAGTCGTGGGTTGGCCACCAGTGAATTCACCGCTACGCAAAACCCTGGCAACCTCGACGTCGTGCAGGTCGATCGCAGCGACGTGGTGATGGTGTTCGCCAGCATCGCACCCGGGTCGATGTCGGCCCCGTCGCCGGGCCTGCTGTTCCGTCTGGAAGCTCCCACCGGTTACGAAGCGGCCGTCAAACGCACGGTCGACAAATTGCTGTACCTGGGAGCCAACATCGTGTCGATCGACATGACCGTTGCGCCACGCCCCGATACCGTGTTCATGGTGCCTGACGCGATCAACCGCTCGAAGGCCGAGCAAACCAACGCGATCTTCGGGTCGATCTCCTTCGTCGATCCGAGTTTCCGTATCGACGGTGTCGACCTCACCATCGTGCTCGGCACCGACTACCTCTCGAAAGCCACGTCATGAGCACAGCAACCCCCCAGCAGATCGCGTGTACCGCAGCGCGGGCTGCCGACGACAAGAAGGCCGAGCACACCATCGTGCTGGCCGTTGGCGATTTGTTGGCCATCACCGACTATTTCGTGGTCACCAGCGCCTCGAACCGCCGGCTGGTGCGCTCCATCGTCGATGCGGTGGAGGAAGACGTGCGCGCCGCGCACGGCCGGTCGCCGATTCGTATCGAGGGCCTCAGCGAACAGCAGTGGGTGCTCATCGACTATGGCGATGTGGTGGTGCACGTGTTCACCGATGAGGTGCGCGCCTACTACGAAATCGAGCGGTTGTACCGCGATGTGCCGCGTGTGGAGTGGCAGACCGCCGAAGTGTGACTCGCCAAGGTGTGAGCCGCCGAGGTGTGATCGGTTTCACCGATCGGGAATGATTCTGTATCGCTAGCGTTGATAGGGCTATGAGTGTCTCCCTGTCCGGTCCCTTCGATACGTCGAAATTGCCACGCATCGCCGCCGACCCGGTGACGGTGACGGTGGCGCGCACCGTGGCGCCCGGCTTCGAGGCCGAGTTCCAGCGTTGGGCCGATGAGCTGGTGGCTGCGGCACGAGTGGCGCCCGGCTACCTCGGCGCCGGTGTGTTTCACCCGGGCTATGCCGGCGGCGAGTACCAGATCGTGGTGCGGTTCATCGACGGCATCCACCTGCGCGAGTGGGAACGCTCGGCGGTGCGCAACGAGCTGATGGAACGCGGCGAGTTGTTCGTGACCGGTGCCCGGGTGCAGCGCACCGTCGGCGTCGACGAATGGTTCGAGGCCGCTGCCAACGCCCGCCCTCATGGCCCGGCCTGGAGGCGTGTCTTCAGCGATGTGGCGTGGGTGTACCCGGTGTCGTTCGTGCTGGCTTGGCTGGTGGCGCCCTGGTACGGGTCGTTGCCGCTTCCGGCGCGGGTGCTCATCGGCGCCACCCTCGTCACCGTGATTCTGCAGGGCATCGTGTCGCCCACCCGGCGGCGTTTGCGCCGATTGCGGCGTTTGTAGGGCGGAAAGTCACCACGAACTCGGGCGAACGTTTGGAACGCGTCGCGCCCGTTGGTAATCTCAGTCGTCCCATTACGGGGCTGTAGCTCAGTTGGCAGAGCGCTTCCATGGCATGGAAGAGGTCAGGGGTTCAATTCCCCTCAGCTCCACGAAAAACACCTGGTAGATGCAATTGCTGTGGTCCGTGGATGGCTGTCTGGCCATCCGGCTGACACCTTCCGGATGCTCTGGTCTGCACCGATCGTGTGCAGTTCCGGTTCATGCTGGACATCGTGGCTTCGGTAGGTGGGTGACAGTTTCGGGACGCGGTTCCGGTAGCTGGGCGACGGTGGTGTCGGTAGCTGCCTGACACTCGGTGTTGTTCTGCTGGGTCAGCCTTCTCGGTGACGGGCGTGTGGGCTCGTCTCGGTTCCGAGGGGGTCTCGCTGGTGATCGTGGAACTCAGCGTCGTGGAACAGCGCTATCAGGCGGTGCTCGAGGTCGTGAACGATGGGGCGACGGTGACTGATGTTGCTCGTCGGCATGGGGTTGCGCGGCAGACCGTGCACGAGTGGTTGCGCAGGTATGCGTCCAAGGGTCTGGCTGGTCTGGTGGATGGTTCGGCGCGGCCGTTGTCGTGTCCGCATCAGATGCCGGCTGAGATCGAAGCGAGGATCGTGGAGTTGCGCCGGGTGCATCCGGGGTGGGGTCCGAAGACGTTGCGGCATGAGCTCGAGCGGGCCGAGGTGGAGCCGGTGCCGTCGGTGTCGGCGATCCATCGGTGTCTGGTCAGGCATGGGTTGATCACGCCGCAGGCACGGAAGCGGAAGCGTTCGGATTACAAGCGGTGGGAACGTTCGCGGGCGATGGAGTTGTGGCAGATGGACATCGTCGGCGGCGTCCATCTCGTCGATGGCAGCGAGGCCAAGATCGTGTCCGGTGTCGATGACCATTCGAGGTTCTGTGTGTCAGCGCAGGTCGTGGTCCGGGCGACAGCTCGGCCGACGTGTGATGCGCTCGGGTTGGCGATGCGTCGTCATGGGGTGCCCGCCCAGATCTTGACCGACAACGGCAAGGTGTTCACGGGCCGGTTCGGTCCGGGGACCGGTGAGGTGTTGTTCGATCGGATCTGCCGGGAGAACGGGATCAAGCACATCCTGACGAGGCCTCGATCACCGACGACGACAGGCAAGGTCGAGCGGTGGCACAAGACGTTGCGACGAGAGTTCCTCGACGGCAAGGTCTTCGAGTCGATCACGGACGCGCAGGCGCAGCTCGATCGGTGGGTCGAGCACTACAACCGTGTCCGTCCGCATCAGTCGCTCGGGATGGCAACACCGTGGGACCGGTTCCAGCTCGCGGACCGCACTCCGATCGGCCCAGCCACGACCGCCGACCCGGCACCCGATCCGGCACCCGATCCGGCGGCGGGGATGCCACCGGCGGCGACTCGGCGGGTGAACCGCAAAGGCGCGATCAGTTTCGCCGCTGCCGACTACAAGGCCGGGGTGTGGCTCGCCGGCCAAGACGTCCAGGTCGTCTGTGATGGCGGGCTCGTGCAGCTCCACCACCGCGGCGTGTTGATCGCGACACACGCCCGCCGTCACGACCCGGCCAAGCAGCAGGCCGGGATCGAGCGTCGAACGCGTGGCCGTGAACCTGTCGCATCGCGGCCGACCGTCGCGGTGGTGACGGTGTCACGCAAGGTCGATTCGTCGGGCAACGTCAGCTTCGCTGGGGCGAACTATCGGGCCGGGAACGCCTACCGACGCCGGCAGGTGCAAGTCGCAGTCGTTGGAGATCACGTCGAGATCGCGATCGGCGAGCAGCTGATCCGCCGCCACAAGGTCAAGCATGACCGCACCCGCGAACACGGCGCGCTCGCCAACCCCGGCGGCCGACCCGCAGGATCAACGCCGCCTGAACCCCTCAGCACCTGTCAGGCAGGTACCGAACACGAACTGTCAGGCGGGTACCGACACTTGACATTCGGCGACTGGCTCGCCGATCGGCCGCCGAACGACTGGGCGGCGTTGACCGTGATGCACCGGCAGTGACCGCTGGTGTCCGTGATGCCGGCGGCCGCCGTCGAGCGCTCGCAGCCTTCGAGCCATGAACCCGAAGGTCGATCTCGCACGTCATCGGCCAGAGCGCCTACATCGTCAAAGCCGGCGATGGTGAAGGTCGCGTGGACGAAGTTGTGACTCACCCGAGCATGACTCTCATGACCAGCGACGGGCTCTTCGACGAGTCGATCGAAGCGAGGGCCGTCGACATCGACGGCGTGGCGGAGGGGTTCGGTGGCGAGACGGCGGGGCGGTCTCATCGCGGCGCCCGGGCGGGCGGGTGTTTGACAACTCTGAGGGTCTCGGCTGTCGGGTGAAGACGAGCTCGTGGGATCATCTCGTGAAGGGCATGATCGATGGCTTGTTCGAGCCGTCGTGCGGTCATCGTTGTCGGGTCGAGTGTCGCTTGAAGCCCGAGTCCGTCGATGATGGCGAGTAGGGCGTCGGTGGTGCGCTCGCGGTCCAGCCTGTTCCAATCGTTCACCGACTTCAGCAGAGTGTTGATGAGGTCGCGCCATTCGCTGTAGCGGCGCGTGTTCTCGGCTTTGAGTGCGTCGTCGGTGGAGGCTCGAGACCAGAAGGCGAGCCACACCTTCCATTCTCTTCGGCGTTGCGCGTCGAGGGGCAGAGACTCGAGCAGGACCGCGCGAAGCGCGTCAATCCCGGTGCGTCCGTCGAGCGCGCTCAGCATGCGATGGGCAGCGGCGGAGTGGACCTGGCGGAGCGCGGCGACGATGATCGCGTCGCGGCTTTCGAAGTAGTGGTTGAGTCGGCCGGTCGTGCACTCGGCGCGTACCGCGATCTCCCGCATGGTGGTGCCGTCGAGCCCGACGTCCTCAAGGGCCAGCCATGTGGCTGCCACGATCTCCAGTCGGCGTTGCTCGTGGTCCACCTGTTTCGGCATGCCCCGGAGCGTAGTCGGCCCTCGGCTATCCAATCTCAAATGTTGCGCAACAACTGATACGCAACGTATGGTATGCATCATGACTACAAGGTCGGTTGTGCAGGCGCTGGACAGCGCGCAGGTCGGGGTGCTCGGCTACGTCATGCGGTCGGGACATCCGAACGTGTGCGCAGTGACGCCATACGTCGTCGACAGTGTCCCGGTCGTCACCTCGACCTTGGCGTTGATCGACAAGGCAGCCGCGGTGCACCGGGATCCGAGGGTGGTGCTGTTCGCCGGTGGGGTCCAGTTGAGCGGCCGGGCGGCGGTTGCGGTCGATATGACACCCGCTTGGTTCGACCGCCATCTCCGCCAGCAGGAACTCACCAAGTACCCGCCAGCACGCGGCATCCTCGGCATCCCCGCGCACCGTCGACTCTTCGCCTGGTATGTGGGCAGGGTGGTGATGTCGATCACACCCGACCTTGTCGTCGAGCGACCGGGAAGTGACCTCGCGACGATCACGGTCCTCGACCGAGAAGGCGTACTGCATGTGTTTCCGACCCCGCGGCCGGAGGACCTCAACGCCCCCGAGATCGAGCTGGACACATCGATCCCCGATGGGCTCGCTGTGCTGCTGATCCACGAGGAGGACACCGACATGAACGATCTCCGCCAACTCACGCTGCACGGGCAAGTGGCCACCGGGGCGTTCAACGTCGAGCGTCGGCGCGGATCGTTGCAGGCCACTCCTCAGGGGTGGCGCCAACAGCTCGCCACCTCCCGTCAGATGGCCCGCCGAGCCGCAACGAACCGCGCCCGACTCGCCGGCTGGCCGACCATCGTCGGCTGATTAGACAAGGAACACCACCATGCTCAACCATCTCCACATCCGCGCCGACGAGATCACCCCGATCGCCGATCCCGACACCAACGGGCTGCTCTGGGTCCACCCGGACGCCTTCGGCCAGGCCGGCGTGCCGTACGTGATCAAAGTCAGCGACCCGCCCCACACCACCCGACCCCGACACAGCCACCACGGCGACGTCTGCTACCTCTACGTCCAAGGAGAGCACCACATCGACGGCGAAGGCGTGTACCGGTCCGGCGACGTCCGCTGGACCCGCGCGGGACACACCTACGGCCCCGAGACCACCGGCCCAGAGGGCGGCACGTGGTGGCTGATCACCGACGCCAACCCGATCCCCATCAACCACCCCACCACCGACGACTCAGACCTGGCGCGCCACGGAGTGCATGTTGACGCCCCGCCTGTGACTCGCGTTGGACCAGACACCCCGTTGGACGACCTCGTCGAGTCCACCCGCGAACCCGGAGCGGTCATCGTGGAGGGCTGGCTGGACGCCGAACGGCTCGCAGGGGTGAACCGGGAAGTCGACGAGTGGCTCGCCGCGCACCCGAAGGCCGGTCTGCCCGACAGTGGCTCGGAACTGTACGACATGTTTCTCGGCCACCGCACTCTGCGACTCCACGGCCTCGCCCACAAACTCCCCACGTGGGCGCCCGGACTCATCGCGGATCCGTTCCTGGTCGAATGGGCAACCCGAACGCTCGACCCGGTCGCCACGAGCGTGCTGCTCAACGCCGGCGAACTCATCCAAATCGGACCCGGTGAGAATGCGCAGTACCTCCACCGCGACAGCGACTCCTGGCCCGCACTCCCATTCGGCGAGCACCCGGTCATCGTCAACGCGATCATCGCCCTCGACGACTGCACAATCGACAACGGAGCCACACACGTCGCCGCGGGAAGTCATCGCTGGCCTACCTCACGCCAGGCGAACCCCGACGAACTCGCCCGAGCGACAATGGGGGCCGGAGACGTGCTGCTGTTCCGCGGCGACCTCGTCCACGGGGGTGGCGCCAACGTCACGGACCGACGGCGCCGGGTGCTGTCGATCTCCTACTGCGCAGGCTGGCTTCGCCCCGTCGAGAACCACGCCGCCAACATCCCCGCCAACGCGATCGCATCCTTCGAACCCGCCCTGCGCGGACTCCTCGGCGCAGGGGTCCACGACGCCACGAGCCGTGGTGGAGGAGTGCTCGGCCTCATCGATGGCACCAACCCGACACGAGACCGGACCACGCAATGATCTGGCTCGGGCTTACCATCATCCTCGACGCCATCGCGACCTCGTCGAGCCGCCTCTCCCATGGCTTCACTGTCCCCGCCTGGGCGGGCCTCACCCTTCTCGCCTACCTCGGCGTGCTCATCACCTTCAGCAAAGCAATCACCGTCCTCCCCCTCGGTACGTCCTACGCCACCTACTCAGGCGTCGGCACCGTCGCCATCGCCACCATCGGCTGCCTCGCATTCGGGGACCATCTACGGCCGACAACGTTGCTCGGCGTCGCACTCGTTGTCACCGGGATCATCGTCCTCAACCTCAGCGGCACCAGAACCGCATGATCTCGGGCATCGCGCCATCGCGCCGAATCGACAAAGGATGGTCTCCGCCAGATGACCTCCGAGGTCCAGAGATGGGACGAGGTCTCAGCTCAGTTGGATGTGCCCGCGTAGGAAGGGCACGGATTCGGTCTTGCTCGAAACGGCCGCAACTCGCTTGAGGAGTTCAACGAGGCTGCAACCCGACTGCAACCCGACCCTCGGCTTCTCAGGGTCACTTCCGGCTCGTCGTGGTCAGCCGTCGCCCCGAAGCAGAGCAGGTCACGGCCACTGACGGGTAGTGACGGTCACTGGCGGACAGCCCGGTCGTTGCGCTCATAACCCGAAGGTCGCAGGTTCAGATC